>JAXHTH010000231.1:0-9251 GCA_034211115.1 Planctomycetota bacterium | reverse complement strand
GACACCATCGCAAACCATGTGAAGCTGTCGCATGCGGTGAGACGCCAGAGGAAACTATGTGAAGCTATCGCAAGTTGACCGACGGTCATCGCGGCGTTGTGCGGTGAAGGCGAGCGCTTGCACGGCGCGCAAGCGATCACAAACCTGAATACTCACTTGTCAAAGTGCTAGCGACGTCGTTTTCCATGTCCTTTTGCTTGCCCACAGTCCGACTTAGTGGTACTAACACAATGACCGCGGCTAGGAGTAACAGAAATGGGTGAACTGCTGACGTCTGGTGACATCGCTCGGAGACTGGGGCGCGACGCGGCGCAAGTCCGGCACATTTTGAACAGCCGGTCCGCCATCAAGCCGCGCCAACGCGCGGGCATCACTCGACTCTACGATTGCAACGCGCTGAAGCTCGTCCGCGATGAGCTGGAAGCGATCGACGGTCGCGAGAAGGCGCGGCAGCCCGCGTGAAGCAGGGCGCATGGATGCGATGACCACCCCCCCCGCCAGCCCGCCCACGCCCGCCGCCGGCCAGGGCGACGATGAGGCTCCGGTCGCGGCCGTGCCGCGGCTCGCCCTTCGGCCCGCTGAGGCGGCGAGGGCGCTGGGCATTTCGCGGCGGAAGTTGTGGAGCATCACCGCGAACCGCACGAGCGGCATTCCCGTTGTGCGTTTTGGGCAGACGGTGTTGTATCCGGTGAGTGAACTGCGCACGTGGCTCGCGCAGCAAGCGGAGGGGGCCACAGAATGAGCGTGGCCGCAGGCCAGTCCGCGAACGTCGCCGAATACCTCGCGACACTGCACGAAACCGACGACGTGTTCGAGGTCCGATGTCTGCGCGTGACCGATCGGGCCGACGGCCAGTTCGCCGCGACCTGGGCCGGCTGGTTTGACTCCCCCGACGCCGCGGCCCTGGCCATCGACCGCCTACCCGGGCGTGCGGCGGGCGTCTACGTAACACTCAACCCGTGTGACCCGAAGCTCATCGCCCGGGCACACAATAAGCTCGCGAAGGCACGGGAGACCACGAGCGACCGCGACATCGTTTCGCGACGATGGCTCCTGATCGACCTCGATCCCGCTCGCCCCGCCGGCGTGTCGGCTACGGCCGAAGAGCTCCAGGCCGCGCAACGGAAGGCCGTGGTCGTGCGCCAATTCTTGGAGGAGTCCGAGGGCTGGCCGGAACCGCTCCGCGCGATGAGCGGCAACGGCGTTCACCTGCTCTACCGGATCGACTTGCCCGCGGATGAAGGCGGGCTCGTCCGGCGCGTGCTCCAGGGGCTCGCCGAGCGGTTCGATGATGAGCAAGTTAAGATCGATCCCGCGAATCACAATCCAGCCCGAATCGTCAAGGTGGCCGGCACGTGGGCGCGGAAAGGGGAGGACTTCAAAGGCGCCGGTGATTCGCCCGCGCGGCCGCATCGCCGATCGTGGTTCATTCCGCCCGACGATGAACTGGAGATCGTGAGCCTGGAGCAACTCCAGGCGGTCGAAGCCGATCCGCCGGCGCACGCGCCTGCCACGCCGCCGGCGCCAAAACACAACGGTCGCCGGCGGTTCGATAGTTTCGAGAGCACCCCGGCCGGCGTGACCGCGTACCTGGAGCGCCACGGCGTCGCGGTCCGCGCACACAAACGCTCGGGCGATCGCACGCTGCTGGTGCTCGATCGCTGCCCCGTGCATCCTGAAATCGAGGATGGCGCGGGCACGTCGATTGCCGTGGCCGTCGCGGACGACGGAAAGGTCTCATATTGCAATCACCACGCCCGCGCCGGCGGCATCGGCGCGACCGGGTGGGATGATCTGCGTGAAGCGCTGGAGCCGGGGTTCTCCGAGTGGAAGGCTCGGCGGCGGACACAAACAGCACCTTCGGCGGCGAAGGCGGACAAACGGCGGGAGCAAGAGGAACCGGAGACGAGCCGAGCGGTCCGGCATCGCATGAATGACGTGGAGGCCCAGCGCGTGGAGTGGCTTTGGTTTGGACGCATCCCGCTATCGACGTTGACGCTCATCGCCGGGCTGCCCGGCGAGGCAAAGTCGTTCCTGACCTGCGATTTCGCGGCTCACGTCACCACCGGCCGTCCGTGGCCCGACACCGACGACCCTGTGCCCGTGGGGAACGTGGTGATGATGAACAGCGAGGATGACCTCGCCACGGTCATCAAGCCGCGGCTGATCCAGGCGGGGGCGGACTGCGCCCGCGTCGAAGCGTTCACGTCTGTCATGGAGGGGGACACCGAGCGCCCGGTGAACGTGACGCGGGACGCGCACCTCCTGGAAGAGATCATCGAGGACTGGGGCGACGTGAAGCTCGTCGTCGTCGATCCGGTCCTGACGTTCCTCGGCGGCTCGATCGACATGAACAAAGAGAACCAGGTCCGCGAGGCACTGGCCCCGCTGGTACGCGTCGCGCAGAGGCATCGTCTCGCCGTCGTCGCCGTCGCTCACCTCAACAAGTCGTCGCAGATGAGGGCGATTCACCGTATCACGGGGGCCGGCGGATTCTCCGGCCTTCCGCGGGCTCTGCACTGCGTCGAGGCTGACCGGGAGGACCGCGAGCTGCGGAAGTTCGCCGGCATCAAGGTGACGAGCGTGAAGACCCCGCCGACGCTCAGCTTCCGCCTGGAGGGCTCACCGACCGCCCGCATCGTCTGGCAAGAGGGCAGCTCCGACGAGACGGCCGACGAGGTGATGGGCGCTGGCGGCCTGGGCGACCCCGAGACGGCCGTGGATGAGGCGAAAGCGTTCCTCCAAAGCTTGCTCCATGGGGGGCCGAGCAAAACGAAGGACGTCTACAAGGAGGCGGCAGCGGCGGAGATTTCCAAGCGGACGCTGGAGCGTGCGAAGACGGCCCTCAAGGTCAAATCGGACCGGTTCAAATCGGAGATCGGCCAGCCTTGGTACATGATGCTCCCGAAGGACTATCCGCTCGTGCCCACGGAAGACGACCATGACACCCCCTCTTAAAAACCTTGGCGGACACGGGCGGTGTCGGGCGCTCTCGGGCGCTCTCGTGGCGATCACGGGGCAAAACCGTCTGGCGCTATCATCGCGTGACACCGCCACGACACCGCCAAGAAACCCGCGATTTTTGCGACACCGCCACGACACCGCCCAACAGCGCCTTAATAGGGTATTCCCCCTGCGCGGGCGCGCGCGAGGAGATACGTATACCTCCCGTGCGCGCGAGGGCGATCCGAATCGAAAGGGCCACGATGACCGCTGAGGCAGCGACCGATCCGCGGACTGTGACCGGGCCGACCCCGCCACCGTACCTGTTCGTCGAGGGGAACGGCATCGACCTGGACGCGATGGCTGAGGCGTTCGGCTTGGGCGTCGCCCGCGTCGTCTGGACCGAGGAGCACGGCGATCTCGCCTACGTGCCGCTCGCCGGCAATCCCGACCTCGCCGACCGGAACGCCCGGTTCATCACCACGGCCTGCAACCTCCACGCCGCGCTGGTCGCCGCGATCCAGGACGGCCGGCCGGAGGCGATCGAGCGGGCGCGGCTGCTGATCGAGGAGGCCGGCCGATGACCCCACGCGAGACCAGACGGCTGTTCTACGACCGCCTGGCCGGCGCGACCGGGCAGCCGGTGCATGCCTGGCACCGCCGGCTCGGACATGCCTGGCCGGTCTCAATCGAGGGGAACGCCTGCACCTACCATCACGCCATCGTCCGCGCCTACACCGGGAGCTTCGAGCCTCGCATCGGCGAGCGCCGCCTGATTCCACGCATTCACCTGAATGACATGGACTGCGGGGTACACGAACTCCCCGCGGCGATGATGCGGCGATGGGTCACGACGCCACCGAAGTGGCACGAGCCGCCGTTGCGTTTCACGCGCCACCCTGCCTATCTGGAGCTGACGACGACGCTGACGGAGCTGCCCGACCTCGCCGAGTGGATCGCGGCCTGGGCGACCGCCCGCGCGGCCGATGACCTGTCGCTCCTGCCGCCGAGCCCGTTCGCCCTCGAGGGCGACCTGAGCCTGGCGGCGGTCTTCGAGCACAACTACCTATGGACTGCCGCGGCCGAGGCCGAGTATGAGCAGCGAACCGCGCCGGCCCCCGGAAGGGAGGTCGCGTGATGGCCCGCCGACGTGGTTTCCCATACCGCCGCACGCTCGCCGCGGCCCGGCCCGACGTGGCCGCTCGGCTCCGCGAGCCGTCGCCGCTGGCGGCCGCCGCGTCCCCGACCTCGTCCTCATCAGGAGATCATGTCATGCCCGCCCCCACCGAATCGAGCGAGATCGTCCCCGCCGCCGATCACGCCGCCCTCGCAAACGTACAGCTCGGGAGCCTCGCCGTTACCGGTCCGAAGCAGCTTGTCAGCACGGCCTCGGAGATCGCCACCGAGCTGAAACGGATCATCGACGACCGGAAACTCGCCGTCCGCATCCAGGGCCGGGAGTTCGTGACCGTCGAAGGCTGGACGACGGCCGCGGCGTTGTGCGGCTGCACCGTGCGCGAGGTGAGCGTCGAGGAATCGGATGGCATCTACGTCGCCACCGTGGAGCTCGTGACAACGGACGGGCGGATCATCGGCCGCGCGTCTGCCGAATGCGGGAGCCCCGATGAGGTCGATCGCCGCGGCAAGCCCGTGTGGTCGGAGCGGCCGAGGTACGCGCGCCGCTCAATGGCAATCACGAGAGCGACGGGCAAGGTCGCCAGGATGTGCTTCAGTTGGATCGCCGTGCTCGGGGATTACGCACCGACCCCGGCTGAGGAGCATCCCGACTACCACGACCGCAACAGCTCGTCGCCGACGTCCTCCCGCACGCCCGCACCTGCCCGGCGTCGCGTTCATCGCGTGCTCGGCGGCGCTGGGGCGCAGCGGCTCTATGATCGGCTGAATCAGGTGTCAACAACCTACACGGAGCTCATCGACTACCTGCGCGAGCATGATCCGGTGTGCGCCGACACGATCGCCGATCTGTCACCCGAGGAACTCCCCGCGGCGGCGCTGCAGCCGATCAGTGAGGCCCTGATCGCCCTGGGCGAGATGAAGCGGCAAAAGGCCCAGGACGGCGCGACCGACGCGCCCGACGAGCAGCCGGCCGATGAGATCGACGAAGCGAGCATCCCTTTCTAGGTTTCACGGAGCAGAACGATGTTACATCGCGACCCCACAACCGAGCGAGCCGAAGACGACGCACGCCTCACGCGCATCGAGATCGGCGAGCACGACCTGGCGGAGATCGACGGCGCCGAGCTGCGCGCGCCGAATGTGCACACGCGCCCGCCTTTTCGCCTGGGCGTGCGCTTCACCCCGCCCGAGGCAACACTGATCGCCGGCTGAGGCGACGGCCGCTCATAACACCACGCTCGGGGCGGCGAGCACGGCAAACCGAAAAGGACGAATCACATGGCCGGCAATCAACTCGTCGTCGAAATGAGCGCAGACGATCAGAAGCTCATGCGCTCGATCGCCAAGCTGGAAGTCCAGGTCGAGAAGCTCAAGGGCAAGCTCGCCCAGGCGGAGCGCAGCGGGAAAAAGGCCGGCGACACGACCCGCCGGTCGATGCAGCGCGCCAACGAGGACGGCTTCGGCAAAAAGGCGCTCACACAGCTCACCGCCTACGCGAGCGGCATCTTCTCCGCAACCGCGGCCGTCGGCGGCCTCGCCGCGGCGTGGCGAGCGGCCGACCAGGCCCGCGCCACCGCCGCTCGAAAACTCGCGCAATCCGAGATGGGCATGGCTCAGCTCACGCAGCTCGCGATGGGGGACCCGTACAAGCTACAGGGACTCATCCATGGAGCAGAACAAATCTACACCGGCGGCGGCGCGCGGTCGCTGGACGAAGCGGGCCGGACGATGTTTGCGCTGCAGTCGGCCGGCGTTGGGCACGAGCGCAAGCTGTTCAGCCAGCTCTACGGCATCGTGGAGCAGCCGGACGTGATGGCGCGGGCCGCGACGACGCTGCACACCGCGATGGGGGAGGCGGAAACCGGCGACATCCGCGCGATCATGTCCAAGGGCTTCGCCGCCTCGAAGTTTGCGCCGGCCAGCGCCGAGCAGATGCTGGAGGCCACGGCCAAAGGCGCGGACATGGGTGCGCGCCTCGGCATGCGCGATGAATCCATGCTCGCGGCGACGTCGCTGCTCGCGCAGGCGTCCGGCACCGCCGAGCTCGGCGGCACGCAGCTCTCCTCGTATCTCGCCGCCCTCGTGAAGCAGGGCGGGTTCAAGGGACAGACGCTCGCCGAGTCCGTGCGATCGATCTCGGATATGGGGCTGGCCGACGAGGAGCTCGTGAAGTTCCTCGGTCGGAAGGAAGCGATGCGCGCCTTCTCCACCATGTCCCTGAATCTGCCCGAGCTGCAGAAGCGCACCGCCGCAGTCACCGCGGGGCAGGAGGGCGATCTCCTCGGCGAGATGATTGCCTCACGCAAGCAACAGCCGCAGCTCGCCGCAGCACTGCTGAAGCGCCAGGCCGAAGCCCGGGAGGAAATCGGGACCACGGAAATGGGCGTCTATCGCCTGCTCAACGAAGCTGCTGACGCCGAGGCAAGAGCGCGAATGCGACGCAACGACGCCCCGGAAGCTTACATTCAAGCGGTCCAAGGCGGCACGCGGTTCGGCCGCTGGCTGCTGGGCGACGATTACGCCAGCGGACCGATCAGCGGCGCGACCCCCGGATTCAACGAGGAAATGGAGGCGATCAGGACCGCGACGGAGGCCGGAACGCTTGTAGGCGAAGGGCCAACGGAGTACATGCGGCGGACTACTGAGGCCGTCGAGTCGATGGCGATCGGCGCTCGCGGCGGCCCGACGCTCGGACGACCGGAGGACGACCGATGATGCTTCCCGCGCTGGCGACTTATATCTTCTCCCCGGCCGATCCCGGGGTCCTTTCCCGGAGGGGTACGGTCGCGGGTTACGTTGATCGCGCGGAGAATGCGCGCCTCTATCCAAAAAGTTTACCCGTGCGCGCCGTGCGCCGTGTGCCGGCGAGCAGCAGGAGACGGCGATGATCGCCCTGGCCTCGACCATGCCTCAGCTCATCCGCAGCAAAGCAGCACTCGCGCGAGCCCTCAACCGGCCGACGACAACCGTTCTCGACTGGATCAAGCGGCCGGACTTTCCCGCCAAGAAGACTCCGCCCTGGCGGGCAGAGACGGTCGAGAAGATTGCGCGATGGGCCGCACGGACGATCGATCCGTATGCCACCGGCAGCTACACGACGATGCGCGATGATTCGCCGCGCGACGGGGCAGCCGAGTCATCCAATTCAGAGGACCCGCGCGAAGCGCTCGATCGGGAAATCCGCGCGATGGACCCGCTCAAGATCGCCCGGCTGCGAAAGCTCCACAAAGAAACGACGAAGCTTCACCATCAGATCCAGATTCTCGCTGAGAACTACGTCGAACGAGGCCAGGCCCGGGCGGAGATCGCCGCGGTCATTCACAACACCAAGACCGCCCTACTCGCGGAGGCCCGAGCCTCCGCGGCGTCACTGGACTCGATGGGGCTCCTTGCCAACGGCGCGAAGCGCCGCGTCGAAGCGCTCCTCGTGGAGCGCATCGAGGCGATTCTCCGCCGATTCGCCGAAGGCATGCACGAGGCGATCAACGAGGACCCGCCTCACGAAACATAACCCCGCCGCCGTCGCCGGCGGCACATCGAAAGGACGCGACCATGACAACCTGGCACACCCTCGACCCGGACACGTTCTACACAGCCTTCCAGTTGAACTCGCTGCTCGACATCCCCGAGCAGACCATCGAGAACGCGCGCAAGAACGGTCGTCTCGCCGGCACTACCCCCGCCGGCGGACGGTCACTGTATCTCGGCGCGGACGTGAACAACTGGCTCGCGGCGGGTGCGCCCTCGCGCCCCAAGGCGCCCTCGCGCAGCACCTCGAGCGCGCCGGCGCCGCAGCCCGGCCGGCGTGCCCCGACGACAAAATCCACGCCGAAGGCGGCGACTGCCCCGCCCAGCGCCGCCGCACAATTCGAGGAGCGCGTGAAGCTGCGAATGCAGAGCGGCCTGAGCCGGCGCGCCGCGGTCCGCACGACGGCGGTGGCCGATCCCGAGCTGCGCCGCGCGATGGTCGCCGAGGCGAACCAGGACAGGCCGCGCGCCGCGATTCACCGCACCGCGAAGACCACTGCGGAGTCGGTCGGCAACGCGACGGCGCGATGGAACTCGCTCATCAGCGCCCAGGTCTCGCGCGGCGTGCCCCGCGCCGAGGCGGTTCGCCGACTCACTCGCGCGGAGCCGGCGCTCCGCACCGCCATGCTCGGCGAGGCAAACGCCAACCGGCCGAAGGCACGCATCCCGGGCGACGGCGGCCCACGCCCGGCCGCCTGATCCCGTCTTTCTCCGCCGCGCGCGGCACGGACGCCCGCGCGGCGTTTCTTTTCTGACGTCATCCTTGGAGACACAAGCCCATGCCCAGTAGTACCAAGACACGAAAGCCCCCGGCCGCCGTCCGCGAAAAGCGAGCGGCAATGGAAGATCGGGCGACGAGCACAATCGAGCCTACTCTCGCGCCGCCCCCGCCCGCCAGCGCGCCGCCACGGCCTACCGCCAGCGAGCTTATCGACCCCGAGCAGCACTACTCCCCGGAGCGAATTGACGAGGATCTGTGCCTCGCGCCCGGAACGACCTGGCGGGCTTACCAGCGTTTTCGCGCCGAACGCAAATACTTCGGCCCGCAGGGCCTCGCGCATGCGCGGCAGCTCCGCGGCGACTCGATCCTCCGCTGGATCGAAGGCGAGAATGTCCCCGCCCGTGTCAGCGATTCCGCCGCGTCCATCTACCTGCGCACGCGCGGCCGCGAGAAGCGCGAAGCGGAAGCCGCCGCGGCGCCCGCGCCTGAGCCGGCTGTCCCCCGCAACATCGTGGAGCGCGCCGCGCAGTTACGAGGCCACGTCGACGAGGCCGCAGCAAAGCGTTACGTGGAACTCATCGCGGCCGCGGATCACAGCGACGACGGCGCGGCCGAGCTGGTCGAGCTGATGCGAAAGCTCGGCATCAGCGACGAAAAGGCGCGTGAGCACGCCAGCGTGGTCGCCGAGCTGCGCGAGCTGGAGCCGAAGGTGGCGTCGATCGAGAAGCTCGACGCCGAGCACAGCAAGCTCAATGCGAAAGCCAACGAGACGCGCGACCGCCTGCGGCCAAAGATCGAAGAACTGCATCGCGAGATCGAATCCGTCCGGCGCGCCGCGTCGGCCGCGTCGTCGAAGCTCCAGGCGGCGCGGCATGCGGCATCGCGTGTCGGCTGGATCAAGCGCAACTACCCCGAGCTATTT
>JAXHTH010000230.1:0-27882 GCA_034211115.1 Planctomycetota bacterium | reverse complement strand
CGCAAGAAGACCCGAAGGCGGAAGAAGGCCGCCTGACCCGGGCGTCCGGCACGCGGACGACCCGCGGCACAATCCAAGGTACGCAGGCGGGGCCGGCGAGAGCCGGCCCCGCTCGCCGCGCCGGGACCCCACTTTGCCCCCGGATTTGCCGCCCCGAGGCCCACGTTTCCGCCCCGAGCACCTACAATGCGCCGCTCGGGGCCGACGAGGAGCCCCCTGCCCAAGCAAGCCACTGAGGACTTCCGAGATGACTCACGTCATTGCCGAACCGTGCATCGGAACCAAGGACACCGCCTGCGTCGAGGTCTGCCCGGTCGACTGCATTCATCCCACGTCCGAGGAACCGGAGTTCGAAGAAGCCGAGATGCTCTACATCGACCCGGAAACGTGCATCGACTGCGGCCTCTGCGTTGATGAATGCCCTCCCAAGGCGATCTTCCCGGAGGAGGATCTGCCCGAGGAGTGGCAGAAGTTCATTCAGATCAACGCCGATTGGTACAAGTAGCCGCGGCCCGATCCCCCTCGCGCGGCGCGGGTGCGTGCTCCGTGTGTACGGATCGTTCGCGGCGCGCCGGGCGGCACTAACGCCGGGGTGAGGGTGTTCAAGCCTCCTCGCTCTCTTCCTCGCGCGGCAGATGGACGCCTCCGGGCGCATCGGCTCGCTCCGTCCAGTCCTCGACGCGGCTCCCGAGGTTCAGCTCGGTGGGCATGGTCTTGCGATAGCCGAGCTTGCGAATGACCTCCAGGACGTCGGTCCAGGTGGGGAAGGTGACGTCGTTGACCTGCTTGAAGGTGTCGATGGCCATGATGAACATGAACTGCTCCTGGGTCATCTCGCCTTCTTCGGCGGCGCGGCGGAAGTCGGAGCGGCGTCGACCCGGCCCCCGCCGGCGCTCCAGACGCGTCTCCTGGGCGGCCTCCGAGGTCTGCCGGCGATCGAGGCCCGATCGACGGTCCACCACGCTCTGACGGCGATCCGCTCCCCGATCGATGTGTTCACGGTTCTCTTCGCGGTCGGCCATGACTCGCTCCCATCCCGGAGGAAAAGGACGGCGGGATACGCTACGCTAGCCATTGTCGGCGTTTGCCGGGCGTCCTCTGAACCGGCGATCAGGCCGATTGGAGCCGGATCCCCGCCACGCCGCATCGGATCATCAACCCGCCCATGGCCGCGTCGTCTTCCAGCCAACCGCAACCGCAGGCCGTTTTCAGCCCCACCGCGGCCATCCTCGCCTGGCTCTGGCCCGGGCTGGGCCATATCAGCCTCGGCGAGCGGAAACGGGGGCTGCTGATCATGTTCGGCGTGCTGTTCCTGTTTCTCGGCGGGCTGCTGGTGGGCGGTCTGGATTGCGTGGATCGGAGGCACGACAAGCTGTGGTTTCTCGCCCAGAGCTTCTGCGGCCCCCTCGCCTTCGCCGCCGACATCGCCAACCAGCGGCTCGTCCAGACGGTGCCCGAGGACTGGAGCCGGGGCTCGGAGGGTCGTCGGCGGTTTGTCGAGGGTGATCCGGACCTGCGCCGCCGACTCAGCCGGATCGGCCTGGGGCGGGTCAACGAGATGGGCACGCTCTTCATCGCTCTCGCCGGCCTGATGAACGTGGTGGTGATCCTCGATGCGCTCTACTACGTCCCGCCGAGTGCGGCGAAGCGACGGGAGGGCGACGCCGAGCCGTGACCGCGATCCTCGCCTATATCCCGCTGCTCGATCCCATCCCCGTCTTCCACGACTGGTGGTTCCTGCTGCTCATCCCCCTCGCGCTGGGCATCTCCGTGATCTACAAGGCGATGCGGGTGCCGGATCTCCGCGAGTTCTGGCGGCAGGTGGCGGTGATGACCACGCTGATCGTGCTGGCCATGATCGCCGGGGCGATCCTGCTGACGATCTTCGTCCGGGTGCTCATCCCGCTCATCCCGGTGGAATGACGCGGTGGGCGACGCGCCGGGCGGGCCGGCGATGCCCCCGACGGGCTCCGCCCGATCGGCCTGTGGCCGCGGCGCGCGAAAACTGGTGAATTCTCCGCCCGTTGCCGATGGGATTAAGCCCGTGCAGTCACGGATCGGCGGCGCGGCGTCCACAACCGACAGCCCGGTCAAGGATCGACCATCATGCCCATCGCGCTAGGCGAGCGAGCGTATCACGGCCGCGCGCACCCGCACCACGAAACCCCGCCCGCCATCGCCGAGGAGTGGCGTCGATACCGCGCCTCCGGCTCCCTCACCGCCCGCGATCGGCTCATCAACCACTACATGGCCTCGCACGTCCGTCCCATCGCGGTCAACGTGCGCGCTCATCTGCCCGTGCAGGTCGAGCTGGACGACCTCATCCAGCAGGGATACCTGGGCCTGATCGACGCGATGGACCGCTTCGACGCCGACCGCGACATCCGTTTCGAGACCTTCTCGCGCCGGCGGGTGTTCGGCGCGATCCAGGACTACCTGCGATCCATCGATTCGGTCCCCCGCCTCACCCGCGTGCGCTCCAAGCAGATCCAGGGTCTGCTGGAGGATTTCCGCAAGCGGCACGGCCGGCCCGCGGACGATGACGACCTGCGCCGACTGCTCGACGAGCCCGAGCCGGTCTTCCAGCGCTATCTCGCCGATCGCGACCCGGCGATGATGGTGCCGTTCAGCAGCCTTCAGGGCGACTCGGAGGGCGAGCATCATCCGGACGCGGACGCGATGGACGGGTTTCCGGATCGCAGCGAGGTGGAGCCGGCCCTCGCCGCCGCCCGGCGCGATCTTCAACGCTACCTCACCCGCGGCCTGGACGGCCGCGACCGGCTCATCATCATCCTCTACTACTACGAGGAGATGACGATGCGGGAGATCGGCGCCACGCTGGGGATCAGCGAATCGCGTGTCTCCCAGCGTCTGGAGACGATTCTCGCCTGCCTGCGCAGCCGCCTCGTGCCCGAGCGGGCCGAGCACGAGTTCATCTTCGCCTGACGCGCGGTTCTTCTTTGCCGGATCGGAACGGGACGCCCACGGCTGCCGCACCTCCGTGGGCTCCCCCCGATCTCGCTACACTGGCCGCACGGCGCGGCGGCGAGAGGTGAGGCGCGGAGACCCGTCCCTTCCTCGCGGCGCTCGTCAGGTACGGCTTCCCCGGCGTTCTCCAGGGAGACTGAAGATGAATGACGGACCACGAAGCGTGCAGCGCGCCGCGCGGCGTCAACGGTCCCGCGTGGCTCGCTTCCTCGCCCTGCTCCTCGCTGCGGCCGCCGCCGCGTGGGGCATGCAGACGGATCACGACCATCACGCCGACCGACCGGCCGTGTCCGATCCCGGTCCTTCGCCGACCCTCGGCGCCGCTCCGCCGATGATCGACGAGAAGACGATCGTCCTCTTCGACGGGTCCTCCTGGGCCGGCTGGCACGACCGCCGCGGTGAGCCGAGTTCGTGGCCGGTGCAGGATGACGGCTCGGTGATGGTGACGGACGGCCACGCGATCAGCGACCTCCGGTTCACCGATTGCCGGCTTCACATCGAGTTTCTCTGCCCGCGCATGGAGGGACGCACGGGACAGGCCCGCGCCAACAGCGGGGTCTACCTTCACGGCCGCTACGAGGTCCAGGTGCTGGACAGCTTCGGCGATGAGCCGGCGATCAACCGCTGCGGCGCGATCTACTCCATCGCCCCGCCTCTGGTCGCGGTCAGCCGGCCTCCGGAGACCTGGCAGACGTACGACATCATCTTCCGCGCCCCGCGGTTCGACGAGTCGGGTGAAATGACGGCGCCGGCGTACATGACCGTCCTCCAGAACGGCATCGTCGTCCACAACCATCAGGAGGTGTCGCACACCACCACGGCGGCGATGGACGAGGAGATGGTTCCCGCCGGGCCCCTCATGCTCCAGGACCATGGCTGCCCCGTCCGCTACCGGAACATCTGGTTGCGGAAACTGGATTGACGGAGAGGGCGCGACGGACTTCTCCTCGGAGATGCGAAGAGTCATGACTCGGCGCATTCACGTACGCCCGCCTGATCGTCTCCTTTCAGCTTTCCGGCTTTCAGCTTCTTCCCATGCGTCTGCTCATTCTCACCGCCGTTGACCGGGAGACCCGCGCGATCGAGGGGGGGAAGGACGCACTGGTCATCGCCGGCGGGGTGGGGCGCACGAACGCGGCGGCGTCGACCACCCACGCCATCCTCCGCGCCGGCCCGTTCGACGCGGTCATCAGCGCCGGCCTGGCCGGGGCGCTGCCGGGCAGCGGCCTGAACGTCGGCGATACGATCGTCGCCTCGAGCTGCATCTATGCCGAGGAAGGCCTGCTCACGCCGACCGGCTTCGCGGATCTCGCCTCCATCGGCCTCTCGCTGGGCGATTTCGACGGCAACGCGGTCCCCGTCGACGACGCGCTGCTCGACGTGCTCAGCGCGTCGTTTCGCATCGGGCCCGTCGCGACGGTGGCCACCTGCTCGGGCACCGACGACGCGGCGGCGACGATCGCGAGGCGCACCGACGCGCTGGCGGAGGCGATGGAGGGGGCGGCCGTCGTCCATGCCGCACGCCGCCTCGACGTGCCCGCCATCGAGCTTCGCGCCATCAGCAACCTCACCGGCGATCGGTCGGCCCAGCAGTGGGATTTCCCGGCCGCCCTCCAGGCCCTGGGGGAGGCGGCGGGGCGCGCGATCCGGTTGATCGGCGAATCCGGCCTGTACGGCCTGGGCTGACGTTCGCCCCGACCCCGCGCGCGGTTATCGGCACCGCGGTCGCCCCCAACCCGAATCATCGAGCGCATCGTCCCCCGCGGCCGGTCTTGAACGGCCTGCCGCCTCAACTGCCATCGCGTCGGCGTCGATGGACAGCGTGGCGGCCGCTTCCGCGCGCCGGCCACGGAGTTGGAGAGGGCCGATGGGAATCTCGATGTTCTCGACGCACGCCTCGCCGATCGCGATCGATTTCGGCACGTCCTCGGTGAAGCTGCTTCAGATCAGCGGCGGTGAGCGTCCGAACATCGTGGCGGCGGCGGAGCTGACCATTCCCGACGCCGTCCGCTTCGAGCCCGATCAGCTCCTCAGTTTCCTCGCCGCCAAGCTGCCCAAACTTCTCCACGCCGGCCGCTTCAAGGGCAAGCGGGCCATCGTGACCGTCCCCTCCAGCCAGACCTTCATCCAGCACATGCAGCTCGTCAGCGCCGACGGCGTGAAGCGCGAGGATCTCATCAAGGGCCAGCTCCAGCAGCAGATGGGCTGCTCGCCGGACAGCGTCGTCGTCCGCTGGGTCGACGTGGCCGACGTGCAGCGCGACGGGCAGGCTCGAAGCGAGGTCATCTGCTTCGCCATCGCCCGCGACACGGTCATGCGCTACGTCGAGCTGCTGCGCAAGTGCAAGCTCAGCGTGGTCGGCGTGCACACCACCACCCTGGCCATGGTCCGCTCCTTCGACCACCTGCATCGCCGCCAGTCCGATGCGGATCTGACGACGCTGTACGTCGATCTGGGCTGGGGCGGTACGAGCGTGGCGATCTCGCACGGAAAACAGGTCGTCTTCGCGCGATGCATCCAGATCGGGGGACGGCACTTCGATCAGATGATCGCCTCCGCTTTGGAATGCGACGCCGGCTATGCCCGCGCCCACCGTCTGTCTCTTGAGGGCCCGGTCGCCCGGGCCACGGGGCCGCGTCCGCCGGAGACGGAGCCGGACGCCCGGCCCGCGGCCGACGGGATACCCGTGACCGGCGGCGCGCCCACCGCGCCGGCCGCGGCCGAACACGGTGCTTCCTCCGCCACGGAGGCGGACCGCCGCACGGGGATGATCCCCGCGGAGTTCTGCGCCGAGGTGGAGCCGGCGGAAAGCCACAGCCGGGCCGCGAACGTCGATCTCACCGAACTGCTGGACACCACCGCCGACGAGCTCTCGATGTGCCTGCGTTATCACCGGGGGCTGTTTCCCGATCGCACGATCGATCGGGCGATCTTCCTCGGCGGGGAGGCGCGGCAGGTGTGGATGTGCCAGCACGTGGTGAAATCGCTTCGGGTTCCGGCCCAGCTCGGCGACCCGCTGGCCCGCATGTCGCGGGAGGGCACGCCGTCCACCCCCGGACTGAAGCTCGACGAGCCGCAACCGGGCTGGGCCGTCGCCTGCGGCCTGTGTACCGCCCCGACTGATCTGTAGAGGATCCGCCCATGAGCAACAACGCCAGTTTCCTGCCGGAAGACTACCTGGCCCGGAAGGCCGAACGCCGCACCAATCTGATCTGCCTCGTGCTGTTCGCGGTGGTGATGCTCGGCGTGTTCCTCGCCTTCATGGTCACGAACCAGAAATGGTCCCAGGTCAAGCGGGATCAGATGACGATCAACAGCAGCTACCAGACGGTGGCGGAGGAGATCCGCGAGTTGACCGAGCTGCAGGAGCAGAAGGACGAGATGCTGCACAAGGCGGAACTCGCTGCCGCCCTCGTCGAGCGCGTCCCCCGCTCGATCCTGCTCGCCGAGCTGGTCAACCGCATGCCGGACCGGCTGAGCCTGCTGGAGTTCGATCTGACGAGCGAGAAGATCAAGCCGGTCATCCGCCGCGTCAGTTCGGGGGACGAGGACGACAACCGGCTCAAGGCGCGGCGGGGCAAGACCAAGGAAGAGGCGGCGGAGGAGGTGCAGAAGATCCGCCCGCCGCGCTACCGCGTGTCCGTCGCGCTCGTCGGCGTGGCCCCCACCGACATGGAGGTCTCCCAGTACCTCGCCGAGCTCAACACCTATCCCCTCTTCGAGGAGGTGACCCTCGAGTACTCCGAGGAGAAGGAGATCGAGGGACAGGTGATGCGGAAGTTCGAGATCAAGCTCAGGCTCGATCCCGACGCCGACGTGCGGCGCGTCGATCCCCTCGCCAGGCCGCGCGGCATACGCAATCCCATGTCCGACGAGTTGAAGTTCACGACACCGATCCTCCCCGGCTCCAGCGCCGGTGCGAGCGGCCCGAGCGGCCGGACGGGAGACTGACCATGCGATTCCGATTCCGCGAAGCGATTTTCTTCATCGTGCTTCTCGCCGTGCCCGCGGTCTCGCTGTTCTACGTGTTCAAGCCGCGCAACGAGGAGATCCAGCAGGCGCTGCAGGAGATCTCCGTCAAGCAGGCGCGGCTGGATGAACTGGACCAGATGAAGCAGCGGATCGACGACATCGGCCTGAAGATCGAGGAGGGCAAGGAGCTGGTCGCTCTGATCGAGGAGAAACTGCCCTCCGAACAGGAGGTGCACGTCGTCCTTCGCCGCGTCTCGGAGATGGCCAAGGGGAATCGGCTGACGGTGAAGAGCGTCAAGAGCGAGGAGCCGGTTCCCGCCGCCCTCTACCAGGAGTTGCCCCTGAAGATGGTCATCGAGGGCGGGTTCGACGGCTTCTACCAGTTCCTGCTGGAACTGGAGAACCTGCCGCGGATCACCCGCGTCCACGAGCTGCATCTGGAGCGGGCCGGGCCGGGCAACACCCCGCAGAACACCGATCAGCCGCCCGGGGCGATGAAGGCGGAATTCACCCTCAGCATCTACTTCGAGCCCGCCGGCGACGGGGGCGCGTAAACCAGCGGAGGACGCACCGTGAACGGGAGCGAATTCAACGGATCCGAGCCGGCCACCCCGGGACAGGGCGGCGCCGAGCCGCAGAACGTGACGATGCCCCTGGGCACCGGCGACGTGGGCGATGAAACCGCCCTCGATCCCCTCGCCGGGGCGCGCACCAACCGGAAGATCGGCGGCGGGACCCTGCTCATCGTCGCCGTCGTCCTCATCGCCGTCGCCGGGCTCTTCTCCATGCGCACCCTGACCAAGGCCACCGCGTGGAACTCCTTCGACAGCGAAACCGAGAAGATCATCGAGGGATTCCTCGAAGAGATCCGCGAGGACGGGCAGGCCTCGGAGGACGTCACGGACCTCAGTACCGCCATGAAGGACGAACACGTCCTCGCCGTCCTCAGCGAACCGTACACCGAACGCCAGGTCGCGCTGCAGAACGTGCAGAAGAACCCGTTCATCATCGATCAGGTCGCGCCGGCAATCACGCCCGACTCGACCCTCGACGAGCAGGGCCCGACCCGCGAGCAGTTGGAGTGGCAACAGCGCCGCCGGCAGCGCCGCGGGCAGCTCGAGCAGGCGGGCGCGGACCTGAAGCTCACCTCCGTGATGGACGGTTCCGTCCCCCTGGCCGTCATCGAAGGCCGAATCGTTCGCGTGGGCGACACGTTCACGGTCGGACCGATCGAGGCCACCTTCCGGGTGAAGGCGATCTCCGCCGACGCGGTCAAACTCGTCGCCGAAGCGCCGGAGTACAAGCTGACGGTGCCGGTGACGCTGGTGCTCGACTGAGCCGATCAAGCGGCAAGGGGAGGAACGCGTGGGCAAGTTCGATCTGAACGATCTGCTCAAGGATCTGGGCGAGCCGGATCCCGCCGCGCCGAAGGAGCCGTCGCCGAGCCGGCCGCCGGCGTCGCAGGGCGCGCCCTCGACACCGCCGGCCCCGCCGACGACGGACGAATCCGCCCCGGCGCCCGAGGAGACGGGCGACGCGGCGCTGTCGGCGATCTTCAGCCCCGAGGATGAGGAGGCCTCGACGGGACAGGCCGATCTGGCCCTCATCCTCACCCAGCGCGGCGTCATCAGCCCCGAGCAGCTCGCCACCGCCGAGCGGGTGATGAAACAGACCCCGGGCAAGCGGCTGGCCCAGGTGCTCATCGAGACGGGGGTGGACGAGGTCGCCGTCCAGCAGATCGTGGCCGAACTCGCCCGGCTGCCCTTCGAGCGGATCGACCCCGGCGCTCCCGATGCCTACGACCTGAAGGCCCTGCACCGCCTCACCCCCGACTACTGCAAGTCCAAGCTGGTCATGCCCCTGCGGCAGGAAGGGACCCGCCTCGTGGTGGGCACCGTCAATCCCGACGATGTGTTCCTTCTCGATGATGTCAAGCGCCGGCTCGGCGTGCGCTCCATCAAGCACGTGCTCGTCACCGGCTACGACATCCGCGGCGTGATCGAACTGCTCGGCGAGGCGGAAGCCGAGGAGTACGACGTCGATGAGATCCTCTCCAACGTGGACGAGGACGACGTGGAGGTCGTCAAGGAGGAGGACGACGACGTGGACATCGGCGAGGCCGAGTCCTCGCCCGTCGTCCGCTACGTCAACCACATCATCCAGACCGCCCTCAAGGAAGGCGCCTCCGACATCCACGTGGAGCCGGAGGAGCGGACGCTCAAGGTGCGGTTCCGCATCGACGGCGTGCTGTTCGAGATGATGAACCCGCCGCGGAAGATGCACGCCGCCCTCACCTCCCGCCTCAAGATCATGGCCAACCTGGACATCGCCGAGCGCCGCCTGCCCCAGGACGGCCGCATCCGGGCCACCGTCCTCGGCCGCAAGCTCGACCTGCGCGTCTCCACCGTCCCCACCCCCAAGGGCGAGAAGACGGTGATGCGTATCCTCGACAACCGCTCGATCAGCGTCTCCCTCGATGAGCTGGGCTTCTCCGAGGACACGCTGATGATCTGGAAGAACCAGATCAACCAGCCGCACGGCATCATCCTCGTCACCGGCCCCACGGGCAGCGGCAAGACGACCACGCTCTATTCCTCGCTCCGGCAGCTCGATCTCCGCAAGCTCAACGTGTCGACGGTGGAGGATCCCGTCGAGTACAACCTGTCGAGCATCACGCAGATCCAGACGCACGAGAAGATCGGAATGACCTTCGCCGCGGCGCTGCGGGCGCTGCTCCGCCAGGACCCGGACGTGATCATGCTGGGCAAAATCCGCGATTTCGAGACGGCGACGATCGCGGTGCAGGCGGCGATGACCGGCCACCTCGTCCTCTCCACCCTCCACACCAACGACGCGCCCTCGTCGATCACCCGGCTCATCAACATCGGCATCGAGCCGTTCCTGGTCGCCGCCGCCGTCAACTCCGTCCTTGCCCAGCGGCTCGTCCGACGCGTCTGCGCCGCCTGCAAGGAGGAGGTCCCGGTCAAGGAAGAGATTGCCGACTTCCTGACCATGCACGGCATCAACACGGACACCGTCATGCAGGGCGCCGGCTGCAACCGCTGCCGGGAGACCGGCTACAGTGGCCGAACCGGCCTCTACGAACTGCTCGTCCTCGACGATCATCTTCGCGACGCCATCGCCCGGAATCCCAACGTCACCGAGTTCAGACGGCAGTGCACCGAGCGGGGCATGGTCACGCTCCGCGAAGACGGCTTCCGAAAGGTCGCCGCGGGCAACACCACCGTCGAAGAGGTCCTCCGCGTCACCGAGTCCACGATCTGAGACGTGAGTGGTGAGACCCGGGTCTTGAGGCCTGCCGGAAGCCGGACCTGACGAGCGCAGCGAGGAAGGTCCGGGTCACCCCCGTCCATCGCGCCCCTCACTCCGCCAGCACCGGCCAGTACGGCCGATACACCCCCCGAAACTGCTCCAGCGCCGCTTCGGCCCCCGCTTCCTCGACCCGCCCCGGCGCGGGCGCCTTCTCCCCCGTCATCATCTGCAGACAGACGCGCACGCTCTTTCCCAGCGCATCGAGGTCGTAGCCGCCCTCGAGGAACAGCCCCAGCCGGCCGCCCGCGTAGCGGTCGGCCAGATCGCGCGCCAGCGCGCACACGATGGCGAACCCCTCTTCGGTCATCCGCAGCCCGCCCAGCGGGTCATAGAGGTGAGCGTCGAACCCCGCCGAGACGAGCACGAGATCCGGCTGGTACGCCTCCGCGATGGGCGGCAGCATCGACTCATACAGGGCGACCACCAGACCGTCGCCCGTCCCCGCCGTCAGCGGAAGATTCACCGTGTATCCCTCCCCATCCCCCTCCCCCGTCTCGTCCAGCCAGCCCGTGCCGGGGAAGAACGGATAGCGGTGGGAGCTGAACACCAGCACCTCGTCCGTCTCGTAGAACGAGCCCTGGGTGCCGTTGCAGTGATGCACGTCCCAGTCGATGATCAGGATCCGCTTGCAGCCGTGCCTGACCCGCGCATGCTCGGCCGCGATCGCGATGTTGTTGAAATAGCAGAATCCCCGGACGCGATCGTGCTCGGCGTGATGGCCCGGCGGTCGGACGAGGGCGAAGGCCCGCTTCACCTCGCCGGAGATGAGGGCCTCGACGAGATCGACCGCGGCGCCGGCGGCGCGGTACGCCGCCTCCGTCGAGCCGGGTGCGACGCCCGTGTCCGGATCCAGCCGCGACGTCCGGCCCCGCATGAGATCGATGCGATCGACGTGGGCCACGCTGTGCACGCGGCGAACCTCTTCCAGCGATGCCGCGTTCGGCTTGAACCACTCCAGCCCCTCGACCGGCGACCGCGCCAACTCCCGCAGGATCGCCCGCAGCCGATCCGGACGCTCCGGATGCCCGGGGAAGTTCACGTGTTCCAGCATCCGCTCGTCGTAGAGCATCAGAATGCGTTCGCTCATCGCGGCAACCTCATGGAAAAGTGTAGCAGCCGTCGGTGGATGGCTGACGCAGCGGCGGGAGCCGATGGGATCGGGCGGAAACGAAGCGGCGGCAGCCGGTCCGAACTGCCCCCCGCGGCGTGAACGGCCCGATGTGGCCTCCCCCGCCCCCGCCTGCTACCGTCTGCGGCCATGAAACGCGACCTGCACGGCAAGGTCATCATCATCACCGGCGCCAGCAGCGGCATCGGCGCCGTCACCGCCCTCCGGTGCGCCGAAGCGGGGATGGACGTCGTCCTCTCCGCCCGACGGGAGGATCGCCTGCGCGAGGTGGTCCGGCGAACCGAGAACGCCGGCCGCCGGGCCGTTCCCGTCGTCGGCGACGTCGCCGAGCCCGGGATGTCCGATCGCCTGCTCGACGCCGCCCGGGCCGAGTTCGGCCGGTTCGATGCCGTCTTCTCCAACGCCGGCTACGGCATGAACAAGACCGTCCTCGACACCACCGACGAGGAATGGCGCCGGATGTTCGATGTCAACTTCTTCGCGGGTGTCAAGCTGCTCCGCGCCGCCGCGCAGCGGCTCATCGATGAAGGCAGACCCGGGCATCTGCTCATGTGCTCGAGCTGCCTCTCGAAGTTCTCCCTGCCCCGCCACGCGGCCTACGCGGCGACGAAGGCCGCGCAGAACATGCTCTGCAGCGCCATGCGGCACGAGCTGCGCCCCCGCGGCATTTACGTCTCCAGCGTTCATCCCATCACCACGACGACGGAGTTCTTCGAGGCGTCGGCCCGCATCAGCGGCCGGCCGCGCGACAAGGTCAAGATGCCCGACCACACGCCGAAGTTCATGATCCAGCGGCCGGAGCGGGTCGCCCGGGCCGTGGTCAGGTGTCTCCGCCGGCCGTGCCCGGAAGTCTGGACGAGCCTGCTCGTGCGCACGGTGGCGGGCGTGATGACGCTCTCCCCCCGCTTCTACGACTGGGCCATCCGCCGCGAGACCGCCGCCGAACTTCGCGCGGAGTCCAACTGACAAAGGAGGTCATCGCGCCTGAGGCAGAAGAGGGCTGATCGCCTCCCGGTCGGATCACGACTGCTACGGCTCCGCCGCGAGGAGTTCGTCGATGCGCTGAAGGCGCTTGCGGTGTTGCGGGCGGTCCGGCTCCAGGAGCGTCAGCGCCCGCACGTGCAGGCGGGCGAGATCCAGCCGGCCCGCCTCGAGGGCGATCGCGGCCGCCAGCTCGCGCTGGTCGGCGTCGTAGGCATCGATCTGCACCGCACGCGTGATCTTCGCCAGCGCGTTCTCGACATCGCCCTGCCGGCGATACAGGCCCGCCAGGCGCCAGGCGTAAACGGGAGACTCCTCCTCCCGCGCATCGAGTTCCTCCAGGTGCCTGACCGCTTGCTGCGGGGTGTCGCTCGCCAGATGGATCCGGGCCAGCCTGCGGTGCGGGAAGAGATCGACCGGCCGAAGCTCGGCGTAGCGCTCCAGCCGTGGAATGAGCGCCGCTTGATCATCATCACCTGCCCTCAGCCGGCGATTGATCTCCTCCTTCAGCAGATCCGGATGATCCGGGTATTCGCGCCGCCACTGCGCAAGCTGTTCATCGCTGATCTGAACCGGCGGCCGCACAAGCTCGGGCCAGCGATCGGCGGTGAAGGATCGTCCCTCGGGCGAGGCCGGCCGGCCGATGCGATCGGCCATGGTCCGCGCGACGGCATCCAGACGCGCCTGCTGCGAAGCCGCCATGACGAGGGCAAGCTCGGGATCGGCGAAGCGCAGGCGATCGGCCAGTTCGGTCATGCTCGGCCTGGGCGCCAGACCCCATGATTCCACCTGCCCGCCGGCCCAGGCGTTGAACTCGGCGAGGAACCGGCGCGGGCTGACGCCCAGGGCGCCGGTGATCGCCTTCTCCTCCCGCTCGCCGTGGAAATAGCGCTCGAGCAGGTCGATGACGGCGGTTCGTCCGAAGCGCTGCTCCATGAACTGGAGCATCCAGTGTCCCTGCGCGTACGCTTTGCCGCGATCCCCCCGCTTCCGGGGTCGGACGAACGCCCACTTGATCTGATCCAGGTCGAAGAGCGTGCCGGCGCGCCAGGAGTCGGCGAGCATGACGCATTCGCCGTACTCGCGCGGGGCCAGTTCCATGCTCACCGCCGCCGCCTCGGTCAGCCAGTGCGGGATGCGGTACTTCGTCTGCTGAAGCGTGACGGTGTGCGTGTATTCGTGCCGGATGACGCGCACCCAGTCGAAGGTGCCGTGATGGCGCGATTTGCGGCCCTCGCGCGGCGCCTCCAGCGCGATGATCGGGCCCGTGCAGGCGGCGATCGTGTGCACGTGCGGCATGCCCGTGATGCGCACCGCGAAACGCTGATGATCCGGCATCAACTCGATGATCGTCCGCTCGCGAGGCGTCCAGCCGAAGCGCCCGACGACCGTCTCGTGTATCCGCTCCAGCGGCCGGGGCATCAGCTCGGCCAGCGCGGCATCGACGCCCGGCTCGTAGCGGATGATGAAGTGCTCCGTCTCCAGCTCCGCGTAGTCGGCGAGCTCCTCGAGCAGATGAAGGGAGTTGGCGGCCCGCCTGTTGAACGGATCCAGCTCGATAAGCGAGCGCAGCATCATCAGCGCCCGATCATCGCGGCCGGTCTGCATTTCCATCAGGGCGAGGGCGAGGCGGGGCTCGCTCCCGGCGGGCTGCCGGCGGATGGCCTCCTCCAGCAGCACCGCCGCCTGCTCGTACTGGCGGAACTTCGCCAGAAACGACCCGGCGGTGAGGTACGCCTCAGCGCTGCCGGGCGACAGCTCGTCATAGCGATCCAGCGCCGCGCGGGTGGCGTGCTCCTCGTAGAGCAGGGCCGTCGCGGCCGCCGCGAGCGCGTGGGCCGCCCGCAGCCGCGGCAGGCGATCGGTCAGCCGGCGCACCACGTACAGCGCCTCCTCCGGGTCGTTCTGCACCAGCCGCGACTCAACGCAGAGCAGATCCGCCAGCGGGTGTCGCGGATTCAGTGCGCGCAGCGCATCGATCGCCTCGCGGGCCGACTCGAAATCGAAGCGTGAGAGCGCGATCTGTCCCAGCAGACGGAACGCCTGCGCGCAGCGCGGATTGAAACTCAGCGTCTCGTGCAGCGCCACGATCGCATCATCGTCGTTGTGCTTCTCCAGCAGGAGTTCGGCCTCGGCGAGGCGGGCGGGCCAGTACAGGCGATCCAGCTCACCCCCCGCCCGGGCGAGCTGCGACATCATGCGCCGATACTCGTCGGTGGACGGCCCGGTGAGGCGGGCGCGGATCGCCATCGCGCGCGCGCCTTCCGTCAACGCCGCGGCATCATCCGGGGGTGATTGCTCCAAACGCCGGGCGATCGACGCGGCGGCGCGTGCGGCCGCGTCGTAGTCGCCCAGCGCTTCCAGCGCCTCGATGCGAATGCGATCGGCGGTGATCGAATCGTCGTTTTCCACGAGCGCGATCGCCTCGCGCAGGTCGCCGGCCAGGAGGCGGGCCTGGGCACGAAGCGCCGTCGGCACGCGCCCGTCGGCCAGCGCCGGATCGTCGAATCGCCACGCGTTGAGGGCGACTCGGGCCCGTGCGGTCGGCGTGAGAAGATCCTCTTGCGTCCACAGACCGTGGAACACGCGTAGCTCCGCCCGCTCGCGATCGGTCAGCCAGTCGGCGGCCAGGGCCGCCTCGACCGCCGGGTGCACTCGCGGCGAGGTCGGCACGAGCGGACCCCGCCCCGCCTCTGCCGGAGCCCACGCGCCGGCCGAGCAAAGAAGCAGCCAGAGGAGGAAAACACCGAATAGACCACTGCCGGACGGGCACGAGCGCTGATGCGGCAATCGCTGATGCATGATCGAAGAGTCTAGCCCCGCCTCGCGCTCGAGAAGAACGCCCCGGTCCGCTACCGCTCCAGCTCGCGGATGTCGATCCGCCACTCGGTCGGGTCGGGCTCGTCGATGCTGAGCTTCGCCAGCGCCGACTTGCTCAGGGTCGGGTTCCGCTTCAGGTTACCCAGCCGTGCGGTCTTGCGGTCGCCGTTCGTCTCGATGAGATCGATCCCGATTGGGAGATGTGTGTCGCGGTCGTAGAAGAGGTCGATGCGGGCGATGTCCTCGGCCGCCTGCGAGCCGGGTCTGGGGATCAACCGCAGGCCGTCGACGGGCGTCTCGCCCCTCAGCTTCGCCAGCGGGCCGGTCTCCGGCAGCGCGAGCAGCGAAACCTGGAAGCGGGCGAGCACCTCCGCACGCTCCTGGCCGACGGGCAGCGGGAACGGGCCCTCGCCGAGCTTGAGCGGGTCGTATTCCTCGCCCTCCGCGACCACCTGCCGCTTGATGAACAGCTTCTCGTCGTGGTCGACCTCGACGAACCAGCCCCCGCTGAAGACGTAGTGCTTGAGCTGATCGCGCTTGCGGCCGTTGGCGATGCGCGACTCGAACAGGATGGCGAAGCTCTTCTCACCGCCCTCGGGATCGGCGCGGTAGACCAGCTCGCCCTTGCGGATGACCTTCTCCCCGAGCAGGGCGTCTTCGACGACGTAGTGAATGGACGCGGTGAAAGCGCGCAGGTCGTCGGCGCTGCGCTCGAGCGTATCGAGGAGGGCGATGACGGGATCATCGTTCGCGACCGGTTCGTCCTCGCCGGCCGTGTCGGGCCGCGAGGCCGGCGGGGCGGTTTCGTCCCCGCAGTCCGGCGGCGAGGCGACGGCCGCCTCTGCGGGCCGGGTCCCGGTCCCCCCGGCGTCGGCCGGGGGCAGCGGGGCCGGACCGCGCAGCAGGCTGGCCGCGGCGATCAGGGCGATGAGGAGCGTGGCCATGGTTGCTGGTCTCCACCCTACAGACCGCCCGGAGGGAGGTTTGTTCCACACATTCAGGCCGGCTGGCCGTGCATCCCCGCCTCGATCGCCCGCACCAACTCGCGAAGCTTCTCGCACGCCCCGGCAAGCTGCTCATCGCGAGCGGCAAGGGTCAGGGCCCGCTGGGCCCGCTCGATGATCCGCCGCCGGCCCCAGTCGGTGCGGGCGTCGGTGAGGTTGTCGTACACATCGGCGAGCTTGATGAGCCGCGCCGGCCAGGGCCCGGCGGCGAGCTGCTCGTCGTAGGCCCGCTCGCGCTCGGCCTCGGGCAGACGTGCATCCTTGCTCATCGCCGCGACATAGTCGGCCACATCACGGCCGAACGCCTCCTCAAGGTCATCGTAATCGGTGCCGGAATCCTCGATCACGTCGTGCAGGTACGCCGCGGCGAGGATGGCCTCGTCGGTGAAGCCGAAATGGACGGCGATGATCATCGCCACCCGCGCCGGGTGGGCATCGTAGGGCGTCTCGCCGTCCTTGCGATACTGGTTCTCGTGCACCCGGGCCGCCAGCGCCGCCGCTTCGTGCCAGAGAGGTTTGTGGCTCATGGAGGATCGTAGCCCGGAACAGGCAAGGGATCAGGGATCAGGGCACGTTTCGCGACGGGGCTTGCCCCCGTGTTCGACCGTCCACGAGCAAGGAGCGATCGGAAAGGAGAGAGGGCTCCCGAGCCGTCAGGCCCCTGTCCGCGACCACACGAGGAGGGCCACCGCGTGAACTTCGACGGCGCGCCCTTCGCCGACGGCATCGACACCCTCATGCGTCTTGCCTTTGATGCTCACTTGCGCCACGTCGCAGCCGAGGAGGCGGGCGACGTTGGCGATCATTCCATCGCGTCTCTCGCCGAGTCTGGGCCGCTCGCAGATGACGGTGATGTCGACGTTGCCGACCTCGTATCCCGCCCCGCGCATCCGCCGCACCGCTTCGGCGAGGAACACCGCTGAGTCGGCGGCCTCGTACCGCTCGTCCGTATCGGGAAACAGCCGGCCGATGTCCGGTGCGCCGATCGCCCCGAGCAGGGCGTCGGTGAGCGCGTGACAGAGGGCATCGCCGTCGCTGCGGCCGACCGGGCCGAGCGAGTGCTCGAACCGCACGCCGGCGAGGATGAACGGCCGGCCCGGCCCATCCGGCGCGACCGGCTCCAGCCGGTGGAGGTCATAACCGTGGCCGATGCGGCAGGGCGGCTGATGCGGATCGGACATGCCCGCAGTGTACCGGGCAAAGAACCGGCATGAGCCGCGAAGATCTCGCCGCCGAAGGGCCGGTCAATGCTCAACCGGCGGCCGCGATGGTCCGATATCCCTACAGGCGCCCGCAGCCGGTCGGCGCGTCCGTCTCGATCCGCATTCCCCAAGAGATCTGATCATGCCCCAGCCTCTCGTCGAACCGACCTACTACTACAGCGACCTTGAGGAGATCGGCGGCGGGGACGGCGTCTGGGACCTGGCCACCCGCTGGGCCGACGTCCGACAGCACGCGGCGCTGCGCCCCGACGACGAGGTGCTGGACCTGGGCTGCGCCGAGGGCCTGATCGCCATCGAGGTGGCGAAGGTCGTCCGGCACGTCCACGGCGTCGAATTGAGACCGGAGCGGGTCGAGGCGGCCGATCGGATCGCCCGCGATCGGGGCATCGACAACGTCACCTTCCAGTGCGCCTCGGTCGCCGACCTTGCGCTGGAGCCGCGCTCCTTCGACGTGGTCCTTTTCCTGGGCGTTCTCCAGCATCTGCCCCGGGAGCACAAGCTGCCCACCCTGGCCAAGGCGCTGAGCGCCACGAGGCGGCAGGTGGTGATGCGGATGCCGCTGTTCGATCCGCGAAGCCCCAACCGGGCGACGAACCTCGCCGCCGCCTGCCAGGATCAGGATTTCACGCTGACGATCTATCCGCGGCACGCGGCGCGCGGGGGAAATCTCATCATCGCTCAGCGCTATGACGAACCCGGGTCGATCGCCGATGTCTAAGACCGCCGCCGATCACGTTTAGACAGCCCGGAGCGAGCGTCGATGATGCGACTGTTCCTTTCCTACCCGAAGGCCGGCCGGACGTGGGTCCGGTTCATGCTCAACTCGTATCTGTGCCGGCGGCGCGGCCTCGAGCCCGTCAACGTCTTCCGGATCGAGGAGGCGACCGACGGAAGCTATCCCTTCCAGTGGACGCATCTCACCGCCGCGATGCTGATGAAGCTGCCCTACTGGTCGATGGGCTGCTTCGATCGCCGGCCGCTCGCGGGCGCCTCCTGCGTCCTCCTCGTGCGTGATTTCTACGCCACGCTCGCCTCGGCCTGGCACCAGGCGGTGCATCGCATTCGCGTCTTTCAGGGCACGCCGGGCGAGTTTCTTCGATCGCCACGCTACGGCGTGATCAAGCTGGTGACGTTCTACAACCTGTGGACAGAACTCGCCCCCTCCCTCGGGCGGCGCGAGATCATCAGCTACGACGCGATGCTGGACGACCCCGTCGATCCGCTGCGTCGGATCCTCGCCGCCTTCGACATCCCCGGCGACGACGCGCTGGTCGAGGACGTCGTGGCGGAGGCGTCGTTCGAGAACATGAAGCGGCTGGGCGCCACGCCCGCCTATGCGGGAACCGTCCTCGCCCCGGCGGACCCGAACAACCCCGATTCGGCCAAGGTGCGCGTGGGCGGCAAGTCGAAGTACGACCAACTCTTCAGCGAAGCGGACCTCGCCTACATCGACCGCGTGGTGGACGATCTGCTCGTCGAGAGGAACGCCCCGCATTTCGCCGCCTGCCGGGAGCGACGATCGGCAGTCGGCGTGTCAAGGTAGCGCCGGATCGCCCCACTGTTGTCTCGCACAGATCGGGAGTACACGAGATGCCCAGCGCCCCCTCAGCCCGGATGAAAACGACCCGAGAAGCAGGGCCCTCCACGGATCAACGGATTGTCGAGCGATGCGAAGAGGGCATCGTCACGATCCGAAGCGCAACCGCCGAAGAGCCGCAACCCGCCGACTGGCGAGCGCGGCTGAGCGTCCCCCTGCGCTGCTGGCACAACGTCATCGCAGCCGGGGCGAAACGGCTCGACGCCGACGGGCAGGTGTTCTCGATGGGCGAGTTCATCATCCATCCGGGAGGGTTTCACCATCTCGGACAGGGCGCCGACGGCGAGGCGTTCCGCTTCCCCGAAGAGATCGATGCGATCTGCGGCGGCGTTTTCGCCGTCGACGAGACCGCCTTCGATCGTCTCGAAGGCGACCGCCTGCTCACCTCACCGCTCGGTGTGCTCGATCTGTTCCTGTCGCTTCGCGCGGCCGGCGGCCGGTGCGTGGCGATCCCCGAGGTCATCGTTACCGACACGTTCAGTCTGCTCTCCGGGCCGCCAGTGACGCGGGAGGAACACGAGGCGTTCATCGCGCGGTGGGGCTTCGACTGGCGAGCGGCCGATCTTGAGGCGGTTAGAGACCGGCATGCCGCCGGCGGACTGCTGTGGAACGTCCGCTTCTTCGGCGCCGCAATGCCGTTTGCCAAGTACGACGAGCGGCCGTGCCTGCACTGGAGCAACTACGCGGGGTTCGAGGCGTACCGGCAGCGGGCCGATGCGCTCACGAAGATCATCCTGCAGGCGACGCCGAGCTCATCGCCGCCCGCGAGAGTCCTCGATCTCGGGTGCGGCGACGGCCTGTTCACGCATCTGCTCGCGCGCGCCGGTGCGCACGGAATCGGTCTCGACCCGGAGCCGGCGGCGATCGAGCAGGCCGCGGCCCGCGTGGCCGAGGAAGCGGCCGGGGGCGCGTACGGAAACGGCCCGGTCCCCGAGTTCATCCCCGGGCAGGGCGAATCGCTGCCTCTCGAGCCGGCCTCCGTGCAGACGGTGGCGATGCTGGACGTCATCGAACATCTGCCCAACCCCGTCGCCATCCTCCGCGAGGTCGAGCGCGTCCTCGCGCCGGGCGGGCATGTGGTGATCAGCACGCCGGAATGGCGGTACGGCGAGCCGGCCGACGCCGTCTACCACGTCTGCGAATACACCCTCCCCCAGCTCACCGGCCAGCTCCAGGCGGCCACGGGACTGAAGGTGTGCCAGACGGGGCGCATCGGCGGCGCCTACCGCGACCTGATCGTCGTCGCCCGGCGCTAACCGGTCGACCTGGGCGACGGGATCGAGATCGCCTCCGGCCGGGCGGTGTCGACAACCGGGTAGCCCAGGTCTTCCAACAGGTCACCGCCCGTGCGCTGGAAGCGCGCCGTGGCCTCGGCGTCGAAGTGCTCCCGCCAGTCGCCGACCGTGCCTTTGCGGAAGAAGGAAGAGGCGTCCTCCTCGCCGCGTCTGCGGCCGCCGGCGAGCTTCTCGAACGATCCGCCGTGGACGCACGCGGCGACCGCTTCATCGCCGGACTCGACACCGAGGAACTGAAGCAGGCGGCGTGTCTCGCCCGCCGGATCGCCGTGCAATGCCTCGTAGCGCATTTCCAGGCAGCGATCGGGCATCGCCGCGGCCGCCGATCGCGCGGCGTTGATGTAGCGAACCCAATGATGTTCGACGAAATAGCCGGCGTAGTCGGCGAGCGTGGCGAACTTCCCCGCCTTCCCCTGCCGCCTGAGATGGAACCAGCCGGAGATACACGCATCGCGCCCGTCGCGAATGATGTGGACGAACCGGCCGCCGGGGTAGAGCTCGCTCAGCACGGCGAAGTTGAGTGCATGCTCGGGCGTCTTGTCGCCCACCGCCCGGACCGCGCGGGGATCGGTGCTGCCGGCCACATAGCCGGCGAGGATCCGGTCGCCGAGCATCTTGACGGCCCCGAGATGATCTTCCTTCCGGAGCAGCACGCCCAGCCTCGCCGCCCGCTGGGACTGCCGCTGGTTGTAGGCCCCCATCGCCTGCTGCATCGCCGGGGCGAGCAGATCGGCCAGATGCCCTTCCCCGCCGCAGCATACGGCCGGATGGGCATTCAGAAGATGCTGCAGCCACGTCGTGCCGGACTTCTGGCACCCGCCGATGAAGAAGGCCGGCAGGTCGTTGACCGCCAAGCCGGCGCGGACCCAGTCGCGGTACCACGTGGGCGGGGGCATGAGGCCTATCATCGGGCCCGCGGGACCGGTGCGGCCAGGATTCTCGGACCGGGGGCGGATTTTGGTCGGAGCCGGGCCGCCCCTTGGCCGATAACTGTCTCGGTGCCCGTTGGCGTTTCCCGCGCCACGCGGTACCCTCATGGACCCCACGTCACGGCTGGAGATCAGGAGTGACCGACATGTTCCGACGACTCGCCACGCTCGCCCTCGGCCTCGGCTTCGCCTCCCTCCTCGCGTTGCCCGCCTGCCACCGCCCCCACGGGGCGACGATGTCCTACACGGGCGGGTCCTACACCTACTACTCCTACGAGACGCAGCCCAAGACGGTCCGCGTCGTCGATCTGCGGACCGATGAGGTGGTCTTCTCGATGGACATCCCGCCCGGGAAGCAGCTCACGATGGACTTCGTCGCCGGCAAGGGCGACGACCCCGTCTACACGCCGGATCTCCTCCGCTACGAGATCTTCGACATGGGGACCACCATCGGCAAGCTGCACAACGTGATGACCGTCCCCGCCGCCGCCAACCGGCGGATCGACGTCACCCTTCGCGAGGGCCCGGAGTACATCGCCGTCCCGCCCGAGCGGACGCTTCGCACCGACGAGATGGAGGATCGGCCGGACTGGTGGACCCCCGCCGGCGGCGAGCTGCCCGAGGACCAGAAGGGCCTGAAGAACTACGACGGCTGAGAAGCCGCTCCGGGAGAGGCTCTGATAGCGCTGACCGCCCTCGAGCCCCGCGGGGTAACGCGGGGCTTTTGCACTGATGAGCGGTGAGCGAGCCCGCTCGTCCTTGAGCCGGGCGGCGCACGACCGGCGACCGTGCTCTCCGCGCGAAGGGGGCGCGGCGCACTCCGGCGGCCGCCCGGGGCGAGGACGCCCGGGCTCACAGGCGCGGGAACGCCCGGGCTCGCGGGGGCGGCGACGTCCCCGTTTTCGGCGGATTTTGCCCGCCCCTCCGCTACCATACCGGTGCCGGGCACCTGCCCCGTTTCGGCCGTCGCGCGGTGCGACGGCCCGATCACGATGTCCCTGCCCCCTGCCGATGAGTCTCGACCATGGCTGCCCAATGCCCCACGCCTCGACCCACCATCGATCCGGCCACCGTCGATACGTCCGCACCTGCCCGCCCCGAGGGCGTCGATCCCGAGGCCGTCACCATCTCCGGCTACGTCGTCGATGAGCTCTACGGCCCCGAGAAGATCGAGACGACCGACCCGAAGGATCAGGCCCGCCCGCATCCGCGGATCGGCACGCCGGGCGTGTTCCCCTTCACCCGCGGCATTCATAAGAACATGTACCGCGGGCGGTTATGGACGATGCGCCAGTTCGCCGGCTTCGGCAGCGCCGACGACACCAACCGCCGGTTCAAGTACCTGCTGGAGAACGCGAGGGGCACGGCGGCCCAGACCGGCCTCTCCACCGCCTTCGATCTGCCCACCCTCATGGGACGCGACAGCGACGATCCCCTCTCCGCCGGCGAGGTCGGCCGGTGCGGCGTGGCCGTCTGCACCATCGAGGACATGCACCGCCTCTACGCCGACATCCCCCTCGAGGAGGTCACCGTCAGCCAGACCATCAACGGACCCGCCGCCGTCATCTGGGGCATGTACCTGGCCATGGCCCGGCAGCGCGGCTTCGACTGGAACAAGCTCGGCGGAACCATCCAGAACGACATCCTCAAGGAATTCCACGCCCAGAACGAATTCATCTATCCCCCGGAAGCGTCGGTCAAGCTCGTCGTCGACACGATTGAGTTTCAGAGCCGGTCCGTGCCACGGTGGAACAGCGTCTCGATCAGCGGCTACCACATCCGCGAGGCGGGCTCGACCGCGGTGCAGGAACTCGCCTTCACCCTCCGCGACGGGATGGAGTACGTCGAGTGGTGCCTGAAGCGCGGGCTCGATGTCGATTCCTTCGCGCCCCGCCTGAGCTTCTTCTTCAACGCGCACAACGAGTTCTTCGAGGAGATCTGCAAGCTCCGCGCTGCACGGCGGATCTGGGCGCACGCGATGAAGGAACGCTACGGCGCGAAGAGCGAGCGCTCGCTGTTCATGCGCACGCACGTGCAGACCGCCGGCTGCTCGCTGACCGAGCAGCAGCCTTTGAACAACGTGGCGCGGGTGGCCTACCAGGCGATGGCCGGCGTGCTCGGCGGATGCCAGTCCCTCCATACCGACTCGATGGATGAGACGCTCGGCCTGCCCACCGACGAGGCCGTGCGCGTCGCGCTGCGCACGCAGCAGATCCTCGCCCACGAGACGGGCGTGCATCGGACCGTCGATCCGCTCGCCGGGTCGTGGTACGTCGAGGCGCTGACCGATCGGATGGAAGAGGATGCGAACGCCATCATCGGCGACATCGATGACATGGGCGGTGTCGTGGGCGGCATCCACAAGGGATACTTCCGACGCTCCATCGCCGAGGCGAGCTACCGCTTCGGCCAGGAAATGGAAGCCGGCGACCGCATCATCGTCGGTGTCAACGCCTACACCGACGGCAACGAGGAGCACTCCGTCGAGATCCTCCAGATCCCGCACTCGGTCGAAGTCGGCCAGTGCGAGCGGCTGGAGGCGTTCAAGAAGAACCGCGATCACGACGCCGTGCAGCGGGCGCTCGATGCGATCCGCGATGCGGCGCGCGATGACAAGAACGTCATGCCGTTCCTCGTCGAGGCGTCGCTGGCCAACTGCACGCTCGGCGAACAGGTCCAGGCCATGGCCGACATCTACGGCCGCTACACCGGCGGGCCGGAGTGGTGATGTCGGCGCGCAACGACAGCAGGTGAGGATCGAAGGTCGCCCGGCTCGGGGACGAGCGGGCTCGCTCCCACGTGATTATCAGGTGCAGCTTGCTCATCGCGTGCGCTGCTTCTCGATGTATTCGTACGCATTCGCGAGATACGCCTCATCGTGGATCGCTTTGTTCGAGCCCTGTTCCGCCCACCAGCGTCCGCCCTTTGGGCGGGATCATTTTGTATCCATCGCCTGCGTGAGCCAGCGCTTGATGAGTCGGCGCACCTTCTCGCCGTGCACGGCGGGGTTGATGTCAAGCAGCACGTGCACGTGATCGTGATCCGCCGAGCAGATGCGCAGCCGCCACCCGCCGCGTTCGCAGAGTGAAGGGATCATCTCCTGCACGAACAGGCACTGCTCGCGCGTCAGATGAACAGGCGCTCCGCGCATTGGATTGCGGCTCATCCCTTCCAGGTCAGGGTCACGGCCGACGATCTCCGTCCCCGGCTCGTCGCGGCTGCGACGTACGGTCAAGCGATCTCCGCCGTGCAGGCGCGCGGTACGTGCCGAAGGTGATGTACCACGTCGTCATGCCCGCGGTGAACCCCGTCATGGCGCAGAGTATCCCTCGCCTGCGATCCGCAGCAAGCCGGGCCGTCCTCGGCCCCGGGTGCTGCCGAATCACCCGACGCCCCCGCTTGCGCGATGAGAGCACGTGAACATCCCCGCGCACCCGGGCTCGAGGACGAGCCGGCTTGCTCATCACTCATCACTGATCACTCATCACTCCTCATGCAACACCCGCCCCTCCATGCCGCCGGCGACGGGGAGAATCGCACCGGAGAGGTGCCCGGCCAGACGATCCGATGAGAGAAACACGATCGCGTGCCCGCAATCCTCGGCCGTCGCGATTTTCTTCAGCGCGATCGTGGAGAGAATCCTGTCCATCGACTGATCATCGCCCATCGTCGCCCGCGCCGCCGGCGTGTCCACCCAGCCCGGACAGACGGCGTTGACGCGTCCGCGCGGCGCAAGGCGGATGATCTCGTTCTTCAGCGACAGCGTGAGGCCGTAGACCATGCCCGCCTTCGCGGCGGCGTACTCGGCGTTGCCCGACTCGCCGAACATCGCCGCAGTCGAACCGACCATGACGATCGAGGCCGGCTCGCGCGGCGCTTCCTTCAGATGCCGCAGAAAAGTGCGGCAGGTGAGAAACGCGCTCGTCAGGTCGGCCTCGATGATCGCGCGCCATTGGGCCAGCGACATCTCGTGCACCGGCGTGTGGTCTTTCGCCCACGTGCCCGCGTTGACGACGATCGCATCGACGCGGCCGAAGTGATCGAGCACGCGAGCGAACATCGCATCAACGTCCGATTCCGAAGTCAGGTCCGCACCGACGATGACCGTTTCAGTATCGATCGAATCGCGAAGCCGCGAAGCGGCCTCATCGCCCGTGTGATAGTGAAGCGCCAGCCGCGAACCCTCGTCGGCGAACGCCCGGGCCGTCGCCTGGCCGATGCCGCCCGAAGCGCCGGTGATGAGCACCACTTTGCCGTTGAGATCGGTAAGCATGCGTTCATCGTAGCGGGGACAGACCGCCGCGCCCGCGATACGATGTGAATGTCATGAAAGCCTGCATCCTGAATGAAATACAGCCCATCACCGAGAAGCCGCTCCAGTACACGGAGGTGGACACCCCCGCCCCCGGAAGGGGCGAGGTGCTCATCAAGGTCCACGTGTGCGGCGTGTGCCGGACCGATCTGCACGTCATCGAAGGCGAACTCGATCAGAAACGGCAGGTGATGCCGATCATCCCGGGGCATCAGATTGTCGGCGAGGTTGTCGAGGTCGGTCCGAAATCGAGGGACCCTCACCCCCGACCCCTCTCTCAAGGGGAGAGGGGAGTAACGATCGGCACGCGGGTGGGTGTCGCGTGGCTGCACTGCACGTGCGGCGCCTGCCGCTTCTGCACGAGCGGCCAGGAGAACCTCTGCGAGAACGCCGAGTTCACCGGCTGGACGAGGCAGGGCGGGTTCGCCGAGTACGTCGTCGCCCCGGCGGAGTTCGTCTATCCCCTGCCGCAGGCGCTGGACGATCACCAGGTCGCGCCGCTGCTGTGCGCGGGGATCATCGGCTACCGCTGCCTGCGGCAGTGCGGCATCGAAGAATGGCACGGCGCGAAGCTTGGCCTCTACGGCTTCGGCGCCGCCGGGCACATCGCCATCCAGATCGCCCGCCACCGCGGGGCGGATGTGTACGTCTGCACGCGCGATCGCGAGCGACATCAGAAACTCGCATCAGAGCTGGGCGCAACATGGGTCGGTGACACGTTCGATGCCCCGCCGGTGAAGCTCGATGCTGCGATCATCTTCGCCCCCGCCGGCGAGATCATCCCGCCCGCGCTGGAGGCGCTTCAGCGAGGCGGGTCGCTCGTGTGCGGCGGGATCTACATGACGCCCACGCCGCCGATCCGATACGAGCTGCTCTACCAGGAGCGCCTCATCCGCTCGGTGGCGAACAACACGCGCGCCGACGGCCGCAACTTCCTCGAGGAGGCCGCGGCGGCGAACGTCACCACGCATACCCAGCGCTTCCCCCTGAAGGAGGCGAACGAGGCCCTCATCGCGCTCAAGCACGATGCCATCCGCGGTGAGGCGGTATTGGAGGTGGGGAGTGCTTGAGGCTTGGGGCTTGAGCGAGCCCGCTCGTCCTCGAGCCGGGCGGCCTCCGACCACCACTCGCGCAGGTCGCGCAAGGCAGAGCCCGGGATCGTCCGAGGGCCGCCCGAACCGAGGACGGCCGGGCTCGCTCATCGGCGATATCTCCGCCGCGAGCCGGCGCAAAGAAAACAGCCCAGTCGGCGTGAGCCGGCCAGGCCGTGTGGGGGGAGGGAAGGGAGAAGGACTGACTTGCTGACTTGCGTGTGTGCAAGGGTTTAACGCTCGTCGAACCCGATTTGTTTCCTTTGCTCATCCGAAAATGCTTCCTCACCGACCCGATCAGAAACCAGAATCGCCTGCCCCTCGGCCACCATGACTACGACGCGGGGGCTGGCGGCGAGGGCCGGCCGGAGCTCCGGACATCTCCGGACGAGCTCGAAATACGCCTCAGAGGCGAACCGGACGACGGTGATTTCGGTGTCCTCGCCGAAGGTCTCATCGACGAGGAAGGTGCCGATGCGGTTGTACCATCGATCACCTAACTTCTGGTACAGCAGGGTCTTACGGTCCATTCGCCCCGCGTCGCGGCTGCGGAGGTCCCGCAGGGCCGCGTTCTTGCGGGCAATGAGGTTCGCCGCCTCGCCGGCCTCCTCGGTAACCGCCTCGCCGGCGAAAAGGAGATCGATCCCGCCGTATTCGTCGCCGTAGGTGGCCTCGGGACCGGCCGGGGCCTCCACGCCCGCCTCACCGTGGATCGAGCCGTCCGGCACCACGCCGCCGAGGCGTTGCTGCTGCGTCTGCCGACTGGGCACGCCGCGGGCTCCGCCGCCGGCCCCGAGCCCGCCTTCGAGCCGCCTGTCAAGTCCGGGCGGCAAGCGTCGCGGCGGTCCGCCGGGCGCGTGAACGTACCGCTCGGGCACCACCAGCCAGCTCGAATACGGCGTCTGGATCCCGTACTCCTGGCTGAGCGCGAGGATCTCTCCGACCATCTCGTCCGTTTCGCCGTGGGCGCGGATCTGGTCGATCAGGTAGGCGATCTTCCGCCCGGCCCAGACGGCCGGGACATACTCGGCCGCGGAGGAATGGGTGAAGGCCACCTCGGGCCAGACGTACTCGATCCGCTCGCCGGCGCGGTCGGCCGTGAGCTTCACGGGACCGGTCTGCCCGTCGGCGAAGCGGCCGGCAACGATGAGTTGCTGGCCGTGATACAGATCCCCCAGCGTGGCGGGGAACTGCTCGGTGGCCAGGGT
>JAXHTH010000229.1:0-8510 GCA_034211115.1 Planctomycetota bacterium | reverse complement strand
GCCGGCGCTGGTGCAGCTCACCAGCCACTGCTCGGACAGATCGAACTCGACGCCCTCGTCGATGAGCAGCGCGCACTCCATGCTCCCGAGGGCGGCAAACGCCCAGCACGCGCCGCAGCTCAACTGGCTGCGGATGGGCGGGCAGGCGCCGTAGTCGCGCCAGTCGAAGGCCTCGGGCAGGTCGCGGCCCGGCGTGCAGGGATCGAATCGTCCCTTCAGCCACCATCCGGGCGGCTCGACGGCGCCGCACAGGTGATGACGCGGCCGGTGGGTGGCGGGGTTCTCGCCGACGGTGAAGGTCCATCCTTCCCGCTCGCCGCGCGCGCGCAGTGCCTCGATGTCTTCGGGCGTGAGCTGCCCGACCGCCGTGCCCGCCGCAAGCGCCGCCGCGGCCGCGACGAACAGCATCGCGGCGCCGCGATGGCGCACCTGCATCGATCGTGCGATGGGATATCGCATTCCGCTACTCCTCCTCAGTCACGATGGCCCGCCGGTGGCCGCGACGGATCGTCGGCTCCGACGCCTCCGTCCACCCATGCCGACGGAGCATCGATGCTCGCAGTCTACGACGCCCGCGACGGGCGATAAAGAAAAAAGGGCGCTGGAGTTAGCGAGATGGTCACTCTTACCGGTCCGACGGCAACGACGGTGAGCGGGTCGGCGACGGCACGGCCCCCAGATCGCCCAGACTCTGCAGATTCGCGGTCCGCCGCGGTCGGCTGCCGCCCCGCCGGCACGCGTCCGACGCGGCCGCGGCGCGGCCGGCATCCCTTGCACTCGACGGCCGGGGACAAGTACGCTGGTTTGCTTCCCTGAAGGGGTCTCGCCATGCGCACCCGCCTCGTGTCTTTTCTGTCGTCGATCACTTTCGCCGCCTGCCTGCCGGGACCGATCGCCTCCGGCACGGCGGGACCGGCCGAGGAGCCGCGGATCGTGAGCTCGATCCCCGCGGACGGCGCCGATGACGTCCCGCTCGCGCTGGGCCGGATCATGATCGTCTTCGATCGCGACATGAAGGAGAACTCCTGGTCGCTGATCGAGCACGCGCATCTGCCGTTCCCACCCGCGGCGGGAGAGGAGGCCGCATCGTGGTTGGACGGGCGGACCTTCGTCCTGAAGCTCGACTCGCTCGAGCCCGGGACGACCTACGCCGTTCAGCTCAACAGCGATCGCAGGAAAGGCTTCATGAGCGCGGCGGGATTCGTGCCGCTGCCGACGACGGTGATCACCTTCACCACCGCATCAGGGGAAGCGGCGCGAACGGAGTCACCGCCCGCCGGCCTGCGCGCGACCCCCGGCATCGAGAGGCGCCCGCCGCCGGAGCGGACCGCGTCGCGCGGGACCCAACCCGCGCCGCGATCAGCCCAGATCAGACCCGGCTGGGAGTTCCGCGTCACCTGCACGACGGCCTTCAAGGGCGCCATCCAGACCGGGAGCGGGGAGATCATCTTTCAGGAAGTCGCCGGCGTCGAATTCCTCGAGCAGGTGATGGACGCGGACGGCCCGCTCATCACGAAGGCCCGTCGCGAAGTCGGCAAGGCCGAAATCAAAGGACGCGACCCGGAGACGGGCGAGCCGTATCACGAACAACTGCTGCCGGAGGGAAGCGCCTACACCGTCAACTTCGGTCCGCGCGAGACGCGTGTCGTCGACGCGGAGACCGGGCGTGCGGCGGGCGATCCCGCCCCGGACCTCGTGGGCGTGCCGCTGACTTTCGATCTCTGGCCCGCGGAAAAGATGAAGACCGGCCAGACGTGGCGATACGAAGGTCAGGATCTTGCCCGGCGCCTGCGCGATCTCGATGTGCGCGGCGGCCGGCTCGAGCTGAAGGTCGACCGCATCGCCACCGGCCCGGTCGGGCTGCGCACCGCGTATCTGAAAGGACGGTTCGAGGGCCCGGTGGATCTGGACGGCCGGCCCGCCGAGTTCTCCGCCGCCGTTCAGATCGATCTGCCGCTGGATGTCGGCGTGCCGTTCATGCTCAAGTTCGAGGGCCCCGTGCGAATGCGTCTCGAGCAGTTCGACGAATGGACGGGCGAGCCCGTTGCCTACGTGCTCGACGGCGAAATGGCGTTTCTGCAGGTCACCGAACCGGCCGCCGGCGTCGTGGACGATGTCGGCGGTCGATCGCGGCGCGGCGACGGTCAGCGCCCGTCCGTCGGCCCCGGCGGGCAGCGCCAGCCGGCCCCGCCCCAGCGGCGTCGGCCGCCCCCCGCGGGGGAGCACCGGTTGCAGCCGCGGGAGGAGAGACCGGAGCAGGACCAGCCGCCGCCGGCGGGGCGGGGGAAGCCTGAAGAGGCCGAAGCCGGCCTCCCGCCCATCGCCTTTCATCGCGTCAACGAACCGCGCGAGAACGCCTTCTCGATCCTCGTCCCGGACGGCTGGCGCACGGAAGGGGGGATCTTCCGCGTCAACGCGGCGGAGGCGGGCGGCCCGCTCAACGCGATCGAAGCCAAGATCGACATCGCCTTCAAGCGCGATGAAGGGGGCACGGTGATGCTTCACCGCCTGCCCGACATCGTCTATGCGCACGTCGGGATCGGGGCCGGGGCCTTCCCGCCCGGCAGCGTCTACCAGGGCGCGCAGGTGATGGCGATCCTCAGCGCCGAGGAGTTCCTCCAGGCGCTGCTGCCCAATCTTCGCCCGCGGTCGACGAACGTGAGATTTCTCGAGGTGCGCAAAGTGCCGGAACTCGTCCGTGTCTACCGGGAGGCGTGCGGCGACACGAACACGATGCTGACGCAGATCGGCGGGCCGCAGGCCGCGATGAGCTTCGACGCCGCCGGCGCGCTCGTCGAGTACACCGAGGACGGCGTGCGCTACCGCGAGCTGCTCGTCACCGCCATCGTCGACATGCCCGCCGCGTTCATCTGGGGCAACAAGGATACCCTTGCCTTCCGCGCCCCGGCGACCGAGTTCGAACGCTGGCGGCCCGTGCTGGACATCATGCGCTATTCCGTGCAGCTCAACCCGCGGTGGGTGATGGCCGAGGCGGGCGGACAGCGGGAGCGCTGCGACATCGTCCTCGAAACCCAGCGGGAGATTCATCGCATCTCACGCGAGATCGCCGAGAACCGGCGGCGCACCAACGAGGAGATCAATTACGAGAACTACCTCGTCCTCACCGGCCAGGAGGACTTCGTCAATCCGTACACCAACGAGGTCGAGCGGGACACGAACGAGTACCGGTATCGCTGGGTCACCCCCGACGGGCATTACTACTTCACGAACCGCGAGGATGACGACCCGAACCTGCACATGCCGTTCAACCACGACGACTTCAAGCGCACGCCGGTGCGGCCGCGGTGAGGCGCCGTTTGCGTGCCGAGCGGCTTCGCGTCACCTCGTCGCCACGCGCGCCTCGGGCTCGCTCGTTGAGTTCGTCTCGTTCTCGACGATGCGCTGGAGCATCGGGATGAGCTTGTTTTCCAGCACCTGGTCCCAGCCCAGGTCGCGCACGATGGCCTGGCCCGATTCCAGCAGCGTCCGGCGCCGATCGTCGGTGAGCGGAAGACGGTGCATGATCTCGCCGGCGACCTCGGCGCAGACGCGATGATCGATCGCGTCGCGCTCGGCCTGTGTCATGTCCAGGAGCTGCCCGATGGTCCTCTCTCCGGCGAGTTTCGTGAAGTCGCCGACGATGACGTTCTCGATGCCCTTGCCGCCCGTCACGTACTCGACGAAACCCTCGCACCCGCAAACGGAGCTGATCACGCACAAAGCGCCGGCGCCGAGCGGCTCCAGGGGGCTGATGCCGAACGGCTCGTAGGTCGCCATTCCGAACTCGACGTCGGTGGCGCGGCGGAGATCGTCGAAATCCATCTCCGCGGGCAGCCGGGTGCCGATCCGCTGCCGCGACCAGCCGAACTGGTTGACGAGGACGATCTGGATGTGCTCGTGCGTGGCGTTGAAGCCCTCGATCATCTCGTGCAGGCCGACTTCCGGCCCGACGAGATCCGGATAGCCCACGCGATGCCGGCGCGGCCAGCCGTATTCGCTCTCCATCGAGCGCACATCCTGCGGCCGGCGGGTGCCGCCCCCCGTGGTCAGGATGAACAGCGCCCCGCGGATGCCCTGGGCCTGGAACTTCCGGTCGAGCTCGTGGCAGACCTGCACGTCGCGCCACAGACCCTTGCTGATCACCGGCCGCGTGACGTGCGTCATGAGCACGTTGGGCGCGAAGGTCACCAGTTTTTCGGCGTAATCGAGGAGCATGTGCCGGCTCTGGTTCTTCTCCTTCATGGTCACCTTCATCGCCGGCACGCCGTTGTAGACCATGTCGATCTGGTGATGATCGAAATGCTCCCCGAGGAAGTGCATTTCCTGGGCGGTGTAGTCGCCCACCGCGACGATGCCGTCGCAGAGATGCGCCCGGCTGATGAGGGCGTGGCGGAAGGAGTCGGACTGATCGCCGAACACGTCGTCCACGTACTGCCGCTGTGCCTGGGCCTGGCGGAGAATGTTGTAGAACCGGGCGTCGTGCCCGGGATGATCCTCCACCAACCGCCGGGCGGTCGAGCATTCGTGGGCGTGAAAGAGCGTGCGGAAGTGCTTCTCGCCGTCGATCACCGCCTTGAACGCCGCGGGCAGACCCATGAACTCGTGCGCGAACATCACGCACGGAAGCTCATCGCGCTTGAGGATCACGAGCAGCGCGTGATAAGCGGGCACGGCCAGGCGCACCCACTCCTCGTAATCCCACGCCGTCTCGTAGCGGGTGGAATCAAGATCGAGCTTGCGGTGAAGCTGCTGCTTGAAGGTGTTGACGCGCTCCTGCTTGATCTTGACCACGTCGATGAGGAGGATCTCCGTTTCGCCGGTCCGCTCGCCGTCGGCGGTGGTGAAGCGGCGCCGGCCGTACATGATCTTCACGTCAAACGCCCACTCGATGGGCTGGAGTCGGCCCTTGATGTCGATCTCGTCGATGCCGTGCATGTCGCTGTAGAGCACGGTCGAGTCCTCGCCCAGCCGCTCGGTGGGCTCGACCTCCAGGTGCTCTGCGAACGGGCCGATGAGGATGGTGCGCCCCACGTGCTCCTGGTAGACGGGTGAGGTGAGGATGCCTTCGAGGACGGTCCCGATGCCGCCGATCTTCTCGGCGGCCTCGTGGGTCACGTGGGCGACGGTGAGTTTCTTCATGGTCGGCATTCCAGCATCAAATAGCCTTCATCGTCAAGCGGGGCGACGATCTCCACCGGCTGGAGGGCGATTCCGCGCTCCCGGCCTACGGCGACCAGTCCGCCGGCAGCGGCTCGGGCCGCGCGCACGTCGTCTCCAAAGGTACATGTCGATCCGTCCTCGACGCCTCGTGAACCGCGTGCATGATCTCCAGGACGTGAAGGGCCATCGCGCCGGAGGCGCGGTGGGGGCGGCCGGAGGCGATCGCCTCGGCCATCTCCGCCACCCCCAGCCCCCGGCTGTTGCTCCGCCTGCCCGGCACGAGGTCGCGCGCCCGCCAGTCGCCCAGCGCCGGGTCGAAGATCTCCACCGGCCCGTCGAACATGTTCGGATCGGGCACCGCCATCGATCGTTCGCTGCCGTAGATCTCGATCATCGGCAGGCGGGCGCCGTGGACGTCGAAGCTCACCATGAGCGAGACGACGGGCCCGGACGCGAAATCGAGCACCGCCGCGACGTGCGTGGGCACCTCCACCTCGATCCTCTGACCGCGCCGCGCCTCGCTGCCGATCGTGCGCTGCGCGAATGACCGCCGGGCCGAGCCGGTGACGCGGCGGACCGGCCCCAGCAGCGTCACCAGCGCGGTGAGGTAATAGGGACCCATGTCCAGGACGGGACCGCCGCCGCGCTGATAGTAGAAGTCCGGATCCGGATGCCACGCCTCGTGCCCGGGGCAGGTGAAGAACGCGCATCCGCCGACCGGCTCGCCGATGGCGTTCTCATCGAGCAGGCGCCGGGCGGTGGTGAGGCCCGCGCCGAGGAAGGTGTCCGGCGCGCAGCCGACGTGAAGGCCGCGCGCATCCGCCTCAGAGAGAAGCCGCTTCGCTTCGTCCAGCTCGATCGTCAGCGGCTTCTCGTTGTAGATGTGTCTGTCATGTTGCAGCGCGGCGTGCGCGACCGGGTAATGGGTCTGCGGCGTGGTCAGGTTCAGGACGATGTCAACTTCGTCATCAGCCAGCAGCGCTTCGGTGGAGAGGACACGCGGGATGTCGAACTCCCCGGCCCGCCATCGCGCGCGATCCGCATCGAGATCGGCGCAGGCGACGAGGCGCACCCGCTCGAATGCGTTGATGTTCTGCATGTAGATGCCGCTGATGCTGCCGCAGCCGACGATGCCGACGCCGAGTGGTTCGTTCATGGTGCATCTTACGCCGGAGCGGGCGGCACCGCGATGGCGTCATCCGGGACCTTCGCGGCCCAGAGGATGCCGCGCCGAATCATCTCCCTCGCCTCGGCGATGCCCAGGTCATCCGGGCCGTGCCCGATCGAGCAGTAGAACACGCGGCCGGCGCCGTACATCCTCGCCCAGACCACCGGCATGCGGCAGCCGGCGATCCACGAGGCATGCTCGCCGGAGAACACCGTCTCGGCCAGCACCGTGTTGGATGGATCGACGTGCATGTAATACTGTTCGGAACGAACGTCGAAATCGCCCAGGCCGCGCGTGATCGGATGCGCGCGATCGACGATGTGCACGCGGTAGTCGATGATGTCGCCGGGATGGGCGACGAACTGGCCGCCGGCCATGAACTGGTAGTCGGTGCTGGTGCGGAAGGCGTCGCCCATCCCGCCGTGCCAGCCGGCGAGCCCGGTGCCGCCGCGGATGGCTTCCCGCAATGCCGCCTCCCGCTGCGGGGAGAGTTCGCCCATCGTCCAGCAGGGGACGATGACGCGGTATCGGCCCAGCGCCGCGGGATCGTCGAGCGCCGCCAGAGAGTCTGAAATCGTGATGTTCATACCCGCCGCCCCGATGAGCGGCGCGATGAGCCGCACGCACGCCTCCGGTTCGTGCCCCTCCCAACCACCGTGAATGAACAGCGCCGAGGCCGTCATGTTCTCATCTCCAGGCGCCTTCGCGCCGCGCCGCAAGGAGTAGTAAAGCGGTACCGCGCAACGATGTCAACGGACCGCGCACCCCGGGGGTCGCGGGCGGCGAGCCCCGGACGAGTCAGAACAACAGCTTCAGCAGCGCGAAGGCGCCGAGCAGACAGGTCACGGTGCCGACCGCCGCCCGCATTGCGTTCTCGGGAATCCGGCGCACGGTCAGCGTTGCCATCGGCACGGAGAGCAGGGCGCCCAGCGTGAGCGGCGCCGCCAGGGTCAGATCCAGCCGCGAGTGGAGCATCAGGTACGCGATGAGGCCGACGATGCAGGTGAGCGATTCCGCCAGCGAGGTGATGGCGACGGCGTGCTTCGCCGGCAGCCCCGACACGACCTGGCCGGCGGTCACCAGCGGCCCGTACCCGCCGCCGCTCAGCCCCTTGTTGAATGCCGCCACCGCACCCACCGCGATGATGTGCCCGCGACGATATCGAAGCCGGCGATGGATCGTCGAGAGAATCACCACGCCGATCGAGAAGATGATGACGGCGATGATCAGCTTCAGCCAGAACGCCGGGATCGTGAGGGCCAGCGTCACCGCGGCCACTGCGCCAAAGACGCTCAGCGCCGAGAGCAGCAGCACCGTGCCTCGCGCCCGGCGATCACGAACGAGATCCACGTTCCCATCGCGATGATGCAGCAGGCCGGCGGCGAGGCCCGTCACGAACTCGCTGAGAAGGACGCAGGGAACGATCTGAAGCGGATCGAAGCCGACGAGAAGCAGCAGGGGGGTGAGCGTGGTGCCGTAGCCCATCCCCAGGCTCGAGTCGATGTACTCGCAGAACAGGGCCACGAGAAAAATGGACAGGATCGCCAGTGGCCCCAGGTCACCCGCCACCGCCGGCAGGAACCGAACGCCGGGAAACGCCGCCTGGATCAGCAGCGCCACGACGATGAGCGAAACAAGAGCGGCCCAGATCCGGACCCGCCGGCGGCGAAACCCGGGCAGTCGACTGAGTCTGGTGGTGAAGGTCGCGCTGGTCATTGGTCTTTCCTCTCCCGATCCGTGTGCCGGCCCGGCCTCGGCCGCCCTCGTCAATGAAGGCTGGCGCCGCTGGTCGACACCGGTCAGCGAGCGTCTCCTCGCAACGTCCGTGCCGTCCGGGAAGGCCGCTCTGGAGGGCTGGTAGCGGCTACCGGGTGCCTTTCTGGACAGATATGACGGAAAAACCGTTTTCAAGCACGGTAATGGTGTCGTATAAGACGGAAAACCAGTCTCCACGAACGGAGGATCGGCCATGGAACGCTTCATGCCCCTGCTGCTCGATATCTGGCGCGAGGCCTGCCGGCACATCGACATCCGCGAGTCCGTCTCCCGGATCGCTCCGATCCTCGTGGCCCGGCTGCCGGCGGATCTCGTCCTCGTGCGGCGGATCGACGTGCAGCGTCCCTGCGTGGAGACAGTGGGGGCGGGCGCGCCGGGCTCGCTCGCGGTGCCCGCCCGCGCCCGC
>JAXHTH010000228.1:0-11379 GCA_034211115.1 Planctomycetota bacterium | reverse complement strand
GGTGGTGAGCCTGATGCCGAGCAAGCGAGGCCACCAGGATTGACGGTCCGTGGTTCTTCCCGACCGCCCCGGCCCGCGCGTCGGGGGGCGGGTCAGCAAGAGGGATGGTGACGATGCAACGCAACGAGAAGCTCCAGGGCGCTCCCCGCGCCGGGCGACGCCTCCGCGGCCTGCTGGCGCTGAATGCGGCCCTGCTCGCCGTGCTCGGGGCGGTGACCTTCGGCCCGTCGGCCGGCGCCCAGGCCCGCACGCGGGGCGACTACACGATGGCCGCGGGCCGCGCCAACGGCGCCCAGAGCGGCGTCGTCTATATCGTCGATACGGTCAACCAGGAACTGATCGCGGTGACCTTCGATCCCAACAACAAGCAGGTGGATGGGATCGGATACCGCAGCCTCACCGCCGATATCAGCAGCCTCACCAGCGGCACCCGGCCGCGCTGAGCGGAGGAGAATCGCCATGCGCACGGAAACAGGAACGAACCCGGCGGCGACGGCGGTGCTCTGGGCCAGCGCGTTTCTGCTGGCCGCCCTCGTCATCGTGCAGGCCGGCCGCCTGCCGGCCAATCCCGCCTACGCGGAGATGGCCGTTGCCGAAGGCGGCTACACCCTCCTCACCGTCGACTCCGGTCGCGGCGAGGACGCGGCCCCCAACGAGCTGCTCTACGTGCTCGACAGCCGTGAGGAAGCCATCCTCGTCTACGAGATCGAGGACGCCCGGCAGAAGCAGATCTTCCTCCGCGACGGCGGAAGCCTGCGCAACCTCTTCATCACCGGCCGGCGCTGATCGGCCGGGATCAACGGCGCCTGCTCGGGCGGTGACGGCGCGCGCCGACTGCGCCCGGGCACGGATCGTGCTACGATCCCGCCGCTTCCGACATGGCCGACCCGCGCGTTGCGATCAATCCCGATGATCCGGCTCCCGCCCTGACGACGGAGTGGCTGCTCACGGACGGACTGGGCGGGTTCGCGATGGGCACCGCGCTGGGGGCCAACACGCGGCGGTATCACGGCCTGCTCATCGCGGCCACGAACCCCCCGCTGGGGCGCATTGTCGCCCTGCATTCCGTGATCGAACAGCTTGTCATCGCAGGCGAGACGATCGACCTCTCCACGCAGCAGTTCGGCGAGGAGGGCACGCTCCACCCGCAGGGATGGCGGCATCTCACCGAGTTCACCCAGGGCTGGTCCGGCCCCGGCTCGCTGTCGGGCACCGAATGCGTCTGGACCTATGACGCCGGTCTGCTTCACGTGGAGCGGCGGTTCAGGCTGCTTCCCCGCAGTGCGCATCTGACCTATCGGTTCGCCGGTCTCGATTCGCCGGCCCTGCTGCGCGTTCGACCGTTGACGCCGTTGCGTGATTTTCACGCGCTGCTGAGCGAGGGCGACGGCCCGTGCGAGATCGCGGAAGGAGATCAATGGAGCGTCGCGCTGGCCCGCGGCGACTGCGTGCTGAACCTGACCATGCCGCACGGCACCTGGCGGCGCGAGCCGCAGTGGTGGCGCAACTTCATCTACGCGGAAGATCGGGCCCGAGGCCAGGACTGTCTCGAGGATGTCTGGTCGCCCGGCGTCTTCGAGCTGGATCTCCAGCCGCGCGACGGAGGCGCGCATTGCCTGTTCAGCGCTCACGCGAGCCAGGCCCCGGGCGGCGCGGTGCTCACGGGCGCGGAGCGGACGACGAGGCTGCTCGCCGAATCCCCCATGGCGCGGCTGCGCTGGGCGGCCGAACAGTTCATCGTGCGCCGGTCGGTCAGCAAGGCCGGCTACACGTCCGTCATCGCCGGGTACCCGTGGTTCGGCGACTGGGGGCGGGACACGATGATCGCCCTCCCCGGTCTGCTGCTCTGCACGGAACATTTCGACGAGGCGAAACAGGCCCTGTTCATGTTCGCCCGGCACCTTCAGCGCGGGCTGATTCCCAACGTCTTCGACGATTACGGCCACGGCGCGGCGTACAACACCGTCGACGCCAGCCTGTGGTTCGTCCACGCGGTGCGCGAATACCTCCGCGCCTCGCGCGATGAGCATGAGAACGTCGCCGAACTCATCGACGCCTGCCGCGCCATCCTCCTCGCCTATCGAAACGGGACGGACTTCGACATCCACCTCGATGAGGACGGCCTGATCGCCGCGGGCGATGAGGAGTCGCAACTGACGTGGATGGACGCGAAGCGGGGGGGCGTCGTCTTCACGCCGCGGCACGGCAAGCCGGTCGAGATCAACGCCCTCTGGCACAATGCCCTCCTCAGCTTCTCCGAGCTGACCACCGACGAGCGCGAGCAGGAGGAACTCCGCGCTGCCGCCAAGCGCACCGCGCGGGCGATCCGGGATCGGTTCTGGTGGGAGGAGAAGAACTGCCTGCACGATGTCCTGCACCGCACGGACGAGGGCTGGACGCCGGACGGGACGCTCCGTCCGAACCAGATCTTCGCCGTCAGCCTGCCGCATTCGCCGCTGAGCAGGACGCGGCAGCGGGCGGTGGTCAGGGCCATCCGTGACCGGCTGCTCACGCCCTTCGGCCTGCGCACGCTCGATCCGGCCGATCCGGACTATCGGGGCCGGTTCGAGGGCGACCTGATGCAGCGTGATGCGGCCTATCACAACGGCACCGTCTGGCCCTGGCTGATCGGGCCGTACTGCGAGGCGATCCTGCGGGCCGGCGAGTTCGGCGACAAGGCGAAGAACGAGGTGCGGCAGGTCCTGCAACCGCTCATCGAGGAGATCGATCGTGGCTGCCTGAACCAGATCGCCGAGGTGTACGACGGCGATGAACCGCAGCGCGCGGCCGGGTGCCCCGCCCAGGCGTGGTCCGTGGCGGAAGTGCTGCGGGTGATGATGATGACCGAGTCGTGAATCGGGCGGTCGGCGCCGGGCGCCGGTGACCCGTATCTTCCTCCCTGCGGTCGTCAGATACGGCTTCCCGGAAACCGAAGAGGTCTTCCGGGGGCGATCAGGAGGCGCGGATGAAGTCCGGAAGATCGCACCGGTAGCGATCCATCCGGGCGCGGCGCTGCTGGTTCCAGAGCCGCTGCAATCGCCGCAGGGCCGGCTGCATTCGGTCCGCCTCGTCCCGGCCCATCTCGCTGTGATCGGCCAGGGCCCACCATTGACAGGAAAGCTGAGCGTCCTCGAAGGAGATCCCGATGCGGAATCGCAGGGACTGATCGGCCTGTCGGATCGCTTCTCGCTTCTTCTCGCGGTTCATTTCAACTCCACCCTTCCGATGTGTTCAGCGGGCATCGGCGACTCGCCCTCCGCGTGCCGGCGGCGCGGCGTCCGGGCCGGCCGTCGGCGAAGCCGCCTCTGCGTGATCTAACGCGCGCGAGGACGAAGGCGTTCGCGCATTCCGCACAAAACGCGCTCAGTTTGCGCGCAGCGGCGCAGGCCGGGTCGGGGGATCCCCCGTCGCGCCTACGAAAAGAGCCCACGAATCGGGGACTCGTGGACTCCTGCGGCCTGGGTCAATCAGGGGGTGGGAGGGAAAGGGAGGGCAGTTGATCGAATCGGTCTCACTCTTCGATGACGAGCGGACCGGCCCAGGCGATGGAATCGTCCGTCTCGTTGACGTTGTCCGTCTCGCCTTCCTCCTCGAGCTCGAAGAGATTCTCGACGCCGTTGTCCTCGAGATTCTGCGTATCAAGCTGGTACTTGGCCTCCTCCTCGTAGTCGCGCCGGACGCCGACCTTCTCCAGCCGCTCGAGCTGCGCCTGCTGGATCGTCCGCAGCTCGGCGAGCTTGGACTGGAGCTGGTGGAGGTTGTTCACGTCATCGAACTTCTCATAGCTCTCGAGCGTCGCCTGCTGCTCCTCGATGAGCTCGATCAGGCGGTCGTTGCGGGCGATGGCGTCGATCTCGCGGTCAAGCTGCTGGAGCTGCGTGAGATACGTGTCGTACTCGCTCTCCAGCTTGCGGTGGATCTCCACCAGCCGGTTCTTCTGCTCGCGGAGGAGGTTGACCTGGAACTCGTCCGCGGCGAGTCGATCCTGGAAGTTGGATCGCACGTTGTTGATCCGGTACCCCTCCTGGCGGGCCTCATCAACATCGAAGCGGACGCCCTGGAAGCGAAGGGCGACGGTGCGTGCGGTCTTGCCCTCCTGTTCCTGTGCGCGGGCGATGAGGGTCTTGAGGCTCTGGAGGTCGTCGGTCGTGTTGGCCACGACGAGCCGGGCGACCTCGATGTCATGCTCGGTGACGGCGATCTGGTGATCGACCTCGGCGATCTCGCCCTCGACCTCGGCGATGCGGTCCGGGTACTGCTCGGCGAGGCGCTCGAGCTGCCGGCGAAGGGCGACGGGATCGTCCATCGCGCTGTCGACGAGGTTCTGTGCCTTCATTCGGACTTGGGACAGGCCCACGGCGACGCGCTCCGGCCCGATCAGCAGTGAAACACCAACCAGAGCCAGTCCGCCGATGAGGCCCCACCTCAGGATGCCGCGTGTGATGAAGCTCATGGTTCTTCCTTTCGATTCGTCAGCCGTTGGGCTGTTGGCGTCTTGGGGTTCGGCCGCGATCCGTTGCTCGCAGCCGCCTCTTCCACCCCACTTCTTGGGAGGTGGCGGGGACGGTTTTCAGGTTCGGTGAGGCTTTTTCGAGCGCCCCGCATCCGGAGGTCGAGGTCCTGTGCCGGCGGGGCGGCGGCGTATCGCCACCCGGGGGGCCGCCACCCGCCTCGGCGGGCCTCGGCGGCCCGGTTGAGGTCCGGAAATGCGGCATTTGGGACCGCTGACCCGGTCAACCGTGTCGTACACTTCCCTACGAGGCGTCCGCCGGGCGGTGAGCGGCGGGGTTTTCCGCCCCCGCGCCGGCCCGGCCCTGAAAGGTTGCCCGCGGTCAACCCAACAAATGAGAGCCGTGATGAACACCCTCACGACATCTTTCGTCTGTCGGCTGCGCGACCGGGACGAAGCGGCCTGGTTCGAGCTCTGGGAGGTCTTCGGACCCGTCCTGCGGGCCCAGCTCTCCAAGTGGGGCAAGGGCCGCATCGGGGTCGAGACCGTCCGCGACCTGACCCAGGAGACCCTCGCGGCCCTCTCCGACTCGATCGACCGCTACGACCCCAGCCGCGGGGCGCGGTTCAGCACCTGGCTGCTGTCCATCGCCAAGCACGCGCTGGGCGACGAGATCGACCGGCGGATGGCCCTCAAGCGCGGGGCCGGCCGCAAGCCCGGCGAGTTCGACGAACGCTACATGGCCAGCGCGGCCATGGTCGAGGCCGACGAGGTCTATCAGCAGAACGTCTTCCGCGCGAAGGTGTACGCGGCGATCCGCAAGGTCGAGCAGGAGGCCGACTTCGTCCAGTTCTCCGTCTACCGGTTGCGCATCTTCGACGCCATCCCGGGCAAGGAGGTCGCCGAACAGCTCGGCATCAGCGAGCCCACCGTGAGCCGGTATTTGCAGAAGGTCCGCTCGCTGCTGCGGAAACGGCAGGTGGAGATCGTCGCCACCTACAGCTTCACGGCGGAAGAGGAGCACGAGGCGGAACGCGCCGGGCTCACCGGCGACGACGCCATGTTCGACGAAGCGCTGGCGGAGATCTACCACCAGCAGGCGCGGCTGATCCTTGACGATGACGCCGCATCGCAGAAGTTCTAACCCACTCCTTCCCGGGCCGGCGACCCGCCGACGGCGGGGCCGGCAGTCAGAGGAGACGAAGAAATGAACCCCTTCGGAACACCACTCGGCGGCATCCTGCTCTTCGCGCTGGCCATCGCCGCGGGCGTGTTTGTCCTCATCTTCGTCGTCATCCCCCTGCTCAAGGGCATCGGGTGGATGATCGCCGCCTTCTTCAAGGCCCTGGGATGGCTGATCGGGAACTTCTTCAAGCTCGTGGGCTGGCTGATCATGCACGTCTTCGAGTTCGTGGCGGGCATGCTCAGCGACAGCCTCCGCTTCGTCGGCGCGCTCATCGCCATGATCGTGCTCACCCCGATGGCCCTGCTGAACGTCATCATCGGCCGGTGGTCCGCCGCGGGCCATTTCGCCCAGTCGGTGCAGCGCGAATGCAAGGTGGCGCTGTTGTGCGTCTATCGCGTGCTGCTGCAGCGCCCCCTGAAGCTCGTCTTGTTGCACGGCCTGCTGGAAGGCATCGAGCAGCGGGTTCCGGAGGCGATGGCCGCCGCCCCCACCCGCGACAAGCCGCGCCGCCGCGCCGGGCAGTACGCCGGCTATACCATCGTCGGCTCCCTCAAGGGCGGCGGGTCCGGGGCCAAGCTCTACATCGCCCGGCCCGACAAGGCCGTCCAGTCACGCTATCCGGGCATGCCCGATCGCGTGGTCATCAAGTCCTTCGCCCTCACCGAGGGCTCGAGCCTGCCGCAGATCGTCCGCGAGTCGCGGGCCCTCGAGTGCGCCAAGCAGCTCGGGCTCGTGTTCGACCACGGCATGGACGAGCATCGCTTCTACTACGTGATGCCCTTCCACGCCGGCGATCACCTCGGCATCGTCACCCGCCAACTGCACGGCGAGACGGGCGGGGGCGGGCTCGGGCGACGGCAGCTCGCCACCGTGATGTCCCACACCGGCGACCTGCTCGCCACCCTCTCCCACTACCATCGCGGCGGGCTGTGGCACAAGGACGTCAAGCCCGAGAACATCATCGTTCATGATGGCCGGGCGCATCTCGTCGATCTGGGGCTCATCACCCCGCTCCGCTCGGCGATGACGCTCACCACGCACGGCACGGAGTATTTCCGCGATCCGGAGATGGTCCGCCAGGCGTTGCGGGGCGTGAAGGTGCACCAGGTGAACGGGGTGAAGTTCGACATCTTCGCCGCCGGCGCGGTGCTGTACTTCATGATCGAGAACGAGTTCCCCCCCCACGGCGCGCTGAGCCGATTCAACAAGAAGAGCCCCGATGCGCTGCGGTGGATCGTGCGGCGGGGCATGGCCGACTACAGCCACCGGTACGAGTCGGCCGACGAGATGCTCGCGGACCTGCGGCACGTGGCCGCGGCGGCGGATCCGTTCGCCGTCAAGCCGGCCGACCTGCCGTCCATGCGCGGCGGAGCGGCGGAAGAGCTCGTGCTGGACGATGAAGAGGACGAGGCCGGCGTCGTCGAGTATCCCACCCCGCCCCGGCAGACCTGGCCCGGGCAGGAGGCGCCGGGCGAACAGGTCGCGTCGGTCAGCTCCGCCCGGACGCCCGAACGTCCGGCCCCGGCGCCGACGCCGACGCCGGTCCAGCAGCCGGGCCGCCGGCCCAGGCTGCGGGTGACCAACTGGTGGACGGGCGCCTACGAGGTGCTCGATCCCGGCTCGGCCTCGTCGGCGCCCCCGCCTCCCGGCGGCGGCGGGCCCCATCCGGGTGAGCAGGTGCGGGCCGTGCGCCGGCACGCGACGGCGCTGCGCCACCAGGTCGCCGACATCCGCCACCGCGTGCGGGCCGGGACGGTGCCTCCCCACCGCGCCGCCCGCGAGCAGGTCCGCGCCGCACGCTCCCGGGCGCGGGACATCCGTCACCGCGCGCGGACGAGCCGGCATGACCGCGCCGTCGCCGAACGCCAGCCGTCGGGCATGCTGTTCGCCATCGGCGGGCTGACCATCGTGGCCCTCGTCGCCGCGCTCGCCGCCATGGTGATGCTCAGCAGCAAGCGCACGACCAACCGCAGCTTCCCGAGCACGACGGTCATCGTGCCGGACGTGCCTGCGGCCGGCGAAGAGTCGGGCTACGTCCGCACGGCCTACCTCGCCGTTCCCTTCGTCAGGAACCCGGACGACCCGAGGGTGGAGAAGGGGATCGACCGCGTCATCGCCGACCACCGGGAGCGCGGCTTCAACGTCGTCCGGAACGATGCACTCGTCGAGGGCGGCATGCGCGACCTGCTGGCGAAATGGCGGGCCCGCAAGGACCAGACCACCGATAAGGCGCTGGAAGACGCCTTGGAAGAGCACGATCTCTACGGCCTGCTCCAGATCCGCGAGACCGGCGAGCTCGGCCGCCGCGGCTGGGATATCAGCGGCGACGTGGTCTATTCCACCCGCCCCGGCGCCGAGGATCGCCTCTATGCGCTCATCGAAGAGGCGCCGAGCCGATCCTACCTGCTCATCAACGATCACCCGCTCAAGCACGACCCCGAAGTCGAGAGCGACATCCGGGCCCGGATCGATCGATACGGCGATCGCGGCTGGACGCTCGTCACGGACACGACGATGGAGGCCGCGGTGCGGCGCACGATGCCGCCCGGCCCGTTTCAGGGCGAAGCAAAGATGCCCGAGGTCTTCCACGCCGTGATGGGCGAGTTCGATCTCGGCGGCGTGCTCTACATCCACGCTCCGCACGGCAGGGAGGCGGACCCTCAGCGCATCGTGATCACGAAGATCAAGGCCGCGCCGATCCCGCCGGCCCCGGAGGCGGAGACGCCGGAGACGCCGGACCTCGCCGAACCGTCCGGGGCGGGCGCGGCCGGCGCCGCCGCCTCCCGCGCGGCCTGAGCCCGCGCTCTCCCTTCTCGGAACACAACGCCCCGCGCCGGCGCGGGGCGTTCTCGTTGCGCGGTGCATCGTCGCCGGCCCTGCGGGCTCAGAACGCAAAGAGCGTGTCGAGGATCTTCGCGATGATGCCCTTCTCGTTCGTCCGCTTCAGTTCGCCCTTGTGCATCTTCCGGATCTTCAGATCGTGCATCTGGTGGGAGTAGACGGTGTTGGCGGCGCTCACGTCCTCCGGTCGGCAGATGCCGGTGACCTTGATCGCCGCTTCCTCCTCGTCGGTCTGGATATAGGTCCGCGACTCGAGGATCAGGTTGCCGTTGGGAAGGACCTCGATCACTTCCGCGGTGAGGCGGGTGGTGAACTCGTCCTCGCGCTTGTACTCGGCGTCGCCCTTGAAGTCCTTGGCGAAATCGACGCCCACCTCGGGGAGGCCGGTCGCACGGCCGGCGAAGAGGCGGAGGTTGAGCAGCTCCTGGAGGTTGAGGTCCGGCCAGGCGGAGACCTTGCCGTCGAGCTGGTAGTCCTTCTTCGCCTCCGTCTCGTGCGTGCTCTCGGCCTTGCTCGATTCCTGCACGATGATCTGCACGAGGTCGTGGGGGCTGAACTCTCTCGGCTCGGGCGGGGCGATCGCGAACAGACTCTGGGCCTGGAGCGCGTGATACTCGCCGTCCACCACGGCCGCGGAGGCCGCTCTGTCCGCCGACTGCGCCATCAGCGAACTCGTCGGCGCTGCTTCCTCGGTGGCGGCCGACTTCTCCCCCCGCGCCGGCGCGAAGACGACAACCGTGCAGGCCAGGGCCGTCAGGACGTTGCTCGTGTTCAATCGGATCATGATGATGTTCCTTCGTCGGTTCATACCCGTCGCCCTTCAGCGGCTCAGATCGATGACCGCCTCGCCGGCGCCGGTCACGGTGGCGAGGAACGTGTCCCGCTCGCCCAGCTTGCGGAACTCGATCGCCTCGCCGTCCGCCCCGTCCGCGCACGCCTCAGCCTGGAGGGTAATGACCACGCCGCCCACGAGGCAGCGGACGTTCACCCGCTCGCCCCGCTCGATGAGCGTCGGCCGGCGCACGCTGCGCTCGCGCAGCACGTCGCCTTCCGCCATCCGACGCCGGGCCAGGTGGCCGGCGAGGGTGTCCGGATCGCAGGTCATCGACGCCTGAAGCGGCGACAGCCACGATTCCGTGACGGCGAAATCGCCCCGATCGATCATCTCATTGCGATCCAGATCGCGCTGAAGCACCGCCGTGGGCAGCCGCAGCATCGGCCGCAGCGCGACCTGCCGCGTCTCCCGGATGCGACCGCCCGACCAGACGCGGACGGTGAACGTGATTCGATCGCTGCGCAGGCTGCCCTCCGGTTTCAACTCGAACCGCTGCTTCCGCGCGGACTGATCGAGCAGATCGTCATCGTGGTGATCGAAGATGAGACGCAGATTCTGCGCCTCCGTTTCCAGACCCCTGATCAGGTACCGCGCAAGGGCTCCGCGCAGGGTGTCATCGTCGTCGATCTCGGCCGCGAGCCGATCGTCCGCGGCCGGGCGGTCGTCGTCATCCGACACTTCGCGCACGGCGGCGAGGGAGACGGCGGCCATCGCGCCGGGCGCCGAGGCCGCCCGACCGCGCGGGGGACGGATGATCACCGCCCGGCCGTTGAGATTGATGCGGCCCCAGTGCGCGCCCGCCTCATCCAGCTTTCGGCGCACGTCGCGGACGGTGATCTCCCGCGCGCGCGCGTCGTCGATCTCGGCGATGGCGAGTTCGGCATACCGCTCCGCCTCCGCGCCCTCGATATCGGCGATGTCGGCCAGACGCACGACATCGTCGCCGGCCGAGAGACGGACCGACGCCCGCAGACGAATCGAGTCGGCCTGCGCGGAGGCGGTTATGAACACCGTGAACAGAAGCAGGTAAACCGCGGGGATGTTGAAGCGTGTGTGGTTCATTGATGACTTCCTGTCAAGGTGCGACGTCCTGTCGGGGGCGGTGATTGGTTGCTGGTCGTTCGTGGTTGGCTTATCCCCCATTCACGGGCGCCGAACACGCGGGTAAACCGCGTCGCGAAACGGCTTGTTCGCTCATCGCCGATCCCTGATCGCTTTCCATCCCTTGATGCCTCGATGCCCTGATGCCTTGATGCCATGATGCCATGATGCCTTGATGCCTCTCTGTTTCAGCTTTCAACTTTCAGCTTTCAGATTTCTCCTTAGAATCGCCGCAACTGCCCGACGGTCTGGAGGACCTCGTCGGCGGCCTGGATGGACTGGCTGTTGAGCTCGAAGGCGCGTTGCGTTTTGATGAGATTGACCAGCTCGACGACGGGATCGACGTTCGAGCCTTCGAGGAATCCCTGCCGCAGCGCGCCGCGGATGCCTTCGCGCGGTTCGCCGAGCTGCGCTTCGCCGGACGCGGCGCTGGGGAGATACAGGTTCTCGCCGATCTGCTTGAGGCCGGCGGGATTGATGAACACCGCCAGCTCGATGGTGCCCAGCTCCTGCGGATCGGTCTGGCCCGGAACGGAGGCGAGAACGGTGCCGTCGGCGAGGATGTCGAGGCCGTCCGCCTCCTCGGGCACCTGGATCGGCGGGTCGAGTCGGCGACCCTGGTCGTTGGCCATCACGATCTCGCCGTCGGCGTTGAGCGCGAAGTTGCCCGCTCTGGTGTAGGCGAGCCCCTCGCCCAGATCATCCTCGACCTGGACCTGGAAGAAGCCCGGGCCGTCGACATAGACGTCCAGCTCGCGGTCCGTTGCCACCGCCGGCCCCATGCTGAAGTCGAGCTGCGTGCCGGAAACCTTCGTGCCGAGCCCGACATAGAGGCCGGTGGGGCGCTGGTCGCCGTTGATGTTCTCCACGCCCGGCTGGGCCCGCTCCTCGTAGAGCAGATCCTGGAAGTTCGCCCGGCTCGCCTTGAAGCCGTCCGTGTTCGTGTTCGCGAGATTGTTGGCGATC
>JAXHTH010000227.1:0-6849 GCA_034211115.1 Planctomycetota bacterium | reverse complement strand
CCGCCGAGCTGGTGGTACACCAGCGAAGACCGCCGGCATCATGCCGGAATCGAGATCGAGCGCGCGCGACGTCGGCTCAAGCGGGAAGCGGTCCGCGATCGCGGCGAAGCGCGAACGAAACGGGAACTGGCCAAACGCCTGATGCGGGAGGACGCCGAGCAGGTCGTCCAGATCTTCGAAGGCCGGGACGGCACGAAACACATCGTCCTCCGCGCCGAACGGGATCTCGCCGGCGCGCTCGGGGACATTGTCAAGGGCGTATTCCTGACCTGGAAAGGCGATCAGGTCAGCACAAACGACGAAGAGGAAACGTGGAACGTCCGATCGCTTCGGGTGGTGGACCGCCCGCCGCAATCCCCCATCGCGGGCGGTTCGTGATTCCCGCCGCAGGATTGCGGCGGCGGTGACGCGTCGGGACCCGGCCCGGTGAAGCGTGCTCGGCGTCTGAAGGGCACAGGCCAACGCCCGCGGTCACGTCGCCTTTCCGCCGATTCGCCCGTCCGCCGGCTCTGTTCCGGCTGACGAGTGGATGAGAAGTTTTTCCCGACCTTAAGCCGGCCCCATTCGAATCGTAGCCGCACTCACACAATCGAGCCGTCGCGTGCCCGCGGACGCCCCGGTCCTCCATCGTCATCGAGATTCCGCGCGATTTCATGGTGAGGAAACGGGAAGCGCTGTTTATGCTGGTCTCCGGACGCCGGTCCGCACTCGTCGAGGAGGATCCCATGCCGCGGCTGCACGCCTCTGCTCCCCGCATCATCGTCACTCTGATCGCGATTCCGACTTCCTCGCCGGCCCTCGCCGCTGAGCTGTCGGGGTCACTCTCCGGTTACCTCCCCGCCGACACGTACCGGATCGTCGATGACATCAACGTGCCCGCGGGGCAGACGCTGACGCTCGCGCCGGGGGTGATCTTCGAGTTCGAGGACAGCTTCTGGTCGGAGTACGAGTTCGACGTGTGGGGCACCCTGCTCGCGGAGGGCACGCCGGACACTCCCATCATCTTCCGCGCCGCGCCCGGCGTGCCCGAGTACAACTACATCCGTCTCGCGGACAGCGATTCGGTGCTGCGGCACTGCATCATCGAGGATGCGGGCAGGGTCAGCCTGATGCAGGAAGGCGGGCTCTGGATCGACAACTCCCAACCGCTCATCGAGGACTGCCGGGTACGCTACGGAAGCTGGCACGGCATCTTCGTCACCGGTTCCTCCGCCCAACCCGACATTCGGCGGACGTGGTCTCAAAACAACGGCAACGACGGCCTCAACGCCGACTCCAGCGCCGGAATGCACCTGGAGAACTGCGGCTCGATCGACAACGGGGCCGATGGCATCGCCTTCTCCGGCGGCGACAACCGGGCCGTGGGCTGCCTCGTGCACGGCAACGGCGAGGACGGCATCGACTGCACGGGCACCGGAGACCACGACGCCGTCCTCGTCAACTGCACGGTGGGCGCCCATCCCAGCGAAGGTGTCTCCGACGCCGGCAGCTTCGAGGCCTACAACTGCCTCGTTGTCGACAACGTCGGGAACATCGGCCTGGCCGAGCATTGTCTGTTCACCGCCGACCTCGGTTTCTTCGGGTTCGTCAATCCCGCCGCGGGCGATTACCGCCTCGCCGCCGATTCGCCGGCGGCGAATTACGGCACCCGCTTCGGCGTGGCCGGCAGTCTCCTCCCGCTGGAGGACCTCGACCTGAATCCGCGCATCGACGGCATCGTCGACGCCGGCGCGTACGAGTCGGCCTGGGCGGTCGATCCGGGCGTCGACGGTGCGCACTTTTCGGTCAATCTGCTCGAACCCCGCCTGGGCCAGCCGGCCCTGCGCACACGGGGCGGGACCTTCATGGCGCGCGTCGGCCTTCCCGGCTCCTTCGGTGTCGGGGATTGTTCAGCGCAGCTCACGAATCCGCTCGGCGAGGCCTTCGAGCTGGACGTGATCGACCTCGCCGCGAGGGATCTCGAGCCGGGGACCGAGCTCGCCGTCCTGCTTCACTCACCGGGCCTGGAGACCGTCCAGGAGATCGGGCTGCGCATCCCCGAGGACATGCCGGCCGATTTCTACCGCATCGAGATCGCGCTCGGCCCGTACGCGTACTTCGCGAACGAGGCGGTGCGCGTCTACGAGTCTCATCCCGAAAGCTGGGGCTTCATCCACATTACCGACACCCACATCGGCTACGACGAGGAGGAGTACACCGCCCTTCAGCGTCTGGAGTACTTCGTGGAGGAGGCGAACTTCCTCGATCCCGAACTCGTCATCGTGACCGGCGACATCTGCGAGAACCAGCACCTCGGGCACAACTGGCCGCGCGACTTCATGAACGCGGTGGCCGATCTGCGCATGCCCGTTTATGTCATCGCGGGGAATCACGATCATTACACCCGCGGCAACGCGTTCCATCCGGGCGGGCTCATGCGCTACTTCCGCGAGATCAACCGCTTCGAGAACTCGCTCGTCACCGCGGGCGCGGCGCGGTTCTACGGGCTCAACACCGGCCACGATCTCGGGCTCGTCGAGCTGTACCGGTGCCGCGGGCCGCTGGACAACGCCCTGGACTGGGTCGAAGCCGACCTCGCGGGGCTCGGCGAGGACGATCAACCTCGCTTTCTTCTCATGCACGGGCCCAACTACGACTACTTCAGTTGGAACGACCGCAACACCGGCCGCGTGCGCGACATCATGAACGGCTACGCCTTCGGGCTCGGCCTCGCCGGCCACACCCATCGCTTCGAGACGTTCCTCAACGAAGGCGAGAACTGGTTCGGCCGCAACGACTTCCAACACGAGGACGACTGGGGGCAGGACGTTCCCTTCCCCGGCTATCCCCTGCACGTGCAGACCTCGTCGATGGGCAAGGAGGAACATCTTTCCGTGCGGATCGGCGACGAACTTCGCGCGATGGATCACCCACAGGCGGGCGAGATCGCCGCCGGACTGGCGCCGGTCATGTCGCCGCGGACGCGAGGCATCTTCGGCGATGACATCGGCTGGCGCTGGGTGCAGGTCGATGGCGGCGACGTCACGTTCTTCACCGCCGACACCGACGGCGACGGCTACCGCAACACCGAGGATCCCTGGCTGCTCGGGGAGATCCGCTTCGAACTCGTCGAGGAAGGCGACGGAACGATCGTCTCCACCGTGGAAAACAGGCATTACGAGACCTGGCGCGATGTCAGGCATTACGTCCCCGCCGATCCGGAGACCGACTACGACGTCATCGGCGGCACGCTGCTGCGACGCCTGCCGGACGGCACGGCGGTCGTCGCCGTCGAGGAGATCCCCGCCGAGGGGATGTCCGTGGTGACGCTGACGGTCGAAGACGCGTGCCCCGAAGACCTCGACAACGATGGCGATGTCGACACCGCCGACCTGCTTCTTCTTCTCGGTGCGTGGGGCACGCCGAACGGCGATGTCGACGGGGACGGCGTCACGGACACCGCCGACCTCCTCGCTCTCCTCGCCGCGTGGGGCATGTGCGCGTGAGCGATGGCCGTGCGCAGCGTGGTTTGGAACGCGGAGGGCCGCCTCGGATCCCGCGCCCGCCACGGGCCCGACCGTTACACTGGCGACAGCGCAACGGGACGCGGAGGTGTGTATGGCCTACATCATGGCGCTGGATCAGGGGACGACCAGTTCACGGGCCATCATTTTCGATCAACGCGGGCGGATCGTGGCCGCCGCGCAGAAGGAGTTCCGCCAGATCTTCCCGAAACCGGGGTGGGTCGAACACGATCCCCACGAAATCTGGTCCACCCAGGCCGGGGTCGCGGCGGAGGCGGTCGAGCGTGCGCACGCTCGCGGCCGGGACATCGCGGCCGTCGGGATCGCCAATCAGCGCGAGACCACGATCGTCTGGGATCGCCGCACCGGCGCGCCCGTCTGCAACGCCATCGTCTGGCAGGATCGTCGGACGGCGGGGATGTGCGATCGGCTCCGCGCGGCCGGCGCGGAGGAGACGTTCCGGCGGAAGACGGGGCTCGTCCTCGATGCCTATTTCTCCGGCACCAAGATCGCGTGGATTCTCGACAACGTCTCCGGCGCGCGCGACAGGGCGGAGCGCGGCGAGCTCGCGTTCGGAACCGTCGATGCCTGGCTCGCCCACAAGCTGACAGGGGGAGCGCTGCACATCACCGACGTGAGCAATGCCTCGCGCACGCTGCTGTTCAACATCCACGACCGCGACTGGGATGACGAGCTGCTGGAGCTGCTGAACGTGCCGCGGAGCATGCTGCCGGAGGTGCGCGCGAGTTCCGAGATCTACGGAGAGAGTTCGTCGGACCTCGTCGCGAAGGGCGCGCCGCTGGCGAGTATGGTCGGCGACCAGCAGGGCGCGGCGATGGGGCAGGTCTGCCTCGAGCCCGGCCTGGCCAAGAACACCTACGGCACGGGCTGCTTCCTCCTCATGAACACGGGCGGGGAGGCGAAGCCGTCCCGCAACCGCCTGCTCACCACCATCGCCTGGCAGCGCGGCGACGAGCTGAGCTACGCCCTCGAGGGAAGCGTCTTCGTCGGAGGCGCCATCGTCCAGTGGCTCCGGGACGGCCTGAAGCTCATCCGCGATTCGGGGCAGGTCGAAGCACTGGCGAGGAGCGTGGACGACAACGGCGGGGTGTATCTCGTCCCCGCCCTCGCCGGCCTCGGCGCGCCGCACTGGGATCCCGACGCGCGGGGGATCATCGTCGGCATCACGCGGGGAACGACCGATGCGCACATCGCCCGCGCGGCGCTGGAGGGCATCGCCTTTGAAGTGGCGGATCTCGCGAAGGTCATGGAGGATGATGCGGGCACGAGCATCTCGGAGCTGCGCGCGGACGGCGGGGCGGCGGCCAACGACCTGCTCATGCAGTTCCAGGCCGATATGCTTCGCATCCCGGTGCTCCGGCCCACCGTGCTCGAGACCACGGGCCTGGGCGCCGCGTACCTCGCCGGGCTCGCCGTCGGCTACTGGAAGTCAATCGAGGAGATCGCCGGGCACTGGAGGGTCGATCGTCGATTCGAGCCGCGGATGGCCGAACGCGACTCGGCAGGGTTGCGCGAGCGCTGGAGTGAAGCGGTGGCGCGGGCCTGTTCCTGGGAGCGCGAAGAGACACCATGAACCGGCAGGAGATGATCGACGCCACCCATGGGCGCAAAGAGCGCCGGGACATTGCCCTCATGCTCGGGGGATCGATCCGCGCGAGTGCGGCACGAAGCACCTGCCGATTCACAACTACGATCGCGATGCGGGCTGGGTCGAATCACAGATCGGCGAGTTCAGGGCCGTCGCGGAGGCGCATACGTTGGCCGATCGCGTGTAACAGCGGCAGAAACACGGCCATCACTCTTCGCCTTCGACGACGGCCTCGATGTCCTGCTCTTCCGCATGACGGAACAGCTTGTACATGGTGATGAGGATGATGGGCGTGATGGCGGCCATGCCGCCGATCCAGACCCAGACCATGTGGTGATCGGGGTGGTGCTCCACGCCGGGCGGCAGATCATCGCGGGTATAGTTGGCCACGAGTATGCCCGACATGGGGCCGGCGATCAGCTTCGCCACGAAGTACGGAAGATAGGACAGGGCGATGTAGGTGCCTTCCTTGCCGCCGGGTGCGATCTCGGCCGTAAACTGCATCAGGCGCGGCGACCAGATCGATTCGCCGATCGTGAACACGATCACGAACAGGATGAGGGACAGGTAGAGCGGGACGCGCTCGCCTTCCGGAACGTGCAGCCAGCGCTCGAAGATCAGCTCGCCGACCCACGTATCCGTCAGCGGCGCGAGCCAGCCCGACGGGGCGACGGCAAAGGCGACGGCCCCCACCGAGATCACCGTGCCCACCGCCAGCATCGTATAGGAGCGGATGTTCTTGGTGAGCACGGCGACGGGCCCGGCGATGAAGACGATCAGCATCGGATTGAGGACGCCGTAGATGTTCCCGACCTTCGCCCCGTCGCCGAAGAACCGGATCCCGTAGGTCGGCCAGGTGTAGTGGAAGTGGTAGAAGACGAGTCGGACCGGGACGAGCATGGCCATCATGAAGATGAAGATCCAGAAGGGCTTCTTGGTGATGACCGTGGCGAAGATCCCGACGGTGTCCCGCGTGGCCTTGGCGATCGCGCCGCCGACCGTCAGGGGCCGGCCCTCGGCGTCCGTCGACCGGACGCGGCGGGTGACCACGACCCCCTTGTCATCCGTCATCCGGACACCCCGCCTGAAGAGGAGAAAGATGAGAAACTGCGGAACCGTCAACAGGAAGCCGGCGACGAAGATGATCTGGTAGGTGGAGAGGACCAAACCCGAGCCCGCCACCTCGACCATCTCATGCTCGCCGAAGATCCCGCGAACGAGATCGAAGATCCATGCCCCCAGCGCCCAGCCCACGTTCATCAGCGTGTAGAAGAGCGCGAAGCCCAGCGCCGCTCCCGTGGTCGTCGTGTAGTACTTGATGCCCACCGAAAGGACGGGGAGAAGAACCCCCATGCCAACCGCCATGGGAATAAAGCTCGTGAACGTCACGATGTAGACGTTGTCGAAGAAGGGCAGGCAGATTCTCGATACGAGTATGATGCCGGTCCCCAGCAGCAGCGTTCTCTTGATCCCGATCGCATCGCAGACGGCTCCGATCAGCATCGAACAGACGGTCAGCGACATGGAGAATGCCATGACGTACAGGCCGGCCTGAACGTCCGTGAGCCCGCAGTCTTCGTGCAGGTACAGGATGAAGGTCAGGTTGATCGCACCGTAGGCTCCATACTCCAGGATCTTGGAGAGATAGAGCATGAAGAGTTCCCGGGGCGAACCCCACAGGCCCTTGATGTAGTACACGATGATGAGCAGGAGCCAGAGCAGGAGCGCGCCGCCACC
>JAXHTH010000226.1:0-23704 GCA_034211115.1 Planctomycetota bacterium | reverse complement strand
GCGCCAGAGCGATGGCGGTGATCTGGTCTTCGACCGCCGCGGCCATCATCGCCGCGCCGACCACGGCGAGGGTTCCGGCCGTCAGCAGGCCCAGCGCCCAGGCGAGTGAAGCGATGGTCCACGCGCGGCGCCGGGCGAGGAGGAGGGGGTCGGTGAAGAGCGTCGCCGCCTTGACGATGCCCATGATGATGACGATCTTCAACACCGCCGCCGCGGGCATCCATTGCGTCCCGAGCAGCGCCATGAGCTGGTCGCTCACCGCGGCGATCAGCGCCATGGCGGGGATCGTCAGGCCGGTGCCGACCCTGATGCACGTCAGCAGCGCCTTGCGCAGCGCCGGCGGGTCGTCCTGAAGGTGTGAGAAATGCGGCACGGAGACCGCCTGGAGCGACCGGGCCGCGACGTCCAGCAGCGTGCTCATGAGCCGCTCGGCCATGCGGTAGAGGCCCACCGCGACGGGGCCGAAGAAGAGCCCCATCAGCACGGCGTCGGACTGGCTGGAGGCGTATTCGCCGAGGCGCGAGACGAACATCCCGCCGCTCACCCCCAGCAGCTCGCGGAGACGGCGCGGCGAGCAGCGCCGTCGGGGGCGCCAGTCCGTCAGCCGCCAGAGCATGACGCTCCAGATGATGCAGCGCACGAGTTGCTGTCCGACGAGCGACCAGATGCCGCATCCGGCGACGGCCATGGCGATGCCGGCCGCGCCGCCGATGATCGAGCCGCCTCCGTTCAGCAGGGCCAAAGTGCGGAAGTCCATCGCGCGCTGCCGCAGCGCGACGTGCACGATCGTCAGCGCGTTGATCGGGATCGACAGGGAGAGCACGGCGATCACCGGCCCCAGCGCGGGCAGACCGTTCACCCGCCCCCAGAGGGGACCGAGCGCGGCGCCGGCGCCGGCGAGCAGGATCCCCGCGAGAAGAATCAGCCAGAACGCCGAATCGAGATGTTCTTCCGTCAGATCCCGGCGCTGCACGAGCGCGGCGGTCATTCCCTGCGTGACGAGCATCTCCATGAACAGGATGTACGCCATCGCCATGGCGATCGTGCCGAAGTGCTTCGGCCCGAGCAGACCGGCGAGAATGAACGTGAGCAGCAGCCCGATGCCCCGGTGGCCGAGCCGCGCCGCGTACGCCCAGCGCACCGCGTGCGAGAAGCTCTTTCGTGATGTCTCGACGGAAGACACGTGTTTCAACGCAGGTACGGAGGGAAAAACCGTGATGAATTGATCGAAAGCGGGCGCCTGGGCTCAGGCCGCGCGGCGCCGGGGTCGATCGTCGCGGTCGGCGCGAAGCCGGCGGGCCAGGGTCCCGGCCGCCTCGGCCGCCCAGGCGGCGCTGATCAGCACGCCCAGCTCGCGCGCGCGGGCCGGCGGGTTCGCGAGCATCTCTTCGATGGATTCGGCGCGAAGCGCGCCGTCGATGCGATCGGGAAGATCCCGGAGGGAGTGCCGCACGGCGTCACGGCGGGCCAGGGCGTCGGCGACGGAGGGCGCCCCCATATCCGCGGCGGCGCCGCGTCGCCGCCAGCGCCGGCGGGCTTTCCCCACCGCCTTCATCAGCGGCCGGCGACGCCCGCGCCCGCCGGCATACGACAGCCCGGCGAGTTGCGGCGCCAGGGTCGTGACGAGCTCGGTCTGGAGGGCGCGATCGGCGCATTGCTTCGTCGAAAGCGCCCGGCCCCACTCGATGTACGCGCCGTGCATGAACGGCTGGAGGGGCCGGTACCAGCCGGCGGAGGCGACGAGCACGCCGCCGCTCGCCATCGGCATCCGCTGCGTGAGATAGTGATCGAGGTAGAAGCCGTCGAAGCGCGCCCGGTGCGTGTCGGGTCGACGCTGCATCGCCGCCAGAAGCGTCTGCTCGACCTGATCGTTCAATCGCCGTCCCTCGTCCCGGCCGAACAAGTCGTCGAGGCGGGTGGCGGTGTCGATCAGACGGAGGCGGACCCACCATCGCCGCACGAGCGGCAGGTTGACCCCACAATCGAGGGATGGGCAGCGGATGCCGGTGCCGAACTCCCCGCCGCATCCGCCGACCTGGCCCGTCCGCCGGTCGGACAGCCGGTCGAAGACGCCGGGCAGCCAGCCGTACGCACAGGCATTGGAGGCAAAGCCGGATCCGGTGACGAACCGATGCGCCTCGGAGATGATGGTTCGCTCCTCGACGACGACGGGCAGCGCCAGGTGCCGGATCCCGAAACGTCGGCAGATCATGCGCGCCAGCCGCACGTCCTCATCGTCGTCGTTGCCGAGGGTGAAGGCCAGGTCGGGCCGGACGCCGGCGTGGAGGGCGAGGGCGAGCACGAGCCGGCTGTCGACGCCCCCCGTCAGTTCCAGGGCGTCGCCGCGCTGCAACGCGCGGGCGACAGTCTCCGTCAGCGGCTCGAGCCACGGCGGCTCCTTCCCGGCGGGATCCCCCGGCCGCACCGCGGGACACGTCGCCGAGGTGATGTCCAGGCCGTTGTCTTTCGTCATGACCAGGCATTCGCCGGGACGGAGACGATGGACATCCTCGAACGGCGTGTGGTCGTCGAGGTTGTAGTTCACCAGCAGATGCTCGGCGATCGATCGGCGGGAAAGCGGCGCACCGATGATGGCGGCGACGAGCTCCGGGCGCGTCGACACGATCGGCCGCCGCGCGGAATCGAAGGCGTAGAAGATCGGCCGCACGCCGTATCGATCCGACTCGACGCGCCACGACGCGTGCGGGGCCTGCGCCGCCACGGTCAGGCGCAGGCCGAGCGGCTCCGGCCACAGTCCCTCGACGATGCGCATCGGGGCGGGATCGAGTCCCGGAGGATCCCCGTGTACATCGTCCTCGGCGAGGCATGTGATCGCCTCGGCGCCGCAGGTGAAGCGCGAGCAGCGCGGTGCGGTCAGCGTCTGCCCCAGCGCTTCGAGGAGTGTCGCCGCACACCGGCCGTGCATGACATCGCGCGGCGCGATGAGCAGTTCGATGCGCTGATGGTGGTCGTCTCGGGTCATCGCGGATGCGTTCATCGTTGCGTGCGGACGATGTGTCACGCGGCGCGGCGCCGTTCGGGCGCGGCGTGTGTTTCAAGGCCCGCGCAGGCGAGCATGGCGTCCATCTGTTCGTCCGCCTGGCGGAGGACGAAGGGGAGGCGGTGGCGCAGCTCGGACGCGGCGGCGGCGCGCTGCGACCATGACTGCCACAGACGGTCGATGACCTCCTCCGTGCTCGATTCGCGCGGATCGGCGACGTGTCGGCCCTGCCCGCAGGTGTCGTACACGCCCCGCGTCTTGTGGCTGTAGGCGATCGCCGCGGTCGGCACGGCCGACGAGAGCGCCGCGATCCCCGCGTGCATCCGCGTGGCGCAGAACCAGTCCGTGCGGGCGATGATCCACTTCATCTCCGCCGGGTCCTCCGTCCGCGGCGCCAGCGCGAGGCGCCCCGCGCCGATGTCGCCCAGCGAGTGAATGATCGACGTGCAGGCGTCGGGGTCGTGTTCGTGATGACCGGATCGCGTCACGACGTGCGGCGTCAGGAGCACGTTGGCGTCCGTCTCGCGCAGGATTCGCGTGAGGAAGCCGATCACGGCCTCCCGGTAGTCGGCGCGCAGGCCGAAGCGCCGCTGTGACGCCGGCGCGTTGTTGGCAAGCAGTCCGCTCACGTTGAAGCCGATCACGGGTCGCTCCGATCCCGCGGCCAGCCACGCCGCGACGGGCGCCGGCAGCGGTTGCGCCGGCGGGCGCGCCTCCAGGCCGAAGGCGAGATCCACGCCGAAGCGATGACGCTGCGGATCGAAATCGGCACCCAGCAGCTCGCGGAGGAGGGCATGGCTTCGCGCATCGCGGGCCCAGATCATCGCCGCCGCGCGGAGGATCCGTTGCGCGATCCGTGTCGTGCGTTCATCGCCGAACGGGCCGATCGTCTGCGGCGTGAGGATGAGCGGCACGCCCTGCTCGAGGGTGATGAGCTTGTCCAGCGTCGCCCAGCGGAAGCGCCGCGGGCCGTAGAGATCGGTGAAGCTGTCGCCGCCGGTGACGTCGAGGACGGCGTCGGCGGCGCGGAGGACGGCGACGGCCGGGTTGCCCAGCCCCCCCAGCCGGCCCGAGACGCGGATACGCCAGAGGCTGTCGCGCAGATGGATCCGTCGCGTCGGGATCGCGCCGCAGAGCTGGAACGGCAAGCGGCGATCAAGCACGGGGGCGGCGGCGTCCCGGATCCCCCGTCGATCGTCGAAGACCGTGAGGGCGGGATGCTCGACCCGTTGGGCGATCCCCTGGAGCAGCGCGCGGTGCAGCGCGGTCACCCCGAGATTGCCCGTGCCCGGAGGCGCGCCGAAGATGCACAGTCGCAGCGATCGTCCGCTCGCGTCCGCGGGGGGCGGCGTGCCGGTGAAGGTGTGGGATGGTTGCTGTGTTGTTTGTGACATCGCGGTCATGGCGCTGTGCACGTTCCGCAGCGGGGCGAGCCGTGCCGGAGAAGGGGGAATGCGTGAAGCGCGTTTCCGGTCGTGGTGGGGCCGGCTGAGGGCGGGCTTCGCCCCCGTCGCGCGCATCGTGGGTCGATGCCGACTTCGCCGGAAGGTGAGTTGTCGTGGACGAGACGAGCCCGGCGGCGGACCGCCGGCGTCGGCTAGTCCACTCCCTCGAGGAGGTCCGCGTCGATCTCCAGACTCGTGGCGCGGCCCAGGGCGGCGATCTGCAGGACGAGCCGATCGGGACGGGCCCGATGCTCGATGCGTCCCTCGATGTCGCGGAACGGACCCGCCGTCACCCGAACGCGGCGGCCAACCTCGAGATATCGATCGGGGCGCAGGGCCGCCCCGTGATGCAACGCGCGTCGGATCTGCTCCAGTTCATTGACGAAGCGATCCTGATCGATGACGTTGATGATGTTCGCCACGCGCTTGGTGGCGACGGCGAAATATGCCGCCTCCAGCGGGCCGCGCAAAAACAGGTATGACGCGAACAGCGGCTCCTCCACCTGACGCTTGCGACGCGAACGGTACCGCACGCGGCTGACGAGCGGCAGATAATGCTCGATGTCGGCGGCGTGCAGAGCACGGGCGATGGCCTTCTCCTGTCGCGCCTTCGTGTGCAGCACGTGCCAGCGCACCTCCCCCGGCGCGAGTCGCCTGTCCGAAGCGGCGGGGTCGAGACTTCCGGCCTCCACCACGCAGGGTGGCGATGCATCCCCGGTTGTCGCGAGGAGCGATCGTGGCTCGGCTTCGCGAATGTCAATCGGCATGGCAGGCACTCCTCGAGGGCCGGGCGCACCGTCCCGGGCAGCGAGCGCTGCGGGGCCGTCCGCAGGCGGCGCCGCTCGTCTGTAAGAGACGGCGCGACGGCGATATCGGACAGATTCCCGCGTCGGATTATCCGGCTTGGGCGATTGCTGCCAGAACGGACGGGTGGCGAAGAGATCCGCCCTGCCCGGCCAGGGGGAGGACCGTGCAACGTCCGGTAACGCGGCCGATGGACGTGTTGACCGCGCGCCCGGCGCCGGCGGCGCGAACATATGTCGGGCGCGTCGCGGTGCTGCCGATAACGCTTCACCGCGCGGGCGGCGCCCTCCGCCCGCACGTGATTGGCCTGGAGGATCGACCATGCCGTCCATCGCCGGCTCACGAGGTTGTGCGCGTTCATCGTGGCTTCTGCTGATCGCGGCGGCGCTGGCCGCCGGCGGCTCGCCCCACGCTCCCGCCGGGCCGGTGCATGACGCGGCGGCGATCGGCGACGTGCGGTTTCTCTCTCGACAGCTTGCCGGAGGCGTCGACGTCGATGAGCGCGGCGCCGGCGGGGCGACGGCGCTGCTCATCGCCGCGCGTGAGGGTCACGAGGCGTGTGTTGAACTGCTGGTCGAGGCGGGGGCGGACGTCGCCGTGCCCGATCAAGGGGGCCATACGCCTCTGATGGCCGCCGCGGCGAACGGGCACGTGGACTGCCTGCATCGTCTCATCGCCGCCGGGGCGCCGCTGGAGGCGCGGAGTGATACCGGCGGGACCGCCCTCGCCGTCGCCGCCTGGGCCGGGCGATATGAAGCGCTCGATCGTCTGCTGTTGGCGAAGGCGGATCCGGACACCGCCGACGAGAACGGCTACACGCCGCTCATGATGGCCGCGTTCCGCGACGCCGCCTGCGTGCGACGGCTGCTCGTGGCGGGGGCGGACCCGGAGGCGCGGACGGTGGAGGGGGAGACGGCGCTGATGATCGCCGCGTGGGCGGGGAACATCGCCGCCATCGAGCAGCTTGTCCGGGCCGGAGCGGATATCGAAGCGCGCGATGCCGAGGGCGAGACCGCCCTCACCCGCGCGGCGCGCGAAGGCGCCATCGAGACGATCCGGGGCCTGCTCGAATCGGGCGCCTCGATCGAGACGCCCAACGAACGGGGCGAAACCGCCCTCATGCTCGCCTCGGCCCATGCGGACGGAGCCTGCGCGCGCTTCCTCATCACGGAGGGGGCGGATCTCGAGGCCGCCTCTCATAACGGCGAGACGGCGCTGATGTACGCGGCCCGGCACGGGCGGCTCGCCGCGCTTCGCCATCTGCTGCGGGCCGGGGCGGAGGTCGAAGCCCGCAACGATCTGGGCGGGACCGCGCTGATGGCCGCCGCCCTCGAGGGTCATCACGCCTGCGCCGATCTGCTCCTCGAGGCCGGGGCGAACGTCAACGCCGTCAATCGGCACGGCTATACGGCGCTGATGGCGGCCGCGGCGGGCGGCGATGCGCGAACCGCCCGCCGACTGCTCGAGGCCGGGGCGGCCCTCCGGGCCCGGAGCAAGCGGGGGAGCACGGCCCTGCTCGCCGCCGCCCTCAACGGCAACTTCGAGTGCGTCGAGCTGTTGCTCCGCGCCGGTATGGACGCGGATCTGCCCGATCACCGAGGGTATACGCCGCTCATGGCCGCCGCGTGGCGCGGCAGCACTTCCTGCGTGCGGCTGCTGCTTCGCATGCAGGCGGACGTCGGCGCGGAGACCCGCGCGGGGCAGACGGCCCTGGAGCTCGCCCGTCGCCGGCCCTTCGAAGACCCGGACCGCGAGGCGATCGTGAACCTGCTCCTTTCGGCCGCCACGGCGGAGTAGGACCGGCCCCGGCACAGATCCGACGATCCGGGCAGACTGCAAAGGTGATGCAGAAGCGCCAGAGCGATCGGTCCGCGCCGTCGTCGGTGCGCCCGGACCTTTCTCCGGCCGCCGCTTGGGTCAGGGGGCCTGAATCGTAGGGTGTCATCGGCCTCACGCGGTCGGGCGTGCGTCCCGGCCCGCGGAGCTGTTGCATCCGGATCGGCCGCGCGGAGGCCGGCCGGTCAGTCGCGGAGGGGGGAGGCGTGGCGGATCTGCTCGCCGGCGTTGAGCTGAATGTCCTGACCCTGCTGCCGGCGGTCCGCACCGTCGACGGCTGGCGGCCGGGCATCGGCGATCCGACCGTCCTCGGCTGGACGATCGTCGTTCTCTATCTCTCGACGGCGAGCCTCTGCGCCTGGGCGCTGCACGTGGCGCGGCTCGGGGCGCGGCGCGCGGTCGACTTCCCGGGCGATCGACGCTTCCGCAATCGCAGCGCCGCCTACCGGGCGAGCTTCTGCTTCTGGGCGCTCCTGGCCGGTCTGTGCCTCTTCCTGGGCATCAACAAGCAACTCGATCTCCAGGGATGGCTCACGGAGGTGGGGCGTCAGATCGCGCGGGAGCAGGGGTGGATTCACGAGCGTCGACGCGTCCAGAGCCTTGTCGTCGGCCTGATCGCGCTGGGCGGGCTGAGCACGCTGGCGACATTGCTGTATCTCACGCGGGAGCTGCTGCCGCGGCACGTGCCCGCGTTCGCGGGGACGATCCTGCTGGCGTGCTTCCTGCTGAGCCGGGCGGTGTCATTTCATCACCTCGATGTCCTCTTAAATCGCCGACTGCTGGGCATCGAGGCGGTGTACGCCCTCGAGCTGGCGGGCATCGCCTGCGTGGCCGTCTGCGCGGTGATGAACTGCTGGTGGTACAAGCTCCGCCCCGCCGCGGGCCTGTGGCGGCGCCGGCTGGCCCCCTCTCTGCGCTGAGATTCCGTCGGCAGACGGCTTGTCCTCGGTCGCCGCGTGGAGGCGGAGGCGGGGATGGCCGATCTGTGCGTCCATGACCGCCCCCGTTTCCCTCGCCCGGGGGGCGCGGGATAGGATGTGCCCCTGATCCCGCGTGCGGGTCGGGTCCACGCAGGAGCGTACCGGATGAGTCAGCGAAAGCGTCTTGCCATTCTCGTCGGAGGCGGGCCCGCCCCCGGCATCAACAGCGTCATCAGCTCCGCGACGATCCGCAGCGAGCTGGGCGGCGTGGAGGTGCTGGGGGTCCGCGACGGCTTTCACTGGCTCATGCAGGGCAACGTCGAGCACGTCGAGCCGCTCACGATCGACAACGTCAGCCGCATCCATTTCCGCGGCGGGTCCTACATCGGCATCTCCCGCACGAACCCCACCCTCGATCCGAAGCACCTGGAGAACACCGTCATCTCCCTGCTGCGGCTGAACGTCTCCCAGCTCATCACGATCGGGGGCGATGACACGGCCTATTCGGCGATGCGCCTCAGCGAGAAGGCCGAGGGGCGGATCCGCGTGGTGCACGTGCCCAAGACCATCGACAACGATCTCGCCCTCCCCCCGCACGTGGATACCTTCGGCTACCAGACCGCCCGGCACGTGGGCGTGCAGATCATCAAGAACCTGATGGTCGATGCCCAGACGACTTCGCGGTGGTATTTCATCATCGCCATGGGGCGCAAGGCCGGGCACCTGGCCCTGGGCATCGGCAAGGCCGCCGGGGCGACGCTCACCGTCGTCCCCGAGGAGTACGGCTCGGGACCCATCCCCCTCAAGGCCTTCGTCGACACCCTGGTCGGCGCGATCATCAAGCGCCTCAGCTACGGCCGGCCCGACGGCGTGGCCGTCATCGCCGAGGGTGTCGTCCTCGGCATCGACCCCGCCGACCTCGCCCAGCTCGAGGACATCGAGCGCGACGAGCACGGCAACGTCCGCATCGCCGAGGTCAACATCGGCGAGATCCTCAAGCACGAGGTGCAGGCCCGCCTCACCGAGTTCGGCCTGAAGAGCACCATCGTCGCCAAGAACATCGGCTACGAGCTCCGCTGCGCCGACCCGATTCCCTCGGACATGGAGTACACCCGCGACCTGGGGTACTGCGCGGCGAAGTACCTGCTGGAGGGAGGCGACAACGCCGTCATCACCATGCAGGGCGCCACCTTCGTCCCCATCCCCTTCGCCGACATGCTCGATCCAGAGACCGGCCGGGCGCGGGTGCGGATGATCGACATCGACGCGGCGCGGTACGCGATCGCGCGGCGGTACATGATCCGCCTGCGGCGCGATGATTTCGAGGACCCGCACGAGCTGGCCCGCTTCGCCGCCACCTGCGGGATGACCGTCGACGCCTTCCGCGAGCGGTTCGGCTATCTCGTCGAGAGCGAGCCGCCGGCGTTGCAGCTCGGCACGCCGATGAGGTGAGCTTCCCAGAGCGATGCCGCGAAGCCGCAAGCGGCGCCTGGCTGCGGTTTTCCTGTTCCCCGGATGATTCTCAGCCGTCCTGTTGATGGTCGGCGGTCTGCTCGTGCAGGGCGTTCGCGGCGTCGGGGATGGGGCGGCCCTCGACGTCCACGATCTTGTTCGCCTCGCGCATCGCCTCGTCGTCGATCGTGCCGACGAGAGACTCCAGCGCGATCTCCAGCTCGGCGTTGTCCATCGCCTCGCTCCGGACGAGCAGGACCGCGTCGTACGGCGGCAGCGCGTGCTTCGGATCGTCCAGCACCTTCAGCTCGTAGGCGGCGATGCGGCCGTCGGTCGAGAACGCCGCGATCACATCCACCTCCTCGTCGCGGACCGCTTCGTACATCAGCGTCGGGTCCATGCTGACGGTGTCGCCGAACTCGAGGCCGTAGACGTTGCGGATCGCCTTCCATTCGGGCCGTCCGAAGAACTCGAAGCTGCCGCCGAGGCGCATGTCGCCGGCGTGCGGGAGCAGACCGGCGATGGTGTCGATGCCGGATTCGTCGGCCTGCCCGCCGCGCATGGCCAGCGCGTAGGCGTTCTCGAATCCCAGCCGCCCCACGAGTTCGACGTCGTGCTCGTCCTTCAGCCAGCGCCGGACGCCCTTCAGCGCCTCCTCCGGCTCGGGCGTGTCCTGCCGGTTCATGTAGTTGGACCAGATCGTGCCCGTGTACTCGACGTAGCAGTCGATCTGGCCAGCGGTGAGGGCATCGAAGGCGACGGTCGAGCCGAGGTTGGACAGCGACCGCGCCGGCACGCCTGACTCGTTCAGGTGCTCGGCGATGAACTCGGCGAGGATGAACTGCTCGGTGAAATCCTTGCCCCCGACCACGATGGCCGAGTCGCTGTTTCTTTCGCCTGAAGGAAGGAGGATCGGTGAGAGCCCGCCGAGCGTGACCGCCGCGAGCAGCAGCAGGGCGGTGATGAGCAGCGGACGGCTGCGGCGCGATGCGGCCAGCTCCAGCAGGCGGATGAGGCCGTCGAGGATCAGCGCCAGCCCCGCCGCGGAGACGACACCGACACCCACCGCGGTGTAATTCTTCGTCGACAGGCCGCTGAAGATGAACTCGCCCAGGCACTTCTGCCCGATCGGCGTGGCGAGGGTGGCGATGCCCACCACCCAGACCGTCGCGGTGCGCACGCCGGCGATGATGACGGGAAACGCGAGCGGGATCTGGACCTTGCGCAGGAGCTGGCCGGGCGTCATCCCCATGCCGCGCCCGGCCTCGATGAGCTCCTCATCGACGTTCTCGATGCCCGTGATGGTGTTGCGCAGGACGGGCAGAAGGCTGTAGAACAGCAGAGCGATCAGGGCGGGGATGAAGCCGATCTTCCCGATGAGCAGCAGCATCCCCGCCAGCAGCGCGATGCTCGGGATCGTCTGGAACACGCTGGCCACCGCCAGCAGCGGACCCTGCATGCGCCGGAAGCGGGTCGAGAGGATCGCCAGGAAGATGCCGATGGAGATCCCCAGCCCCAGGGCGCTCAGCGAGAGCCGCAGATGCTCGGCGAGCAGCTCCGGCAGCCTCTCAAGCTCCGCGGTCAGTTGGTCCATCACGATCCCTGGGCGATTGACTCGACCTCGTCCGCCTGCCGCTTGGGCATGTTCATCAGCGTCTCGACGTATTCATGCGGAGGGTCGGTGATGAGCTGGTGGGGGGTGCCGAGGCCGACGAGTTGACCGTCCTCCATGACCGCGATGCGGTCGGCCATGAGCAGCGCCTCGGTCATGTCGTGGGTGACCATCACGGCGGTGAGGCCCATCTCGGCGTGCAGGCGCTTGAAGTCGTTCTGCAGTTCATCGCGTGTGATGGGGTCCAGCGCGCCGAACGGCTCGTCCATGAGCAGGGCCTGGGGGCGGGCGGCGAGGGCGCGGGCCACGCCGATCCGCTGCTGCTGGCCCCCCGACAGCTCGCGCGGCCGGCGATCGCGGTAGTCGTCCGGGGCGAGGCCGACGAGCTCGAGCAGCTCGTCGACGCGCGACTCGATGTCGGCCTTCTTCCAGCCCAGCAGGCGCGGAACGACGCCCACGTTCTGGGCGATGGTCATGTGCGGGAAGAGGCCGATGCCCTGGAAGATGTATCCGATGCGTCGGCGAAGGGGGATCGGATCGAGGCTGCGGATTTCCTCCCCGCCGATCTCGATCCGCCCCTCGGTCGGCTCGATGAGCCGGTTGATCATCTTCAGGGTGGTGGTCTTCCCGCATCCGGAGGCGCCGAGGAGGATGAGCAGTTCGCCGTCCTCGACGTGGAGGTCGAGGTTCTGCACGGCGAGCGTGTCGCCGTCGTTGAAGGACTTGCACACGCCGTCGAGCGTGATCATCGGCTGATCCCGTCGTCCCCGGCGGATTCAGGCATCGGGCGCTTCGCCGCCGAGAAGGAGGCCCGCGCCGTCACGCGCCTTGATCGATTCCCGTCGCCGGCCTTCGATGGCGTCCTTCACGAGCGAGTCGGGCACGTCTCTCAGCTTCCGGCCCACGATGGCGTAGTAGAAGAGCTTGTCGCCGCTGAGGGAGACGCGGTGACAATACCGCTGATGAGCCTGCACGTCGATGATCCGATCATTGATCATCGCGCGCATGAGGCAGGCGAAGCCGCTGTCATCGTCCGGCGAGAGGAAGGTCTCCTTGATCGTGATGCCCAGCCAGCCCTCGGGGAGGAGGAGGTTGACCGCGTTGGCGAAGGCGTCGGGCGGGATGTCGCCGAAACCGAGGGCGGCGACGACGGCCAGGCAGTTCAGACGCCGCTCCCGCAGCCGGCGGTGATCGTCCTCGCTCAGATCGGTCAGATCGGCCACGACGTAGTCGCGGTAGGCCTCGGGGTGATCGCGTCGCGCGGCCCTCTCCGCCTCGGGAATGAGATCCAGGCCAACGATCTCGCGGACGCCGGCGCCCTTGAGTTCGCTGGCGACGATGCCGTTGCCGGCCCCGAGATCGAGCACCCGCAGGTGGGCCGCATCGGTGGGCCAGTCGGCGAGGACGGACGTGAGCAGGTTGACAATGCGGGGCGGGGAGGCGCAGCGAAGCCGATCGTACACCACCGCCTCATACAGATCGGGCACGCTGTAGAGCCCGGCGTAATCGTGAATCCGCATCCGCCGACGTTCGCCCTCGTATTCGACCTCGAACCACTCCTGGTCCTGGTCGAGCGTGCTTTCCGTGCGGGGAAGCCGGAGGGTGAAGCGCCCGCTGCGCACGGTGGTGATTTCTGGCTCGCTTCTGGCCACTGTCATCGAGTTCTCCTGTCCTGTTGCCCCGACTTCCCCTACCTGCGCATGTTCACGATCGTGTCCAAAGCGCGGATCAGGGAGTAGACTAGCTGACCAAGTATGACGACTCGGTCAGCGCCGGTCAAGGCCTGAGCCGACTCTCTCTGTCCGAACAGGGCTCTCGATATGCCTGATAAAGACCAAACAAACGTGGGCGATTCGCTGGGCCGGAGGGCCCGGAAGGCCCTGGCGGCCCGGAGAGCGATGTTCGAGGCGGGCCTGGCCGGCTTCGAACGCCAGCCCATCGGGCTCGTGTCGGTCCTCGATATCACGGAGGCGGCCGACGTCGCCAAGGGCGTCTTCTACCTGCACTTCCAGAGCAAGGACGAGTTCATCATCGCCCTCTGGGAAGACGTGCAGCGCACCTTTCTCGAGACCGTCCGCGATGGGGCGGCGGATATGCCGTCAGCGGGGGACCGGCTGGGCTATGTCGCCGGCAGGTACGCCGCCCTCGCTCGTGAGAATCCCCGGGCCGCCCGGTTCTGGCTTCGCGTGAACGGGTATCTGTTCGATGAGATCGGCCAGCCGGGCCAGTTCGGCGGGCTCCGGCAGCAGTTCCTTCAGCAGCTTGCCGCGGTGCTGGCGGGCGTGCGTGTCGAGGAGGTCACCCAGCGCGAGTTGCGGACGGCCGGCGTGCTTGACGCCTGTTGCTGGGGTCTCATCTCCCGGGCCGGACAACTTGGCGAGGCGCCGCCCGAGCCGGAGCGGTTCGTGCGCATCGTCGTCGCCGCCGCCCACGCCGCCGAAAGCGATTGACCGATCACCCCCGGCCAACCCGGGCCCCGGCGCCGGACGCCGCCGCACAATCGGACCACGAGGAATTGGACCAGGTCCAATTCTCAGGCAGCGATTCCCGTTCCCCCGCGGTGTTCGGAGCGGCAGGCGATCGCGGCACTCGGCGGGCTCGATCACCGCACGGCCGGGGCGAATCCTCAACCGCCCGTCGCGGACGGCCGATCAGGTAACATCCCGATCCCGCGACGCCGCCACCGAAACGCAGCGAATACCAGGAGCAACGCGATGCCCGCTGATGTGATTGACTACGAAATCGTCGGCGACGATCTCCAGGCCGTCGTCATCACGCTCGATCCCCAGGAAGCGGCGGTGGCCGAGGCGGGGGCGATGATGTACATGGAGCCGGACATCGAGATGGCCACCAGCATGTCCATGACCGGCGAGGAAGGCGGGCTCATGGGCAAGCTCTTCAAGGCCGGCAAACGCCTCGTGACCGGCGAGAGCTTCTTCATCACCTTCTTCGCCAATCAGGGCATGGAGCGGCGCGATGTCGGTTTCGCCGCCCCCTACCCGGGACGGATCATTCCCGTCGAGCTGGCCGATCACGGCGGGACGATCATCTGCCAGAAGGACGCCTTCCTCTGCGGCGCCCGCGGCATCGATGTGGACATCGCCTTCCAGAAGCGTCTCGGGGTGGGATTCTTCGGCGGCGAGGGGTTCATCCTCCAGCGCATCACGTCATCCGACGGGGAGGGGATGGCCTTCGTGCACGCCTGCGGGTCCGTCATCGAGCGCCGGCTCGGCCCGGGCGAGGTGCTGCGCGTCGACACCGGCTGCCTCGTGGCGATGGAGGCCACCGTCGATTACGACATCCAGTGGGTGAAGGGGATCAAGAACAAGATCTTCGGCGGGGAGGGGCTCTTCTACGCCGCCCTCCGGGGCCCGGGCATCGTCTGGCTCCAGACCCTGCCCTTCAGCCGGATGGCCGACCGCATCTACGCCGCGGCCCCGCAGGGCGGGGGCAAGGACAAGGGCGAAGGCTCCGTCCTCGGCGGCGTCTTCAACGTGCTGGGAGGGGATTGAGGCGAACCGTCATCAAGGGGTGCCGCCGCCAGCGACCGGAGGGAGTCGGCGGTGCGCCGAGGGCGGGCTGCGGGCGTCGCCGCCAGCGAGCGAATCCGGGGGCTGAGTCGGCCGTGTAATGCGCGAGAGTCGAGAAGCGATGAGTGATGAGATCGCAGGGTCGGCTGCGCGGACCCCGTGAGGCGCGTTCGTCACGTATGACATGTCGAACGTCGGTCACGGCCGACTCGCTGCGCTCGCTGGCCGCGGCACCCCTGATGCGCTCGCCGGCCGTGGCAAACACGCGCGTCACGCGCTTTCGTTCTTCAAGACAATCCGATACCGCGCATCGTTGCGGCGGAGCTTGTCGAAGGCGTCGTTGATCGCCGTCATCGGCATGAGCTCGATCTCCGGCTCGATGTCGTGGCGGGCGGCGAACTCGAGCATCGCCCGCTCCATGAACGGGCTGCCGATCACGCTGCCCACGAGACGGCGCTGCCCGATGAGCAGCGGGAAGGCGGGGATCGCCATGTCCTCGCCCGGGGCGGCCACCACGCACAGCGTCCCGTTGGGGCGGAGAATGTTCAGGTACGCCCCCCAGTCCAGGTTCACGAAGACCGTCGAGATGATGAAGTCCAGCGCGTGGCCCATCAGCGCCAGCGACTCCTCATCGCGGCTGCTGACGAAGTGATCGGCCCCGAGGTCGTAGGCTTCCTCTTCCTTGTCGGGGGTGGAGGAGAAGGCCCAGACCTCGCAGCCGAAGGCGGCGAGGAACTGGAGGGCGAGATGGCCCAGCCCGCCGATCCCGATCACGCCCACCTTCATCGTCGGATGCACGCCGTAGTTGAGCAGCGGGCTGAACACCGTCACCCCCCCGCACAGCAGGGGGCCGGCCACTTCCGTGGCCAGCTCCTCGGGGATGGGCAGCACGAAGCGGCTGTCGGCGCGGAGCGAGGTGGCGAACCCGCCGTGACGCTGCACGCAGGTGCCCTGCGATTCCGGGCACAACTGCTCGTGCCCGGAGCGGCACCACTCGCACATGGCGCACGACCCGCTCTGCCAGCCCACGCCGACCCGCTCGCCCGGCGTGAGGTATTTCACGCTCGAACCCACCTCCCGGACGGTCCCGATCACCTCGTGCCCGGGCACGAACGGATAGCGGGTCATGTTCCAGTCGTTGTCGAGCATGTGCAGATCGCTGTGGCAGAGGCCGCAGCAATGCACATCGATATCGACCTCCATCGGCGGCAGCGGCCCGGGCTCGAACTCGAACGGCTGCAGCCGCCCGCCGGGCTCATGCGCGGCGAATGCGTGCACGGTCATGGTGTACCTCCTGTCCAACGGATCATCACGCGTTGATTGTACCGGCCGGCGGGCGCGGCGCGCCGGCGAATCGCGCCGGGCGGGGCGGGCTTTCCGCTATGCTGGAGCTTCCCCGACCCAGGAGCGCGACGATGGACGAAGACCTCAGCACGCCGGCCGATCTCGATCACCACGCCAACGCCGCCTTCGTGCTCGACCTGATGCACCGCATCGTGATGCATCACGCGATGTGGTACGCCCAGGTCGAGCACCAGCTCGGCCCGAAGCGGGCGCGGGAGATCCTCGCCGAGGCCTACGACAAGAGCCGGCACATCCAGATGAAGCGCCTGGCCGGGACGCTGGGGTTCGAGCTGGAGGACGGCGTCCCGAAGCCGCTGCTGGACCTCCCCGGCGAGACGCTGGACGCGCTGCGCCGGGCCCTGGCCGTCAACTGGCTCGCCAACGACGGCGTGTGGTTCCAGTCCGTCGAGTTCGCGCGGGGGATGTACGACGCCAAGCGGTGCAACGACAGTTGCTGGACGCGCTTTTCGCCCTTCGAGGCCTGGTCGATCAAGCGCCTCCTGGGCCTGGGTGAACGCCCGGGCCTGGAGGGACTGAAGAAAGCGCTTCGTTTCCGCCTCTACGCGTTCGTCAACGAGCAGTCCATCACCGATGAAACCGAAAACAGCTTCGTGTTCCGGATGAACGATTGCCGCGTGCAGTCGGCGCGGAAGCGCAAGGGGCTGGATGACTACCCGTGCAAGTCGGCGGGGATGGTCGAGTATCCCTTCTTCGCCGAGGCGATCGATGATCGCATCCGCACCGAGTGCGTGGGCTGCCCGCCCGATCCGCACCCGGACGAGTGGTATTGCGCGTGGCGGTTCTCGATCGACGAGCAGACGTGATCGCCGGCGGGCCTGCCGGGAGGAACGAAGAAAACGAAGCGGGCGAGCCGGGGGACTCGCCCGCTTCGCGGCACCCGTTCGGCGCGGTGTTTCGTGTTTGTGCCCGACCTTCCGCCTCCTCTCAGGCAACGGAAAAGAGTGGTGGAGGTCGTGCGTGCGGAGAGGATAATCACACGGAAACACCGACGTGGGTTTCATGGACGCGGCCGGCCGGTGCGTCTGCGCCGGGCGTGATGTCGGGACGGACGGCCCGGGATCACGCGCAGCGGCGGCGGGCCGGCGGCGCGCGGGTGCACCACGCGCGCCCGCCGGGCGGAGGGCGCGCCGCGACGAGGCTGTGCACGGCCCGGGCGCAGCACGCCACGTAGACCGATTCCTCCCTGCTCGCTGCGTTCATCGCTCGCTTTCTCTCCCTCTCGAGCTCCGCGAACTTCTCCTCGGGCCATTCTCCCGACGCGGCTCTCGCGGATCGGTGCGACATGACCGGATCGCCGCGTCGAACAACCCCGAAGCTAATGGTCCGGATATCCGCGGGCAAGCAGAAAAGCGGCCCTTTGCCCGGGGCGGGGCGAATTGACCGCGGCGCGGGTCCGATAAGCGCCGCTCCCGGGCCCCGACGCGGCCGGGGCGGCGGCCGGGACGCCGCGGGCCCGCCATCGGCAGGCCGGCCCGTTTTCGCTATCCTGCCCCCGTGCGGCACGCCACCAACTACAACGACGCGGCGGCGGTCATCGCCCTCTTCCGGCACGCCGCCGAGGCCATGCGCGGCGCCGAGCGACGCGAGAACTCCATTGTCCGCCTGCCCGCGCGGGGACGGCTCATCGCCACCGGCGACCTGCACGACAATCCCTTCCACCTCGAGAAGATCATCCGCCTCGCCAGGCTCGACGAGTCGCCCGACCATTACGTCGTCATGCACGAACTGATCCACGGCGAGCGGCTGCTCAACGGCATGGACTTCAGCTACCGCATGCTCAGCCGCGTGGCGGAGCTGATCGTGGACCGTCCCGAGCAGGTGCACTCGGTGCTCGCCAACCACGAGCTGGCCCAGATGACCGGGCGCGGGGTGAGCAAGGGCGCGGGCAACAGCGTCGAGCTGTTCCTGATGGCGCTGGATTACGTGTTCGGCGAGCGGGCGCTGGACGTGGCCGAGGCGATCAACGGATTCATCGCCGCCATGCCCATCGCGCTGATCAGCGAATCGCCCGACGATGCCGGAGGCGTGCTCTGTGCGCATTCGCTTCCGATGGCGGCGATGATGCCGCACTTCGATACCGACCTCTTTCACCGCGACCTCCGCGAGGAGGACTACCGGGCCCCGCACGGGTCGGCGTATCTCATGGTCTGGGGCCGGCAATACACGGTCGAGCAGACGGAGGAGCTCGCGCAGCGCTGGGGCGTGAAGCTCTTCTGCCTCGGGCATGAGCACGCGGAGACCGGCATCGAGATGCGCGGACCGCGCGTGATCATCCTCAACACGGACCACGAACGCGCGACGGTGCTTCCCATCGATCTGGGCGCCGTGCCGACGGTGGAGGAATCGTTTACGTATGCGGTGCCGTTGTCGGCACTGGGGTGACGGAGGTCCGAGGGTCAGGGGCGCTGCGGCTGCATGCTACGCCGCAAGCGGCGTCCGGCTTCCATGTCAACATGCCTTGATGTCTTGATGCCATGATGCCACCATGCCTACCTCGACCACTTGATCTCGAGACGGTAGCTCTCCGCGGCGGCGTCCAGCGCGCCCGCCTTCAGGCGGACCGTCTGTTTCGGCTCCAGCGGGACCATCTTCCAGCTCATGAGCGGCTCGAGCTCCGCGCCGTTCTCATCGTAGAACAGGATGCGATACTCGATGAGATATCTGCGGGCCGCGGCGTTGCGCACCGGCACCTGCACCTGCATCGGCCGACGCTCCCCCTTCGTCACCGTGGCGGGGCTGAACAGCAGCCAGGGGCGAAGCTCCTCGCTGAGCACGCTGATCTGCGGATCGTTCAGCGGGGCGGGATACGGGTCGCCGTACCCCGGCGCCGGGGCGCGGTCCGGCGCTTCGCAGCCGGCGGCGAGAAACGAGGCGAGCACGAGGCAGAGAACGGCGAGCCGCATCATCGAAGTTCCTCCTGTTCGGGGTCATCCTGCTGGACCCGGATGCGAAGGGCGGCATTCCGGGCGAGTTCCGAATCCGGGTCGTACCGGCCGTGCGGGCTGAACATCACTCGCTTGTAGCCCATCGAGTACGGCCGGGGGGTGAACAGGCCCGTCCCGCCTTCCAGAATATGCCGGTACGACGGGTTGCGCTTCACGCCCGGCCGCCCCTCCATGCCCGAGCCGAGCACGATCGCCTCGGCGCGGTAGAGATCCCGCAGGTCGGCGACGGTCAGGTCGGCCAGATGGCCGCCGGCCTGGTAGGCCTCAAGCGCGCGCCGCGAGGGGGTGGATACGTCGCGCCCGCCGAGGATCCAGGGATAATCGCCCGGCCGCACGCCGGCGTGATCGTTGCCATAGATCAGCGTGTCGGCAGTCAGCCACGCGGGATCGGGGCTGTCCACGCCGTGCAGGCGAAGATAGATCGCGCGCGGGTTGTCGGCCGTGCCCGGCTCGACGTCGGGCAGGAGCATCCTCGAGCCTTCATCGCCGGCCCCCATCACCCGCAGATCGCCGGCGGTTTCGAGCCGGACGGGTACGAGATAGATGAGCTGGGGGGCGAACTCGAGGTAGCGGGTGTCGGCCTTCGCCCCGGACTTGCTGAGCAGGCCCGCGAGCATCATCCCCGCCCCGATGAGCCGGTTGTCGCGATCGCCGTGCGATGCGACGATCGATCCGGTCACGAGCAGGGCGTCTCCGATGAGGCTCTTGGCTCGCCGGACATCTTCGAGGTTGTTCCAGCGATGATCGCGGGCCATGCGGTTGACATCGCAGACGGGCCGGGCGCGGATCGCCTCCCGGCCGTCGATGGACACGACCAGCGGGCCGCGGTGCGTGTCCTGCTCGACGAAGCGCACGAGTGCGCTATCCCGGCCATAGGCGATCTTCGTCGGCCCCTTGCCGTAATCGACGATGAGCAGCGTGTCGAAGTCGCGCGCGCGGAGGGTCTGCACGAGCGGTTCGAGATCGCCGTTGATCTCCAGCGCCGCGTCGTACTGCCGCCCGGCGCCGGCGGCGCCGGAGAGATCGGAGGCAAGGGCCTGCATGAGGAAGCCGAGGGCGAAGTCGGTGTCGACGGCGGTGTAGCCCTCGTCGAGATAGTCGTCGTCCTTCGCCGCGTTGCGCACCAGCTTCTCGGGCGTCTGATCGGCGCCGAAGTCGGTGAGCCGGAAGAGGGCGTTGGCGGCGGCGGCGCGGGCGTTCTCCCAGTCGCCCATCACCGCGTAGAGCGCGGACACGTAGTGATACGCCAGGGCCTGCTCGAACGGCTCGCCCTTCCAGATCCGCACGCCCTCGTGAATGAAGACGGCGGCGGTGGTGCGATCGGCGTTCAGCCCCGCCGTCGAGAGAAGCTCGAAGGAACGGCCCAGGGCGCGCTCCGCCTCGCGCAGGTCGCCGTCGGCGAGGGCGGCCATCCCGAGCCGGAGATTGTCCAGCAGCGTCTGCTCATCGTTGCGAAGATACGCATCGCCGCGCAGGGCCTCGCGCGCGGAGGTGAAGTCGTAGTTGTAATAGGACCGCACCGCGGGCATGTTGCGCGGCGCGGACTGGCAGCCGGCGAGCGCGAGCAGCGCCGATGCGAGCAGGCCGGGGAGAAGAGTGCCGGGTTGGGCGGCGAGGCGAGCCATCGAGAATCGGGCTTCCTTCCGGGGAGGGACGGGGATGAAGCCCGTCGCGAAACGGGCGGTCGATCCCGCCGTCTGCGTCGGCGCGGTCAGTCGTAGGTGAGACCGGACACGGCGCGCTTCACTTCCCACGTGTCCTCCCAGACGATCGTGCCCGTGTCCAGGTCCAGCAGTTGGTAGCTGCACACGTAGGCGTCGGATCGGCCGCGGCCGGAGGTCTGCGTCAGCGCGTGAAACTCCGCCGTCAGAAGATGAGTCGGATCCATCCGCAGGCCGTAGGGCTCCTCGGAGACGCCCAGTTCCTCGGCCACGATGGGCCAGCGTTCCGGCGGGATGATCCAGATCATGCTCCGCTCGTTCGCGAGTTCCGACTGCGCGAGCTGCGCGCGCAGCCGGGCGAGATAGAGCCACTTCTCGCTGTCGCGGATGATCTGGTTCGTGTGATTCACGACGCGATGGATGCTGATGATCCACGGCTCGTCGTCGGCCTCGCGCCGGCCGACGATGTCGTCGCCCGCGAAGGACTGCGCCATCCGGTCGGTCATGTCGACGAGATCGACGCTGCGGAGGAAGGTGGTGCGCGCGGTGGGCGGCCCGCCGCATCCGGGCAGGAGGGCGGCGATCAACAGAAAGGAGGCGACCATGCAAAGCCGGACCGCCGCGCGCCTCCCCACGGAAAACGGACCTGGTCCAATTTCCGGCCCGGGAAACGGACCCGGCCCTGTTCCGGGGGCTGCCGCGATTCCGGGTGTCCGAGTTCCGGGTGTCCGAGTTCCGGGGGTCACTGGAACTTCACCTCATAGGTGTTCTCCCAGACGATCGCGCCCCGGCCCACGTCCGGGCCGGTCTCCGCGTCGCGAAGCTGCACGAGCTGGTAGTCGAAGAGGTAGTAGTTCGTCCCGCCGGACGGGAGGTCGTAGATCTCGCAGGTGAGGACGTAATCGGCGCGCGACTCGTAGGCCGCGGCGGTCGACTCCGGGTCCTTCCCGCCGTACTCGCGGTCGCGCTGCTGCTCGACGTACTGCCGCTCGCGGATGAACTCCAGCCCGTGCCGGGCCCCGGAGGCCTGGAGTTGGCCGCGGAGGCGGACGAGGAAGACCTGGTAATTCTGCTCGGGCATCACCGAGTGGTTCTCGATCTTCCCCACGAAGATACGCGGCGGACTCTCGCGGTTGGTGATGTCCAGCCGCGAGGCGATGTCCTGGGCCATCTTGTCGGAGGCGGTGACGAGATCCTGGCTGCGCGGCGCGCGGGTGCCCAGCTCGCTGGGCGCGTCACGCGCGGGATCCATCCGGTAGCCGGACTGCCCGCGGTTGTCCGGTGGCGTCGCCTGGCAGGCGGCGAGGAGAAGCAGGGCGGAGGCGACGATCATTGTGGCGAGTCTTCGATGCAGCACCGCTCGGTCCTTTCGTCGTTGAACTGGGCAGCCGGCGAAGGTGGGCCGCTCCGATCGACAGACACGGCCGTGAGGCCCGCTGTTCCGCGAAATGGTACACGGCCGAGCGGGCAGCGCGGCCGATGAGCCGCCATCCCCGCCGCGCCCGCCATCATCGGGATGCGCATGAAAAACGCAGCGATCGGCGATCGCTGCGTGAAGGGTCGATGGGTGGATGATCCGCGGAATGCGGGCGGGGGTCAGGACTCGTTCTCGCCGCGCTCGGCGCTCTGGTCATCGTCCTCCTCGACCTCGGTCACCGCCGCCGGGGGCGGGCTCGGAATGTCGATGTCCGAATGATCGGCGCCGAAGGTGACGTAGCGGATGCCGCCGGCGGTGGGTCGGCTGCTGCCGGAGGGACGGATGGGGAAGGGATATCCGCCGATCTGTCGATGCATGAAGTCCGGGGCGCGGATGATGAGCGTGCCCTGGTAGTAGCGGATGGAGCCCCACTCGCCGCCGTTGGCGGCCCAGCCGTCGGGCTCGACGATCTCGTAGATCAGGTTGATGATCTGGTCGACCTTTTCCTCTTCGGTGATTCTCGGGGGTTCGGCGCCGGGGTCACCGAAGATGGAGCCGCCGCCCCCGCCGTAGCCGCCTCCGCCTCCGCCGCCGCTCCCGCCGCCCCCGCCTCCGCCGAAGCCGCCGCCGCCTCCGCCGCCTCCGCCGCCCTGGCCGCCGCCCTGGTTGAGGGCGCTGTCAAGGTCCAGCTCGGGCGCGTTGTCGAACATCGGCGGCTCGAAAAGCAGATCGCGGATCGGGTAGTAGCGGACCTCTTGGGCCCGGCGCGTGCCCAGACGCTCCTTGGTGCCCACCTCGACGTAGCCCTCGCGGAGCTGCCAGGTGCACTCCTCGAAGTCGACCGCGCACTGGTCGAGCACCATCTCCAGGACCGTCAGGGCCGGCTTGTTCTCGACATCGAGGTTGATCGGCGTGTCCGGATCGATGCCGCCGCTGATCCCCTCGTCGTTGTAACGGCCGACGATGTTGACGCCCAGGAGGGTCTTGAGATAGTTGAGCGCCTCGCGGGCGGGGGTGTCCTCGAATCGGACGGTGAGATCCGTATAGAGGAGGACGCCGAGCATCCGCCCCTTGGATTCGTTGTTTCGCTGGGCCGCGGCGCGCTGCTTCATCACATGGTTGATGCGATCCGACAGGCTCTGGCCGAAAGCGGTCGAGCCGGCGAGCAGGCAGCCGGCGGCGATGATGGTAATCAGGAGTCTCATGGTGTGAACCTCCGACGTCACGCGGTGAATCGATCGGCCGGGTTCCGTGTCCCCCCGACCAATCCACTGGATGCGCCTGAGTATATTCGGCTGGCGGGGAATCCCGCAGAAGTTTTTGGACGGCCGAGGCACGCGTAGGATCACGGTTTTCGGGCTTTTTCCGCGAGAGAATCGAGGCTGATGAGGGTCTCGGCGGCGGTGAGGAGCCCCATCGCCTGGGCCGCGACGGGCTGGTTGAGATCCCACGTCGCGGCCCGGATCCCCCCCTTCGCCCGCTGCGGCGTGCGGATCGTCCAGAGCAGACCACCCGACCCGCGGCATACCTCGCCGCGATCCTCCGCGAGCCCGCCCTCACGCCGGCGGATGAGGTCCCCGCAGCCGTCGATCGGCACCTGTCCACGATGCGGTTCCTCATCCAGCTCGCGGTCGATGATGATCTGCTCTGGACGATCCGCACGCCGCAGCGGGCGAAGGGGGGGATCCGGGCCGCGACGTGGGATCTCAACCAGCC
>JAXHTH010000225.1:0-10101 GCA_034211115.1 Planctomycetota bacterium | reverse complement strand
CGTCGATGGCGTAGCGCCGATCGTGGCCCAGCCGATCGGGCACGGGCTCGATCATCCGCTCGTCGAGCCCCATCAGCTCGAGGATGGTGTGGGTGAGCTGCAGGTTGCTGCGCTCGTTGTTCCCGCCGATGTTGTAGACCTCGCCGGGCCGGCCGTGTTCAAGCACCGTCAGCAGCGCCTCGCAGTGATCGACGACGTGCAGCCAGTCTCGGACGTTGCGCCCGTCGCCGTAGAGCGGCACCTTCAGCCCGTCGATGAGATTGCTCACGAAGAGCGGGATCACCTTCTCGGGATACTGGCAGGGCCCGAAGTTGTTGGAGCATCGCGTGACGACCACGGGCAGGCCGAACGTGTGATGGCAGGCCAGGGCGAGGAGATCCGCCGCGGCCTTCGAGGCCGAGTACGGGCTGTTGGGCTTCAGCGGCGTGCGCTCCGTGAACTTCACGTGCCGGCGATCCAGCGGCAGCTCGCCGTACACCTCGTCCGTGCCGACCTGCACGAAACGGGAAACACCGCCCACCTCCCGGCAGGCGTCGAGCAGCACCTGCGTCCCCTGCACGTTGGTCGAGATGAACGGCGTCGAATCGAGGATCGAGCGATCGACGTGGCTCTCGGCGGCGAAGTGGACGACCGCATCGCACCCGGCGAGGGCGGCGAGGACGGTCTCCCGAGCTCGGATGTCACCGTGCACGAACGTGTAGCGATCATCGTGCTCGACGTCGCGGAGATTCTCCGGGTTGCCCGCGTAGGTCAGGGCATCGAGATTCACCACGCGCCAGCCCGGGCGCTGCTCGAGCACGAAGCGGACGAAGTTGCTGCCGATGAACCCGGCGCCGCCGGTGACGAGGATCTGGCGAGTATCGCTGGACATCGCGTGCTCCATGAACGTGCAGGCCGCCTCGCTCAGGCGGCCTTCGTCTCCGCGGGACGCTCATCGGTCAGATTGGCCCCGCCCTCGGCGACGAGGCGCGCCGCGCGGTACAGCGACTCGAACGTGCCGGCATCCGTCCACCAGCCCTCGAGCACGCTCGCGGTCAGATCGCCGCGCAGGATGTACTCGTTGTTGACATCGGTGATTTCCAGCTCGCCCCGCGTGCTGGGTTCGAGCGTGCGGCAGATGTCGAACACGTTGTTGTCGTACATGTAGATGCCGGTGACGGCGTAGTGGCTGGGCGGGTCCTGCGGCTTCTCGATGATCTCCACCACCCGGTTGTCCTCGAAGCGCGGCACGCCGAACCGCTGCGGGTCGCTCACCTCCTTGAGCAGGATCTTCGCTCCGCGGGGCTGGGTGAAGAACTCCCCCACCGCGGGGCGGATGTGCCGCTGAATGATGTTGTCGCCGAGCACGACGCAGATCTTCTCCCCGTCGGCGAAGTCTTCGGCGAGGAGCAGCGCATCGGCGATGCCGCCTTCACCCTCCTGGTAGGTGTATTGCAGGTCCTTGATCCCCAGATGCTTGCCGTTGCGGAGCAGCTTGAGGAAGTCGCCGGCGTGCTCGCCGCCGGTCACGATGAGGATCTCGTCCAGACCCGCGTTGAGCAGGCAGTCGATGGGGTAGTAAATCATGGGCCGATCGTAGACCGGCAGCAGGTGCTTGTTGGTCACGAGGGTGAGGGGTCGGAGTCGGGTTCCGAGTCCGCCGGCAAGGATGACGCCCTTCATCGATTGCCTCCTGAGGGGGTTGGGTGAATCATGAATCCGCCGACGCGACCGCGTTGCGCAATTGCCGCGCGACGGCGTCGATCCGCTTCTCCAGCGCCGACTCGGCCAGGGCCAGACGGTCCAGCTCCCGCCGCGCTGTCTCCAGCGCGGCCCGGGCGTCGTCGAACGCCTCGATCCGGATGAACAGCTCGGCCAGCGAGAGATTCAACGTGATGTCGTTCGGTCGATCTTGCAGCGCCCGCTCCAGGGCGTCACGCGCTTCCCCGGTGCGGCCCAGGCACAACAGGACACGGGAGTAGGTGTCCAGCAGGTCCGGCTGGTCCGGCTCGGCCGCCAGCGCCCGCTCGGCGTAGGGCAGCGCCTCGGCGCAGCGATCGGGCGACCGGGTCAGGACGAAGGCGAGGTTGTTCAGCGCCGCCGCCGCGTCCGGCTGCTCGGCGAGCACCGCGCGATAGAGGCGCTCGGCTTCGGCCAGCTCGCCGCGTCCCTCGGCGATACGAGCGCGAAGGAACAGCCAGGCGAGGCGCAGCCCGCCGTCGGCCGGCTCATCGCCGATCAGGTTCTCGGCCCGATCGAAGCATTCGTCCCGCTGAAAACGCCATCCCAGCGCGCTGTACCCCTGGGCGAGCCGGAGCGTGGCGAGCGCGCTGTCTTCTGCCGCGACCGGCGCCAGCCATGCCAGCATCTGCTTCGCCGTTTCGTACTCGGCGATGCCGGCCAGATCGATCCAGACCGATTGCCATTGATCATCCTCCGCCGCCGGCGCGCGGATGATCTCCCACGCCTCGTGCGCCCGTCCGGCCTGCACGAGCGTGGTCAGCCACAGCGCGAACCGGTCCGGCTCCGCGTCGCGCCGGCTCGCGAATCGGTCAGCGTACGGCGCCAGCGTCTCCGCCGCGTCGCCGGGACGATCGAGTCGAAGCAGAATCGTCGCGAGCGCCAGATCGGCCGAGAGGGGGCGATCCAGCGATCGGCGCCGCCATTCCCGCGCCTCGACGAGCGCCTCGCTCCAGCGGCCGGCGTCGATGAGCAGGCGCGACGCCCACTCGGCCGGCTCGGCGTGGGCCGGGAAACGGCCCACCGCGCGCCGGGCGAGATCGATCGTCTCCCGCATCTGCCCCGCCTCGCGATGCAGGGTGATCGCCAGCAGCCAGGCGGGCAGGAACTGCGGGTGCGCCTCGGTCAGTGTCCGCGCCGCCTGGAGGTTGACGTCGGTGGGCGACGTGCGGCCGTCCTCGACGGGGATCTGCTCGAGGAGCGTGAGCGTGTCGAGCAGACTGTCGTTCTCCCGGCCCAGCTCGCGAAGGAGCTTGATCGCCTCGCCCCGGCCGGATGCGTCGGCGCCGATGTTCGCCATGGCGAGCGTGGCCCGCAGGCCGGCGTGCCGCGGTTCGAGCCGAAGGCCCGCCAGCGCGTACTCGCGCGCCTTCTCCGGCTGCGCGCGGGCCGCGTAGAGCCGGGCGAGCTGATGGTGCGCCTCCACCGACTCCGGCTCGGCCTCGAGGGTTTTCGTCAGCCAGCGTTCGGCCTCGTCGAATCGACTGTGCCGCAGGTAGAAGCCGCCCTTCAGCAACGGCGCTTCTTCTTCTCCGACCTTCCCGAAGAGGGCCAGGCCCTTCTCGAAGCGGCCGGTGTTGGCGTAGAACTCCGCCGCCTGCGCCGCGACGAGCCCGTCGTGATCCGTGATGCGAAGGAGGCGTTGATAGATGGCCTCGGCCGCGTCGTGCTCGCCGGCCCGCGCGTGGAGGGCGGCGAGGACGAGCTGATCGGCCACCGGGGCGTCTTCATCCACCGCGCCGCCGAAGCGCAGCAGCGCGCCCTCGAAATCGCCCTGGACGTGGCGCAGGCGCATTTCGCTGCGCATCGCGCCGGGATCGTACTCGGCCAGACGGCTGAGATGCGCCAGGTACCGGTCCGCCGTCTCGTAATCACCGGCCCGCTGGAGCAGGGCGATGAGGCGGACGAGCAGATCGCTTCGGCCCGGCGCGAGATTGACGGCGCGCTGAAGATGTTCGATCGCACGATCGGGTGACGGATTCTCGCCGACGAGGGAGGCCTGGGCCATGAGGATCAGGGCCGGCAGCGAGTCGGGGCACTGCTCCAGCACATCGCCGATCATCACGATCGCCTTCGCCCGCCGCGCTTCTTCATCGCCCCGGAAGCGAAGCATTGCGTTCGCCTCGGCGAGGCGCACCTGCGGCGCGTGCTCGCCGAGCCGGCGCTCGAGGCGATCGACGGCCGCTCGCGCCAGCGTCTCCTCCTCCCACACCTCCGGTTGAGAGAGCACGAACAACAGCACCGGCACCGGTTGGGCGGGATCATCGATGAGATCGGCCAGCGCCGACAGCGCCTCGGGATGATCGATTCTCACGAGGTATTCGCAACGGGCCCGCCGGGTCTCCGGCGCGTTCCGCTTCTCGGGCGGCGCCAGTCCGATCGCCCGATCGATGAGGGCCAGCCCCTCTGCGCCGCGATCCTGTTCGAGAAGGAGTTCCGCCCGCGCCAGGGCGATCGGGATGGTCAGGCCATCCAGTTCCCGCGCGCGGGCGAGCAGCTCGCCTTCCAGGTTGAGCCCGTGCCGCCGGCTGATCCGCGCCAGCGGCAGGAGGACGTTCGTGTTCGGCGCCTCCGCCGACAGTTCTTCGCGGACGACGCCCTGAGCCTCCCGCAGGCGGCCGGTCAGGCAGCACGCCCGGGCGAGCAGGATCGACACATCGCCCCGCTGCGGCAGTTGTTCGCGCATCGCGGAAAGAAGCTGAACGATGTCGATCGAGCGGGAGGTGTCGGCCTCGACGATGACGGGATCGCCGCCCGCCTTCAGCGAGGCCAGATAGGTGCGGGCCACGAGCAGGTAGACGCTGAGGCGGCCCTCCGGCGCGCGATCCAGCAGCGTGCTGGCGATGCGGAACGCCTCGTGCGGCCGGCCGGCGGTGAGCAGCGCCTCGGCGTACGTCGCGCCCGCAACGAGCCAGCTCGGCTGCCGGGTGAAGGCGCGCCCATAGGCCTCGACGGCGAGGGCGTGTTCGCCGGCCATCGCGTATGCCTCGCCGAGCAGAAAGTGCAGGATCGGATCGTCGCCGTCCGCGGCCAGGGCGCGCTGGTACGCCTCGACGGCCTCCCGCCAGGTCGATTCGGTCAGGTGCAATCGGGCGCGAAGGGCCTCGGCCCAGGCGCGATCGCCCCGGCCGGCCTCGCCCTCGATCGCCGCCGCTTCGAGCTGTTCCAGCGCCGGCCGGGCTTCCTCTTCCCGCTCGGCGGCGACGAGCACGACGACGCTCAATCGCAACAGCCCCGAATCGAGTGAATCGAAGTCGCGCTCGGCGCGTTCCAGCTCGGCCAGGGCCTCGTCGACGCGCCCGGCCTGCCAGAGGCGCCGCACCGTCGCCTCGGGCACCCATTGCTCCTGCGGAAAGCGCTGCCGCGCGTCGGCGAGCACCGTCGACGCGATCTCCGACATTTGCAGCAGATCCAGCAGGGAGACGGTGTGCTGGAGGATCTCGAGCGTGTCGGCGCCGCGTTCGGCGGCGATTTCGGCGACGCGCCGCGCCTCGTCCATCCTGCCCAGCTCGGCCAGCCAGCCGGCCTTGAGCAGGTGCAGGCGGCCGTCTCCGTCCCACGCGTCGATCCATCGATCGCACTGGGCGATGAGCTCGTCGTCCGGCACCGCCATGCCCTGCATGATCTGAAGCTGAAGATGCCGCCACGCCGGGTCGGCCGGCTCGATCGCCACCAGCCGCTCGGCGCTTTTCAGCGCCTCGGCGAGCTCGCGATCCAGGTACAGCGCCCGGGCCCGCGCGGCCAGGGCGTCCGTGTCGTCGGGATGACCGGCGAGCACCCGATCGGCGGTCTCCACCAGCTCGACGCGCATCCCGAGGAGCGCGTAAAGCTCCAGCAGCTTCCGCTGCGTCTCGAGCAGAAGCGCATCGCGCCCGGGGAGATCCGGGTGATTGTCGAGCAGCTTGCGGGCGTGGTGGTAGTAGCCCATCGCCTCGACGAGATGCTGGGCGTTGGGCAGCGGCAGCCGGCGCCGGGCGTCGGCAAAATCGAGCAGCGTCTCCACGACCTCCGGATCGTGTTTCTTGTGCTGGACGTAATACTTCAGCTCGTCCAGGGCGGTCTGAAGATCACCGCGCTCGTACGCGGCCGCGCCCTTCTCGTGCGCGGCGGCGATGAGGCGCTCCTGCTGGTGCGCGCGGATCATCTTCACGCCGCTCACGCCGATCACGGCCATCACGGCAACGGCGGTCAGCACGACGAGCCGGCGCTTGGCCTTCTTACTGAGGCGCATGTTCAGATCTCCCTCTGAGAATGATCCAGGCCGTCTTGACCATGATGTGCAGATCGAGGCGGAGGCTGGCCCGCTGCACGTACTCGATGTCGTACTTGATCCATTCCTGGAAGTCCTCGCCGGGCTCCCGCCTCCGGTTGAGCTGCCACAGGCCCGTGATGCCGGGGCGCACGCTGAGACGCGTGTCGCGCCACGCGGGGCAGTACTGGTTCTCGTCATCCGGGCTCGGGCGCGGCCCCACCAGGCTCATCTGGCCCGTCAGGACATTGAAGAACTGCGGGATCTCGTCAAGGTGCGATTTGCGCAGCCACTTGCCCACCCGCGTGACCCGCGGATCGTCGCGGATGAACACCTGCGGCCCGTCGCAGACGTTGTACGCCTCCAGGTCGCGGGCGATGTCCTCGGCGTGACGGTGCATCGTGCGGAACTTCCAGCACTTGAACGGCCGGCCGGCGCGCCCCTGGCGGGCGTGGGCGAAGAAGATCGGAAAGCCGTCCTCGAGCACGATGCACAGGGCGATGATGACGAACGCGGGAAGCAACGCGATCAGGGCGGTGCCGCTGAGCACCACGTCCATGCATCGCTTGAGGAACGCGTAGGTCAGATCCGGCGGCCGGCTCCCCGCGCGCCGCGGGGACGCGACGAGTTCGACCTGCGCGATCGGCCGAGGCCGCACCGCCCCGGTCGAACCGGACGAGGGCGCTCGATCGGCCAGCCATCTCGGGCCGACGAGACATCGATGGTCGGCGGCGGCGGCGCCGTAGCCCAGCCACAACGGACCGACGCGGACCGCCTCGGCCGCGGGCGCTTCGCCCGTCGCGTGCCACACCCCCGCCTCCCGTTCCTGCAGGCCGTCGATGGACTGCGCCGGGCTCGGCCAGCGCTGGACGATCCCGTCGAGCAGCCGCCGCTCCTGCGCCGGATCACCCTCCACGCAGGCGAGGCCCGAGCACTTGTAGTGATCGACACGCGGCCAGGAGACGGCGCGGCGCACGCGGTCCCATCCCTCCCGGCGGGACGTCGCGGCCATCCAGAGGCCGGCCAGGCGCCGGCTGGAGGTGAGCACCACCCGGGAGGACGCGCCGCTCTCCGGCCGGTACTGCCGCTCGATCCGCTGCACCAGGCCTCGGTCGTCGACGATCACGCGCTCGCGGTAGGCCTGCTCGTTTCCGGCGACAAGCCGGACGCGGCACACGGCGGCGTTCTGCCAGGTCAACCGCTCGCTGAGGGGCGCGACGTTGAACATCACGAGCTGGCCCGGCTCCAGGAGCAGGTACAGCTCGGCCGCCCGCTGCAGGGTCGCGGTCGAGCCGCGGCGCACGCACTGCACGCCGCGGGCGTGCCAGAAGGCATCGTGGATCTCGCGCGGGGTGAGGCCCCAGATCATCGGGGACGCCGAAGACGAGGGCGTCATCGTCGCCGCGCGGCTCGGGCTGTCTTCCATGCTCCGGATCATGCCGCCGCGTCTGTTCTCTCTTCGCCGAGGTCACGATGGCGCGAGGAGCTGGCCTCCATCGCGGTCATCAGGATGTTCCGCTCGCCGCGCCCGCCCTGGTCGGAAGGCGCGGCGCCGGCGCGACCCTCCCGTTCCATCTCCGCCGCGGCCAGCGAGGCCTCCGAGACGTAGCGCGAGCACTCGGATCGGCCGACGGCGTTGAGAATCACGCCGATGCAGCGCGCCCCGGCGTTCTCCAGCCGGCGGATGGACTCCTCCAGCCGCGTGCGCGACCGGCCGCGCTTGAGGGAGAGCACCACGGCGTCGGCGGCGGTGGTGACCGGCGTGCTCTCGAGACTGCCCAGAAGCGGGCCGGTGTCAATGATGATGATGTCGTAGCCGTCGCGCACCTGCTCGAGCAGCTCCAGCAGATCGCCGCGGCGAAGCATTTCCGGCCCGAACCGCGCGTCCATGCCCACCGGCAGCACGCTGAGGTGATCGACCGGCAGATCGACGATCAGCCGATCCAGACTCCGCCGCGCCAGCGCCTCCTTCAGGCCTTCCCGGTCGACCACGCCCAACTGGCGGGTGAGACTGCGCCCCACGAGATCGCAGTCGACGAGCAGCGTGCGATACCCGGCCGCGGCGTAGGACCAGCCCAGCGCCATCACGATGCTGGTCTTCCCGTCCCCCTGGAAGGGGCTGCTCACCGCCAGGGCGTAGCCGCGCCTCGGATCGCGCATCACCTCGATCTGGTTGCGGATCTGGTGGACGCAGTGAGAGGCGACGTCACTCGCCTCGGCGTTTCCGATGCTGCGTCCCAGATCGGGCAGAACGCCCAGGCAACGGGTCGAGGCGCGGCCGGCCGTCGACGAGCGAAGCTGGCCGGCGCCGTAGGTGCGGCGATCGATCGTGCCCAGAAGGAAGAAGAAGCCGCCGCTGAGGCAGAACCCGAAGACGATGCCGACCGCGGCACGCTTCCTGCGCGAGTCGTTGTGCGGCGAGAGGGGCCGGGTCGCCTCCTGCACGACCTCGATGCGGCTGGCGATCGATCCGCTCTCCAGCTCCAGCAGCTTGATGCGTTCCAGAGCGCGATCGAGATCCTCCTGGATCTGCTCGGCCTCGAACTCCTTCTCGCTGAGAAGCTGGATGTCGGCGATGAGCTGCTCGCTGTCGCCGCGAAGCTCCGCCGCGCGCGCCTCCAGATCGTCCAGCTCTTCGCGCAGCCGATCCGGCGGCAGGCCCTCGAAGAACCCCTCGATGCCCTCGCTGGAGACGGCCTCGAGCCCGAACTTCTCCCATTGATCCATCGCCCGGGCGTACTCCTCCTGGAAGAGCCGCTCCGTGGTCGCGACCCAGCGTTCCGCTTCTCCGTATTGCTTGGAGCCGCGGCGATAGCGGCTCTTGACGACCTCGAAGGCGTCGATGGCGGTGTCGCGTTTGCGGCGAAGCTCGGCGAGGCGCGGATCGATCATCTCCAGTTGTTTCAGGGCGGGCCCCGTCGCGATGAGCTCCCCGCCCTCGCCGCTCTCCGCCCGCGCGTCCATCCGTTCGAGCACCAGCCGTCCCGCGGCGATCTTCTCCTCGATCTCCTCCAGCCGCCGACCGTGAGCGGCATGCAGCTCGTGCAGATCGGTCGCCCGATGCCGGGCGAGGATCGACTGGATATCGCCGCGCACGGTGCGCAGATCGCGTTGATACTTGTTCTTCAGGTCATAGAGGACCTGGAGGCGCTGGTCGGTCTCCTGCCCGCCCTGTTTGCCGTGGATCTCGAAGTAGGAACCGATGATCGCATCGCAGACGGTCTGCGCCACGAGCGGGTCCTTCGCCTCGAAGGCGACGCTGATCAGCTCGCTGCGCTTGCCGGCCTTCACCTCCAGACCATCCTCCAGCGCCTTGAGCACGCCGGTCTTCTTCGCCCAGGGCAGCTTCTTGAGATCCTCGTCCTGGAGGGCGTATTCCAGGACGCGCCGGCCGCGGATGTACTCCGTCTGCGTCACGAGGAACGAGCTGTAATGGGGCAACTGCCCCGTCTCCTCGATGGGGATGAGCGTGTGGGAGAGGCGCGGCGCAATGTGGATCGCGCCCGTGCTCCGGTACGTCGGGTCGGTCGAGTGGTAGCCGAGAAGTCCGAACAACAGCGCCAGGGCGATGCCGACGCTGCTGACCCACAGCCATCGGCCGCGCAGCCGGTCGTCGATCAACGACCAGAGCGACTGCTGGGCCTCCCCGTCCGGCGCCGCGGCCTCCATTGTCCACCCGTCCATGAACTGCGGCTGATACAGTTCGAGGTCTGATCGACCGTCATCACGCCTCATTGGTCGCTCCTTGCCCTATCCCCAGCGCCCCGGCCAGTCCGGGCATCCCGGTGAGCAACTCACCGGCCGCCTCGATCGCCTCGGTGCGGCTGATCCCGCCGGCGCTGATGATCTGCACTTGCGCCACGCCCTGGGTGGAAACCGCCAGTCGCTCGGACTGGCCCTGAATGTCGGAGAACTCCCGGGTGACCGTGCCGTCGGGCAGCACGAACCCGTTGAACACCCGAATCGTTTCCTCCACCCCGTTCTCGCGGACGCGTCGGAACATGTATGTACGAACCGGAACCGGGCGATCATCGAGGATCACATGCACGTCCGGATCCGGAGGGGGGATGGCGACCCAGCCGGCGCTGGGATAACAGATCGGCGGGTAGTGCCCGATCATGTCCCGCGCGTCG
>JAXHTH010000224.1:0-10362 GCA_034211115.1 Planctomycetota bacterium | reverse complement strand
TTGCTCTTGCCCGGACTCTTGCCCTTGTCCTTCTTGTCGCCCTTGGCGATGAGCGGGACGGGCTTTTCCTCGGCCGCACCGGGCATCCCTGACCGGGCAGCCGGGGTGGCCGCTTGCGGGGCGGCGGCGGCGGCGGGGGTGAGCGGCAGGAGGATCGCCAGCAGTGCGGCGCCGAGCGTCCAGGTCGCCAGATCACGTTTCCATGTCATGGCCGAACCTCCAGAGGGTCTTGACTTGTCCGGCGCGGGCTTCTCCCCCGCGCGACTCCTCCCGTGGGAAGGGGACACCGCGGCGGGAGGGGCGATTCCCCGCCTCTGCCGATATTGTGCGACGATTCCCCGCCCACGCCAGCGATTTCCGCGCCCGGCGGCCCGGACGGGCCCTCCCGCGGCCGGGAAAGGCCCCGCTGACCCCGGCGCCCGGCCGGCTCAGCGGCGGGCGGAGATCTTCCCGATGATGGGGATCCGCCGCGGCGAGCCCAACGGATCGGTCCGGGTCGTGACGAGGAACTCGATGAAGCCGAGGATGAGTTCGTCATCGGCGTTGCTCGCCCGGCCGCGAACGGTGAGCCGGTAGCCGCCCACGATGCTCCGGTTGTCCTCGGCGAAGGTGACGTCCATCGTCGCGTTCTTCGCCTCCACGATGGAGGCCTCGACCAGCTCGAACGGTTCATCGGCCGCGTGGTAGACGGTCGCGCCCGCCTCGAACCGGCCGCCGGGCGGGACGAGCCCCACCGACATCGAGTACAGGTCCGCATGGATCTCGTCGAGCACGGTGCCGATGGCGCGGATCGTCGAGGTCTTCTCGGCCCTCCGGCCGTCCGGCAGTCGGCCGCTGACGGTGCAGTCGATCTTCGCGTTGCGGATGATCCCCCACGGCGCATCATCGTGGAGCGTGACCTCGATGACGGCGCGTCCGGCTTCGGGGTCGGTGCTCAGGATCTCCGTGCTGACGTCGGGATGGCTCGACTCGATGTTCTCGATGCTCATCTCCTCGCCCGCGCAGAGGAGGGTGAACTGCCGCGTGTGCTCGCGGTAGCGCTCGACCTCGCCGAAACGCGCGAACTTCCGGTCGAAGGTGATGAACTGCCTGACGTTGGCGACGATATTGAGCTTGATCACCGGGCGGGTCGGGTCGTTGGTGAGGATCGTGATGGTCTGGGTCTGCGGGCCGGCCTTGGTCGGCTCGAGCGTGGTCGAGATCGCCCCTGATTCGCCCGGCGCGTACCGCCACCGGTCGAGACTCGCCAGCGTGCAGGCGCAGGAGGAGGTGATGCGGCGGAAATGGAGCGGCGCATCGCCCGTGTTGGTGAACTCGAAGGCGACGGCATGGTCGCCGACGTCCCAGATGCGTCCGAAATCGTGACGCGTCGTGTCGAAGCGAACGGAGGGCCCTTCGAGGGAGGCGTCGGGCGGGACGGGCCCCGGCGGGTCCGTCTGCGATTCGGCCGGCGCGGGCGATCCGGTTGCGGCCGGCGGCGTGCTGTTCGGGTTCTGCGTGTCCGGAGCCGGCGCGGCCGTCGACGCCGGGTTCTCTTCCGCCGATTCCGCGGGGGAAGGCGAGGGACCGGTCTCGCCGCAGCCGGGAAGCGCGAGCAGCGACGCGGCGAGGAGAATCGCCGGCAGTCGCAGGAGCCCAGCGCGGGGACGATGCGTCATACGGCTTTCAGGCATGCCCTTGGTCATGATCTCATCCTAGCAGGCGGCGTGCGGCCGGTTCCTCCTCGCCGTGAATCGGCCATTCCGGGGGCCGGGGGCCGGTCGCGTGGGAATCATCGACGCCGCTTGACGATTGTTCACCCCTGACACGCCATGCGGGCAGCATTGATTACACAACAGGGCGAGCCGGTCGCCGCAAATGTCCGGCTCGCGGACGATCATCCGGACCCCACCCCCGGGCCGGGTGAAGTCGTCGTGCGCACGCTCGCGGCGGGTCTGAATCATCTGGACCTCTGGGTCGGGCGAGGCGTGCCGGGCCTGAAGCTCGACTACCCACGCATCAGCGGGTCCGACGCCTGCGGCATCGTCGAGTCGGCCGGGGCCGATGTCGATCCGGACTGGGTGGGGAAGACGGTCGTGGTCAACGCCGCCGTTCCCCTGCCTCAGCCCAATCATCCTGATGTCGCCCCGGTCGCGCCGGACATCCGCATGATCGGCGAGCACGATCCGGGCTGCATGGCCCAGCGCTTCGTTGTCCCCGCCGACAACGTGCTGCACATCCGCAACGGGTCCGATGCGATCGAGGCGGCCGCGTTCGGCCTCACGCACCTCACCGCCTGGCGGATGCTCGTCACGCAGGCGGGTCTCGTGCCGGGCCACACGGTTCTCATCACCGGCATCGGCGGGGGCGTGGCCCTCGCGGCGCTGAACATCTGCCGTCACTTCGGGTGCCGCACGATCGTCACCAGCCGGCATCAGAGCAAGCTCGATCGGGCCGTGGAGCTTGGGGCCGATCACGCCGTGCTCGATGAGGGCGAGGACTGGTCGCCCCAGGTCCGGGCCTTCACGCACAAGCGCGGCGTGGATGTCTGCGTCGATTCGATCGGACGTGCCGTGCACGAATCGTGCATCAAGTCCCTCGCGCACGGCGGGACGTTCGTCACCTGCGGCTGCACGAGCGGCCCGGTCGCCGAAACGAACCTGGCGCGCATGTTCTGGCTCCAGCAGCGGATCGTCGGCTCGACCATGGGCGACATGCACGAGTTCCGCAAGGTGGTGTCGATCTTCCAGACGGGGAAGATGAGGCCGGTCATCGACTCGGTCCACGACGCGGCGGACGTTGCGGACGCGTACGCCCGCCTCGAGAGCGGCGAGCAGTTCGGCAAGGTCGTCGTGCGGTGGGGGTGAGGCGCCGCGCTGACTCGCGATACTGAGACGGGTCAGCGGCCGGTATCAATCCTCGATGACGTCGGACGGCAGATTGAACGGATAATCCAGGCCCTCCGCGTTGCAGTCGCCGAGCGCGTTCTGCGGATATTCGAGGTTGTACGTGCCGTTGTCGTCCTTGCCATCCATGCCAACGGTGTACAGCTCATATTCGCGGCCGAACGCGTCATCTTCGAGCAGTCTGTACCGAAGCGGCCGGCCATCGAAGGGATCGAGTGGAACAGCGCTGAGGATGTCCGGCGTGAGCACAGCGAGGGTTTCGGGATAGGAGCCCTCCCGCGCGCGGTGGATCTCCAACGCGAGCATCGTCTGCGTTCCGATCTTGATCGCTTGGTATTCATCCATCTGGTCGATCATCTTCCCAACGCTCGGAAGCATGATCCGCAGATACGCATATCGAGTCCCGAGATTGTTGACGAATGTATCTTCGTCGAAGGGCAGTGGAGGGCGCTCGTATCGGCTCCGGCGCGCCGCTTCGATGAACGGCTTGTAGAAGTCGTTGATCCTGCCGACCATCTCGCGTCGCGTCGCGAACAGCCCGGGAGTATCCGAGCCGCTCGCGCGGTCTTCGGGCTTGAACCCAAAACCGCTCCCACGATCTTCGGGCTCCGACCCGAACCCCAGGCTCAGGGCGCGCATTGCCTCCGGGTCAATGGTCCCGTCCCCCGAATCATCCAGCGAGTAGGTCCGGTCCACAATGTCGAGCAGGCGCAGACGTTCCGCCTCGCAGGCGCGGGCGAGTGATCCGATCTGATGTTGCCGCAGCAGGTCAAGAAGCGTCGGGAACGCCTCGGGCATCAGTCTTCCGTCAGCGATCATCTCGCGGATCTGCATTATAGCTCCGCGTGAGAGAGCGCCCCCGGACAGCCATTCGATGGCAGACGGCTGGTGAGACGCAGCACGCCCGATGGTCGAAGCCCGCTCGAATCCGGAGACGAGTTGGCCCTTCTCGCGCTCCTCGGCGGCGAGATGAACGGAGGCCCGCAGCGTCCTCGTCATCGTGCGCATGCTCGAGGCGTACGCTGTGCTGGCCTCCGAGAGAGCGAGGAGCTGGTCTTCGGGAATCGGTCGCACGAAGCGCGGACATCGAGCGGCGCGATCGATGAGCGTGAAGACGCCCGCTTCCTCCATCTGCTCCAAGGCGCGCAGTTCCAGGGTGACATCATCCGATTGATCCTCGATGGGCGCGAGAATCCGCCAAAAGTCAGGCTGGCCGTCGTCCCAGTCGTCCCGGCGCTCGAAGTCGGGAAGAGGATAGCCGGCGAGGACCTGTTCCATCCGCTGCACCGCCTCCATCAGGTGGGGCCAGCCGTTCTCGCCTTCCGGCTGTGCATCGGCGCACAGGTCGATGAGCTGCTGCCGATAGTCGGGCCGGTCAGTGCTCGCGTCCGGCTCGTCGGTCGCCTGTGACGAGCAAGCCAACGGAACCCCGGCGACGCAGAGGGGCAGGAAGAGAAGGCGCCGAACTCGGCTGACACGGTGGGCGGTCGCAGTGGACTTCGACATGTGGCAATCTCCGGAAGAAGAGGTCAGGATACTCCGAGGTCCCTGCCTGAAGCCAGGATCGGCTTCCGGAATCGCCGCCACGACGTGTCGGGAATGCCCCCGGAAACGGGGGGTTGCCGCCGTCTCAATCGCCATCGGGCCTTCCAATCCTCGATTTCTGTCTGGACTGCCGGCGTGTTCATGCGATACTGGAAGTCGGAACGGATCTGAAGTCCGACGGTGTGATGAAGCGGAAGGAGCCGGTCATGACGATGTCGGAAGGGCAATCCAATACGCCGGGGGCGCCGGAGAGGCCGGAAACCCCGGGAGGTGATGGAGGGGGAACCGCCGTGCAGACCCGGCCGGCGAGGCCGAAGGTCCGCCGCCTGCCGCCCTGGAAGGTGTTGCTGCACAACGATGATGTCAACCACATGGAGGATGTCATCGCCGCGATCGTCGAACTGACCACGCTCCGCCGTCAGGAGGCGATCCTGCGGATGCTCGAGGCCCACACGAAGGGCCTGACCCTCCTCCTGACCACGCACCGCGAGCACGCCGAACTCCTCCAGGAGCAGTTCACGAGCAAGCGCCTGACGGTGACGATCGAGCCGGAGGGGTGAGCTGCAGGCTGACTGCTGCTCCGGGGCATTCGGGGTAGAATGGCTTCCGTCATGGATTTTCACGGCATCCAGATCCCACAGGAGGAGATCGTTAATCCGGGACAGTCACCAATTTCCGGGCGCCGCGAAAATAGGTGACTGTCCCGAATTTCGACGCATTCGGGGGGAAGTCGCCGGGGATGAGCGATCCGCGCCAGGGACTCGGCCACGCTGCGGGAGCGGCGTATCCGCAGCGGCAGAGCCTCCCGCACAGCGGCAGAGCCTCCCGCACAGCGGGAGCGTCTTATTCACAGCGGGAGAGTCCCGTTCACAGCGGGAAACAGCCCTGCGTCCGGGAAACCCCGCGTTCGGGGGCAAAACGTCCCGTTCCGGGGGCAGCTCACGATCCGCGGCGCAGGACGTGCGCTGCCGCGAGATCGAGCCCGGCCGCGCAGCCCATCAGCACACACATCCCCTCACGCCATTGAGGCGTTCGCGGATGTCACCGGCGGGACGCCGGTGCCACCGGACCCAAGGCGACCAACTGACTTGTGATCCCTGACCCCCGATCCCCCCACGCGGCTCGCGGCGGGGGCTTGGGGTGTCCGGACGCACCCGTGGCCGAGGACGGCACGGCTCGCTGCCCCTCCCCTCAAGCCTCAAGCCCCAAGCCCCAAGCCTTCAGGTCTTCAAGCCTCAAGCCTCCTCCTCTCCCCTCCCGTCTACAATCGCCGTCATGGCTTTGCCGCAGGTGGCCATCGTGGGTCGGCCCAACGTGGGCAAGTCGAGCCTGCTCAACCGGCTGGCCCGGCGGCGGGTGTCGATCGTCGACCCCACGCCCGGCGTGACGCGCGATCGCGTCTCGACCATCCTCGAAATCGATGCCCCGGCCGAGACGCCCAAGGGCACGCCGGCCCGGCTGGTCGAGGTCATCGACACCGGCGGCTACGGCGTCTACACGGCCGAGGGGAAGCGCTTCGACGAGGCGGGCGTCGACCTGTCCATCCTCACCCCCGACATCGAGGGCCAAATCCGCCTCGCGCGCGAACGGGCGCAGCTCGTGCTCTTCGTCATCGATGCGAAGGCGTCGATCACCGCCCTCGACGAGACGATCGCACGCCTGCTGCGCGAGGAGGGCAGCGCCGAGCGGGTGATGGTGGTCGCGAACAAGGTGGATGGCGAGGAGTGGGTCCCGCACGGGCTGGAGGCGGCCGGGTTCGGGCTCGGCGAGCCCATCTGCGTCTCCGCCACGAGCGGCTACGGCATGCGCAACCTCCTGGAGGCGCTCTGGGAGCGCATCGGCGAGGCGGAGAGTGAAATCGAATCCGAGCCGGAGATGAAGCTCGCCATCATCGGCAAGCGCAACGCGGGCAAGAGCACGCTCATCAACGCCCTCGCCGGCGAGGAGCGCGTCATCGTCTCCGAGGTCCCCGGCACGACCCGCGATTCGGTCGATGTCCGCTTCGAGATCGAGGGACGGACGATGATCGCCATCGACACGGCCGGCGTGCGCAAGCGCAAGAGCTTCGCCGATGACATCGAGTATTACGCGTATCACCGGATGCTCGCCTCGATCCGCCGGGCCGACGTGGCGCTGCTGCTCATCGACGCGTCGCTGGAGGTGTCGCAGGTCGACAAGAAGCTGTCGCAGGAGTTGCAGAGGCAGTTCAAGCCCACGGTGATCGTCGTCAACAAGTGGGACGTCGTCGACGAGGCGAAGACCGCCCCGGCCGATTATCTGGATTACCTGACCGAGCAGCTTCGCGGGCTGGACTATGCGCCCATCGTCTTCATCAGCGCGGAGGAGCGAGAAGGACTGCGCGATCTCATCGCGATGGCGTTCAACCTGCACGAGCAGGCCGAGCATCGCGAATCGACGGGTCGGTTGAACCGCGTCGTCGAGGAGATCCTCCGCAAGCGTGGCCCGTCCTCGCGCCTCGGAACGCAGGCGAAGCTGTATTACGCCAGCCAGATCGACGTGCACCCGCCGACGATCGTGCTGAAGGTGAATCAGCCGAAGCTGTTCGAGGGGCGTTACGAGCGATACCTGCTCAATCGTCTGCGGGAGGAGCTGCCGTTCAGCGAGGTGCCCATCCGGCTGTTGTTCTCGCAGCGCACGCGCGCCCCGCTGGAGGATGTCAAGCGCCGCGGCAAGTCGAAGCCGCCCCCGCGCGAAAGCACCAACGAAGGAAGCCGGGCCTGACGAGCGAAGCGAGGAAGGTCCGGGTTCTGCGCATTCACCTCACTCGCCTTCACGCTTTTCCGTGTCCTCCTCTTCCGGATCGACCAGCCCGATGACGACGTCCCCCGGCTTGGGCTCGATCGACTGGTCCTCGGCGAGGACGATGAGCCGCCTCTCATCGCGCACGAGGAACATGGGGGCGGCGTGGTGGCCGTATTGTTCGCGGTACGACTCGAACGTGAACTCGTCGGTGAGGTGCGTGGCGTGGACGGTCGCCCCGCGCGCGGCGTGGCTGGCCAGCTTGGCGAAGGTCACGTTCTTCCCGAACGCCCAGCGCCCGTGCAGGTGCCGATGCGGGCTCTTGCCGTCGTCCTTCTCCTCGGGCGAGGGAAGCTGATAGACGCCGCTGCGGCTGAAGACGCGGGTGAGGCGCTGCACGGCGAGGACGTTGATCCAGTCGTTGGGGGTGGCGGCGATGAGCCGACCCAGCCCGCCCAGGTCCATCTCGTCCAGGGCGTACTCCGCGAGCACGCTGCCGGAATATGTCTCGAGTCCGGCGAGGCGGGCGGCTGCGATGTTCTGACGGTTCGTGTCCACGAGCAGCACCCGGAAGCCGTGGCTGCTGAGCACCTCCGCCACCGCCCGGACCCACGCGTGCGCGCCGACGAACAGCACGCCCTGGGGGTTCGGGTCGGCGACCTTCAGCCACCGCGCCACGGGCGGGGCCGTCAGCGAGCAGAATCCCACCGTGCCCACGATGACGAGAAACGTCAGCGGCACCAGCGCCCGGGCATCTTCGAACCCCTCGCCGGCGAGGCGCAGGGCGAAGACGGCCGAGACGGACGCGGCGACGATCCCCCGCGGGGCCACCAGCGCCAGGAACGTCATCGTCTTCAGCGGCAGCCGCGCGCCGAGCATCCGGGCCGCCAGCCACGACAGGCAGACGCTCACCGGACGCACGATCACGATCAGCACCGCGAGAAACACGAGGCTGCCCCAGCCCAGGTCGGTCAGCGCCTCGGGGCGAATCCGCGCCGCGAGCAGGATGAACAGGCTCGAGATGAGCAGGACGCGCAGGTTCTCCTTGAACTCGACGAGGTGCCGCACGTCCGTCAGCTTCTGGTTCGCCAGCGTCATGCCCATCACGGTGGCGGTCAGCAGTCCCGATTCCGGCTGAACCAGGTGGGCGACCGCGTAGGCGCCGATCACGAACATGATCGAGACCGGGTTGTCCAGGTAGTCGGGGATCCAGAAGACGCGGAGGAGGAAGGCGAGCAGGAAGCCGGCGACGATGCCGATGCCCCCGCCGATGACGATTGTCTTCACGATCGCCAGCGCGACGTGATACGCCGTCTCCTCCAGCCCGCTGATGAGGATGCCCTCGAAGACGAGGACGGCGAGCATGGCCCCGATGGGATCGATGATGATGCCTTCCCACTTGAGGATCGCCCCGGCCGGGCCGCGGGGCCGGATCTCGCGCAGCAGGGGGAGGATCACCGTCGGCCCGCTGACCACGAGCACCGCGCCCAGGAGAATGGCCAGGTCGGTGGAGAGGCCGAGGAGGAAGCGGGCCGCGGCGGCGGTGAGCAGCCAGGTCGCCACCGCGCCGACGCTGACCAGGCTCCACAGGATCGCCCCCGCCCCGCCCAACTCTCGGAAGCGGAGGGTGAGCCCGCCCTCGTAGAGGATCAGGGCCACCGCGAGCCCCACCACCGGCAGGAGCAGGTTCCCCAGCAGCGCATCGGGGTCCAGCAGGCCGGTGACGGGCCCGGCGAGGACGCCCACGAGCAGCAGGAGGAGGATCGAGGGGGCGCGGAACCGCCACGCCAGCCACTGGGCGGCGATGCCCAGGACGATGATGCCGGCCAGAGGCAGAAGAAGATGCTCGTTCAAGGGGCCCTCGTCTGGATCGCACACGCCCGCCGGTCTGTGACGGGCGAGGGCACTGTAGCACGATCCGCCCGGCGACGGCCGGCGATTGCCGCTATCATGAGAGGCGCAATCTCATCGCGCCTGGAGCCGGCGTTCCTGTCGGGTGACGCCGGGGCTGGAACCCTAAATCCCGACGACAGAATGGCTTGTATTCTCCCGCCGCGATCGCTCCGCGCGCCGCGGCGACGCGATGAGATTCCCCCATGCCCATCGATCCCCTGCCGGTCTTCGAGACCGACGCCAATCCCCATCACCGCTCGGCGATGACGGAGCAGGAGTGGTCCGCCGCCGCCCCCGCGCCCGAATCGATCGTCGTCCGGATCGGCTACATGGGGATGATCGCCGAACTTCCCTACGACGGTGACGCCCGACCCGGCTGCGGAACGAAGTTCGTCGCCCGCACGCACCGGGGCACCGAGCTGGTCGAGATGCTCACCACCACCTGCGCCAACGCCGGGTGCCACAAGAGCATCCCGCGCGACGATCTGCTGGGCTTCATCGAGGAGTCGGGCGGGAAGGACTTCCCCTTCCACAGCGAAGGACAGATCCTCCGGGTGGCGAGGATCGAGGATCTCAACCGGCAGTCCGCGCTCGAATCGGACAAGGGCCGCTACCTGCTCGTCTGCCGCCGCCTCGTCGATGAGCTGGGCCTGAAGATGAGCCTGGTCGACGTCGAGCCGATCCTCGGCGGGGAGCTGCTGACGTTCTACTACATGGCCGAGGAGCGGGTCGATTTCCGCGATCTCGTCCGCCGGCTGGCCGGGGAGTTCAAGACCCGGATCGAGATGCGGCAGGTCGGCGCGCGGGACGAGGCCCGACTCGTCGCCGACTACGAGCGCTGCGGCCAGTACTGCTGCTGCAAGAGCTTCCTGAAGGTGCTCAAGCCCGTCTCGATGAAGGCCGCCAAGCTCCAGAAGGCCACCCTCGACCCGCTGAAGATTTCCGGCCGGTGCGGGCGGCTCATGTGCTGCCTGCGCTACGAGGATCAGACCTATCGCGAGCTGAAGGCCAACCTGCCGAAGCGCAATACCCGAGTGGGTACCGTCGAAGGTCCGGGCGTGGTCGTCGATTCGAAGGTGCTCGTGCAGCTCGTGCTCGTGCGTCTGGAGCACGATCAGCGCGAGATCGCCGTGCCCCTCGAGGAGCTGCTGGATCCGGAGACCTGCCCGCGTCCGGGCGAGCGGCTCGAGCAGGAGCTGGCCGCGGCGGAGGCGGAGCGCGCCGCGGCGAGGCCTGCCCCGGCGAAGGAGACGGGCCGGGAATCGCCGGACAAGCGCAA
>JAXHTH010000223.1:0-9301 GCA_034211115.1 Planctomycetota bacterium | reverse complement strand
AAGAAGTTCCACTTCATGAGGGCCGCCCCGAGAAAGAACACGCTGACCACGTGGAGCCCGAATCCGGAGATGATCGTGAAGAAGAGCATTCCGGCGAAGGAGGCCGCCCGCACGGCGATCGTCGCGCGCATGGGCCCTTCGCGGTAGGCGATCCGCTCCGCCTCGCGGTACGAAGGGTGCTGCGGGTTTCCCCGCGATTCGGCCAGCGCCTCCAGCCAGCGCGGGGTCGAATCCTCGGCCCCCGGTTCAGCCAGCTCCAGCGCCGTGTCGTCGGCCGGCGTCGCTTCCACCGTCGCCTGGTTCGGCTGGTAGTCGGCAAAGACCTTGCCCATCGCCCCGACGCCGCCCATGCACGTGGCGCTCAACAGCATCGCGATGACCGCCAGCAGGAGCAGTATCTTCGCCCCCAGTTTGCGAAGGAAGAACAGCAGGAAGCCCACGAACGAGTAGATGAACAGGATGTCGCCGTACCACAGCAGCACGCCGTGCACGAGGCCGATGGCCATGAGCACGAGCAGCCGGCGGATGTACATGCCCACGAACGGGCGGCCGGCCCGCTCGGCCCGCTGCATCTGAAGGATCAGCCCCACGCCGAACATCAGCGAGAAGAGCGAGAAGAACTTGGACTCGAAGAAGATCTTGATGAACGCCCAGACCGCGCGCTCCGTCGTCGTCGCGTCGGCGAGGCTGGTCGGGTCGATGGCCTTCCCGAGCGGCATCGCGAAGAACTGGATGTTCATGAACAGGATGCCGTATATGGCAAACCCGCGCAGCACATCCAGTGCGACGATGCGCTCCCCCTCCCCTACCGGCCCCAGACGAGGCGGCGTGGCCGTCACCTCTGCCGCACCGCCGGATCCGACAGATTCAGCATCCATTGGACGATCCCTTCCGTGTCCGACAGGTTTCCAAGCGCCAGCTCAGGTTCGTGCGCCCGCAGCTCTTCCAGCGAGTAAACCGGCCCGGTGGCCACGGCGATGGCCCGGCAGCCGTTGACGTGGGCGCAGTCGATGTCGTGCGGCGTGTCGCCGATCACGATCACCTCCGGCGGGTCCGGCCGCCGACCGGTCGCCTCCTCGAATCGGCGCATGGCGATGGCGGGCAGGTCGCGCCGCTGCGGCCCGTCATCCCCCCAGGCGCAAACGACGAAACGCGACGGGTCAAGCCCGGCCGTCTCGAGCTTCAGCCGGCCCGTCTCCGGATAGTTGCCCGTCAACAGCCCCGGCGTCAGGCCGTCGATCGCGCAGACCCGCTCGACGAGCTCGGCGACGCCGGGCAGGAGCTGGGCCGTCGGATTCGTCGCGAACCGCGCCCGGAGGTGCCGTCCGTAGGCGGCCCGGAACCGCGCGTGGTTCTCGGACGTGTCGGCCACGCGGTTGCGCTCCGCCGCCGCCGACCAGATGAGCGGATCAAGCCGTCCGGCAAACTCGACGGTGTCAAAGGTGAACTCGTCTCCGAACAGCTCCCGACCGGCGTCGATCATGGCCTGCATCCCCGCCCCGCGGGAGAGCAGGAGCGTGCCGTCAACGTCAAAGAGAATCAGCATGCGGCGATGATAGCGGACCGAGCGCCCCCGGGTCCCCCCGCCAAGCCCCCCGGTGGAGCCCGAGGTTGACGGCGCCGCGCTCGGAACCGTTCGCCCCCGCCCCTGCCGGGAGGGATTCGGGGCCGGGGCGCGAAACGATGCGTTTTTCCTTCGAACCGCTCCGAACACGCCTCCCGGTCACTCCGTAGAGAGGGGCGAATGCAAGACACAGTCCTTTCTTCCTCCTTGACAGACGAGTTCACCACTTACACGGCCGCGTTCGAGAATCCAGGGCTTTCGGTGGGAGAGACCGAGATCCTGATCGCGACTGGCTGACCGCAGACTGCTTCCTCTTCCTTCCTCCACCTTCTCGCACAATCGTGATCCCACCGCTCGCCGCGCGATCCTCCACCGCGCGGCGACCTGTTTTTGCGGATCGCCTCGGCGCCGGCGGGCGGAGGCGCGTCTTCTCGCCCGCCCGCCGGGCCGGTATGCTGGCGTCATGAAGACGGGGCGCCGATCGCCGCTGACGCCCGATCCGGAATCGGACGGTACACCCCTCTGTCCCGGTTGCCTGACGCCCGTCGATCCGCTCCAGCACTACTGCCATCGGTGCGGGACGGCCGTCGGGCAGTTCACGCCGTATATCCCGTTCGTCAACATCCCCTTCACCATCAGCCTGTTCGACCGGCTGTGGACGCGTCTGTGGTTTCCGCGCTGGGAGTCGCCGGGCCGGCGGGCGTTGTACGGCGTCGCCCTGCTTCTGAGCAGCCTCCTCTGGCCCGTGCTGTTCATCTTGCTGGTCGGCGTGCCGTGGATGTGGGTCTACAGCAGAACCGCGCCCCGCCCCGGCCAGTGCCCCGGATGTGCATACGACCTGCGCGGTCTGGAGGACCGTTGCCCCGAATGCGGGCGCCCGTTCACGTGCGATGAGCTTGAACGGTACCCACCGCTCCCGTTCGCCGTTCATTGGCGCCAGGCCGGCACCGGGGAAGAAGTTGACGGCGATCCCGTCCCGCCGGGGTGAGGCGGCACGTCGGCCCGGATTCACGCGACCGCCGTGCAGACCTTCTTCGCCGCGTCGGTGAAATCGTCGGCGGTGACCATGGTCGGGATGTCGGACTTCGCCTCCTCCAGCAGCCGCCTCGCCTCGGCGACGTTCGTGCCCTCCAGGCGCACGACGAGCGGGACCTTGAAGCCGACCTCCTTGGCGGCGTTGATGATCGCCCGGGCGATATTGTCGCACTGCACGATCCCGCCGAAGATGTTCACGAGCACGCCCCGGACCTGCTCATCGGAGAGGATGATACGGAAGGCTTCGGTGACGGCCTCCTCGGTCGCGCTGCCGCCGACATCAAGGAAGTTGGCCGGCTCCCCGCCGTGCAGCTTGATGATGTCCATGGTCGACATGGCCAGGCCCGCCCCGTTGACGAGGCAGCCGATGCTGCCATCGAGGGCCACGTAGCTCAGCCCGTGCTCTCTGGCCCGCAGCTCGGCCGGGTTCTCCTCGGCCGGGTCGAACATCGACGCGATCTTCTTGCGCCGGAACAGGGCGTTGTCATCGAAGTTGAACTTCGCATCGATCGCCAGCACCTGCCCGTCCGGATAGGCCTCCGTCGGCGGCGTGAGGACGAGCGGGTTGATCTCCGCCAGCGAAGCATCGGTGTCGAGAAACAGTCGGGCGAGTCGCAGCATGACGGTGACCGCCTGGCTCACCTGCTTGCCCTTGAAGCCGAGCTGGAACGCCAGCCCGCGGGCCTGGTAGGACTCCAGCCCGCGGATGGGGTGCATGGCGACCTTGTGGATCGCCTCCGGCTTCTCCGCCGCGACCGTCTCGATCTCCACGCCGCCCTCGGCGGAGGCGATGAGCGTGCTCGTGTTGCGGGCGCGATCGACGGTGATGGCCAGGTAATACTCGTGATCGATGTCCACCGCCTCGGCCACGAGGAGGCGCTTCACATCCAGCCCCTCCGGCCCGGTCTGGGGGGAGACCATGCGGTTGGTGAGCATGAACTCCGCGGCCTCGCGGGCCTCGTCGACGGACTGGATGAGCCTGACGAAGCCGGCCTTGCCCCGCCCGCCGGCGTGGACCTGGGCCTTGATCACCGCCAGCTTCGCTCCGCCGTCGAACAGATCCGTCGCGGCGGCGACCGCATCATCCACCGATTGCACCATCCGACCGGGGGGCACGGGCACGCCGGCGTCCGCAAGAAGCTGCCGGGCCTGGTATTCGTGAACCTTCATCGTGATTGGTCTTCCTTCACACGCACCGGGATTGCTCGGGAATCGGGAAGGATAGCACGCGGGCGGGGCGGGGGCATGCGGCGGCGCGACGCTCCGCGTCGGGCGTTCCCGGCACCGACGGCGGTGTCGCCTCCCCGGGGATCGTCCCCAGGCGGAGCCCGGGCGGATGGCGCCGCCGGCCGGCGCGGCGGGCGATCCGGGGTTGTCCCCGGGCAGAGCCCCGGCGCTGAGGGCCCCGCGAACGGCAATCGCTGCGGCGGCCTTCAGCCCCCGGCTCTCCCGGGGGCACCGCCGTCCCCCGAATGCCCGGGCACAACCCAACGCCGCCTCGCGACAATGGTCACGACCACGACCCGCGGCACGTGGCTCCCCGGCGCCCCCGGTATGATCGTCAACGGAAGTCACGCCATGAACCGACAACTCACGATCCGCACCCCGGGACAGGGGCTGCACGAGTTCACCGATCAGGTCGAGGCGGCGGTCGCCGCGTCCGGCGTCGCCGACGGACTGTGCACCGTCTTCGTGCAGCACACCTCCGCGAGCCTCACGATCCAGGAGAACGCCGATCCGTCGGCCCGCTTCGACCTGGAGCAATGGCTCAACCGTCTCGTGCGCGAGAACGATCCGCAGTACACGCACACGAGCGAGGGCCCGGACGATATGCCTTCACACATCAAGGCCGCGTTGACGTCGACGACGCTGTCGGTCCCCATCGTGGAGGGTCGCCTCGCGCTGGGAACCTGGCAGGGGATCTATCTCTGGGAGCACCGCCGCGCCGCCCACAGCCGAAGGGTGATCGTGCACGTCACATCCTGAGAACCACCCGCGCCGGCACGCAGCGCTCCATCACGCCGGGGCGCAGCGCAGCGAAGCCCCGGGTTGCCCCGCAAACCAAATGCGCGCGATGAGCTTCAACGCAGCCCGGGCCTGCGCTGCGCTTCGGCCCGGCGTGGGGAGGCGCGGGATGCGCGCTCAGGCGCCGAAATACTCCGGGGCATTGCCCGCCTTCCACTTGATGTTGCAGCCGGTGGACGGTTTCTGCTCGTCCGGGGGCGCCGCACCGGCGAGGGCGGCGTCGAGGGCCGCCCGGAGATCCGAGCCGGTCACCGCAACGTCGTTGCCGGGGCGCGACTCGTCGAGCTGCCCGCGGTAAATGAGCCTCTGGTCGCCGTCGAAGACATAGAAGTCCGGCGTGCACGCGGCCCGGTAGGCCTTCGCCACCTCCTGCGTCTCGTCGTAGAGATACGGGAAGGTATACCCGCGGCGGTCGACCTCCGCGGCCATCTTCTCCGGTTGATCGTCGGGATAGTTGGCCACGTCGTTGGAGTTGATGGCGACGACCGCCACGCCCTTGTCCTGATACTCGCGCCCCAGCGCGGCGAGCTCGGGCGCGACGTGCTTCACGAACGGGCAGTGATTGCAGATGAACATCACGAGCAGGGCGCGGGCGCCGGCGAGATCATCCAGCGAGACCGTCCGGCCTTCCGTGTCCGGCAGGGTGAACGGCGGGGCGGGCGTGCCCAGCTCCAGCATTGTCGAAGGGGTGGCGACCATCATCATTCTCCTTCTGCGTGGTCCGACTCGAATGACAAGGATAGCACGGACCACGGCGCGGGATGAACCCCGGGGGCGCCTCGTAAACGCGATGCCGAAGTGCGTTTTTCCCGCGGAGCGCCGGCTAACGCACGTCCGACAGGCCGATCGGCTCCCAGCGGATGCGGCCGTAGCCGAGCAGCGTTCCGGTGGCGAAGGCGATGTCGACCTGGGCGATCTCGTAATCGGTGAGGGCCTGGATCTCGCGCAACTGCGCATCGCTGAGACGGGCGGCGGCGTCGAGGACGTCGGTGCTCGTGCTCGCCCCGACGTCGAACTGCCGCTGCTCGGCCTCGTAGGTCCGCCCCGCGAGCAGGGCGGCCTGGCGGGCGGCGAGGATCCGCTGCCAGTTCTGCTGAAGCTGGTCCACGGCGTCATGGACTTCCTGGCGGATCGCGGCGATGCGCTGCTCCTTCGTGGCGAGGCGCTGGACGCGCTGGAGGATCGCGCGGTGGTAGCCCGCCTCGGCCGCCTCGTTGCCCAGCGGGATCTCCGCCGACACGCCCAGCGACCAGTCCTCGAACGACTTGTCGGGCAACTGGTCGAAGGCGTCCCGCGCGCTGGGACCCAGCCCGTTGATGGTGTAGTTGTAATCGAGCGTCACGAGCGGGAGCTTCGCGTTGCGCTGAAAATCGACCGTGCTCGCGTCGATCGCGAGCTGGATCTCCAGCTCGAGCATCTCCATCCGATTGGCCAGCGCGTAGTCGCTGAGGGCGACGGGATCGAGCTCGAGTCCCATTGGGTCCGGCTCGCTGGTCAGGGCGATCTCGGTCGGCGAGTTCATGGGCAGATCGTCGCGATTCATGAGGCGCTTGAGATCGCGCTGTCGTCGGCGGATGGTGGTCTGGGCGATGATGATGGCCTCCAGGCGATCCGCCACACCCGCCTCGGCGCGGACGATCTCGATCTCGGCGACCGCCCCGGCGTCGTACTGCCGCCGGGCACGCTCCATCTGACGCACCGCCAGCTCGTATTCCTGCTGACGCACCTCCAGCGCGCGCTGGGCGGCGTAGAGCGACCAGTAGGCGCGATCCGCGTTGGCGAGGATGCGGATCGCCTCCAGCTTCGTCCGCGCGGTGGTGATCTGATGCTGGTGCCTGGCCACGCGGATCGAGTGGGTGTTGACCCGCTGGCCGGCCCCGCGCAGCAGCGGATGACTGAGCGAGAAGCGGAAATCGGTGGTATAGGAGGGGTCGAGGAGGGCGAAGGGGTTGTTGGTCTTGGTCTTCGTGGCGGGGAAGCTCACACGGGCCGAGCCGCCGGACCGCAGGGGGATGTCCACCCCCAGATCGACGCTGGAGAACTCGCTCATCGTGCCCTCCGTTCCCAGCGCGGTGGGGCTGTCGGTGCGGCTGTGGAACGCGGATCCGCTGAACGCCGCCTCGAACTTCGCCTCCTCCTCGTCCACCGAGGTCTGCGTGATCGTCGGGTTGACGAGCTCGACCTGAAGATCGAGGTTGTTGCCGAGGACGGCGGCCCGCACCTGTTCGAGGGTGAGGTCCATCGTCTCCGGCGGCGCGGGTGGCTGCCGGGCCGTCTCGATGGCCTCCCCGGCCGTCGCCTCCTCGACCGAGACGGGGTCGGTCAGCGACTGTTCCTCCAGCTTCACGGTGTCGATCTCCGCGAGCTGCCCGGGCGGAGGCCGGTAGGCGAGGTAGTCGTCTTTCTTGAAGGGGGCGACGCAGCCGGCGAGCGCGAGGAGCGCGCCGACCACGGCGAGCCGGCCGCGGGGGAGGGATCGCTTCGGTTCCACAGTCGCTTGATGCATCATCGCTATTCGTGCCTGAGTGCTTCGATCGGATCGAGTCGCGAGGCCTTGATGGCGGGGAACATGCCGAAGATCACACCGACCGCGGCGCTGAACCCGAAGGCCATGATGATGGCCCACATCGGCACCGCGGCCTGATCCAGTTCATAGTCGGCCAGCAGATGGCGGGCGGCGAAGGCCAGCCCCTCGCCGGCCGCGACCCCCAGGAACCCGCCCAGCAGGCAGAGCGTGATCGCCTCCAGCAGGAACTGCATCAGGATCGCCCCCGGCGTGGCGCCCACCGCCTTCCGCAGGCCGATCTCCCGCGTGCGCTCGGACACCGAGACGAGCATGATGTTCATGATCCCGATGCCGCCGACGAGCAGCGCAATGCCCACGATCCCGCTGGCGATGGCGGTGATCACCGTGGCGATGTTCTTGAACTGCTCGATGAACTGGTCGATGACCGCGATCTCGAAGGTGTCCGGATCGTCCGGCTCGAGCTGTCGCAGGTTGCGAAGGACGAAGCTGGCCTCGGCCTTGGCCTCCTCCGCCACCTCCGGCGAATTGACCTGGCAGGTGATGAAGAAGAAGAAGTACGGGCTCTGAAGCTTGACGGAGGTGGAGAAGGGGATGAACAGCTCGGCGGCGGTTTCGCCCATGCCGAAGATGGTGGCCTGAAGCGTCTCGACCACGCCGACGATGAGGAACCGCCGGCCGTCCACGAGGATCGTGCTCCCGGTGGGGTCGATGGGCAAATCGAGCTCGGCGATGGCCGCCTCGTTCACGAGGCAGACCTGGTGGGCGTTCTCCTCGTCGCCGGGGGTGAAGGGGCGGCCCATCAGGACCTGCCGGCGTTCGATGTCGTGCCAGGTGGGCCAGATCCCCATCACCTGGACGCCTTCGCGCATCTCGTCGCCGTACTGGATCACCGCTCCGACTTCGGTGATCGGCGTGAGGCGCCGCACCGACGGGCAGTGCTCGGGCTCGTTCAGCGCCTCCAGTTCCTCGACCTTGAGGCGGATCACCGGCCAGGGATACTGGTTGCGCGGCGCATCGTCCGGCCGATCGGGGAAGATGAACATCTTGTTCGCCCCGAACGTCTGGAAGTCAGTGAGGATCTTCGTCTGCATGCCGGTGAGACCGGCGATGACGGCGGTGACCGCGGCCACGCCGATGATGATCGCGAGCGTGGTGAGGATGGACCGGGTCTTGTTCGCCCAGATCTGGCTCAGGGCGAGGAGGACGGCCTGGTAGTAGAAGATCGGGTTCAGCACTGCTCGCCCTCCGGGACCGGCTCGATGGAGGCGGGCTCATCGTCGGTGCCGTGCGAGTTCGTCGCCTCGCGCAGTTGCGCCAGCTCGAGCTGCTGGCGGATGTGCGCGCGGTAGACGGGGTCCTCGTCCCGCGGCAGGTCGGACTCGACCCGGCCGTCGGTGAGGCGGATGATGCGCTGGCACACCCCGGCCACGTCGTTCTCGTGGGTGACGATGATGATCGTCTGGCCCTCGTCGTGAAGCTGCCGGAAGAGGGTCATGATCTCGTGCGTGGTGGCCGAATCGAGGTTCCCGGTCGGCTCGTCGGCAAGGAGGATGGCCGGGCCGTTGAGCAGCGCCCGCGCGATGGCGACGCGCTGCTTCTCCCCGCCGGAAAGCTGGTTGGGTCGATGCGAGACGCGGCCGCCGAGCCCGACGCGCTCCAGCGCCTCGCGGGCCTTGCGCCGCCGACCCCGCCAGCCTCCCTTGGCATACACGAGCGGAAGCTCGACGTTCTTCAGCGCGCTGGCCCGGGGGAGCAACTCGAAGGACTGAAACACGAAGCCGATCTGTTCGTTGCGGGCCTGCGCGAGTTCGCGCGCGCTCATCCGCCGCACCTCGCGATTGGCCAGCAGGTAGCGCCCCGCGGTGGGCGTGTCCAGGCAGCCCAGGAGGTTCATGAGGGTGCTCTTGCCCGAGCCGGAGGAACCCATGATGGCCACGAACTCGTTGGCTTCGATCTCCAGGTCCACCCCGCGCAGGGCATGAATGCGCTCCACGCCCACCCGGAAGATCTTCTGAAGCTGTCGGGCGCGGATGATCATGGCTGGGCGGGGTCCTCGACGTCGCCGGCCGGCTCGGTCCCGGCCTCGTCGGGCGCCGGGGCCGGCCCGTCGTCGTCGGCCTGCGTCTCGTCCTCGACCGCCTCCGGTGTCC
>JAXHTH010000222.1:0-15537 GCA_034211115.1 Planctomycetota bacterium | reverse complement strand
CTCGTCAGCGTGAAGCGGTAGAAGAGGTGTGTGCGATAGCTGATGCGCTCCAGGCCGACGCGGTAAGCGAGGTCGAGAATCTCGCGCTTCGTGAACGCGGCGCGGACGCTCACCGGCGCATCGTGACGCACCATCGCCGGCATGAACGGTCGTCCGATGGATGTGCCCAGGCGCGCGATCGGTGAACGGATGAGATCATTGATGATCAGACCACGCCGCGTGAGGCGCTGCATCATTCGCATCACCTTCATCACCTCGATGTCGGGGAGCTGATGCAACAACAATCCGGCGTGCGCGTAGTCGAAGGACTCGACCTCGAAGAGATCGGTGAGATGCAGCGCATCGCCGCCGCGCAGCTCGATGTCGGCGCGGTCGCCGAGGCGCCGGCGGGCGAGGGCGAGGATCGTCTCGTGCCGTTCGAGGGCGGTGATGTGCACGCGGCGGCCGTCGCGGGCGGCCCAGCGGGCGAGGGCGAGGGGGATGTCGCACGCCCCGGCGCCGACATCGAGGATCCGGATCGTCGCGCCGGCGGGCCAGTCGCCTGACCATCGGCGGAAGGCGCCGAGGACGGCGGGGACGCCGCCCAGGCGCCGGTTGATGAACGCGAGGAAGCGGAGGGCCGTGGCCAGTTCGGCCGGATCGGCGCGGGGATCGTCCATTCGTTCCGGCTCGATGATGCGGCGCGTGAGCATGCCCATGATCGGCCTCAGTCCCTCGAGGAAGCCACCCTCGGTCCGGATTATGCGCGATCCGAGGCGAGCGGGGGGCGTTCACCCGGGCGACGGCTCCCGCGACCGCGTGGCCCCGATCAGGGGGGCCCGATACACTATGGTCATGAGCAGCCCCGCCGCCGACACGTCCGCTGAGGCGGCCCCGACCCCGGGACAAGCCTCCGGAACTGCGCCCGGGAAAGCCGCTGGAGGCACCCCCGAGACACCGGTGCGTAAACCGGTGACGCTGCGCACGTTGCAGCGTTTCGTCGAGCGCGGGGAGAAGTTCGCGGCCCTCACCTGCTACGACGCCACGACCGCGCGATGGCTGGAGCGGTCGGGCATCCCCGTCCTGCTGGTGGGGGACACGGCCGCGGAGATGATCCTCGGCCTGCCCGGGACGATTCACGCCCCGCTGGACTTCCTGATCACGATCACCGCGGCGGTGAAGCGCGGCGCGCCCAGCACCTTCATCATGGCCGACATGCCCTTCATGAGCTACCAGGCCGACGAGGCGGAGGGCGTGCGCAACGCCGGCCGCTTCATGACCGAGGGACTGGCCGACTCGGTGAAGCTGGAGGTCGATCGGTCGTTTATCGCGCTCGTGGAGCGGATGGCCCGGGCGGGGATCCCGGTCGTCGCCCACCTCGGCTGCAAGCCGCAGCAGGTGAAACGAAGCGGCGGGTACGCCTCGGCGGGGCGCACGGCCGGGGAGGCACAGGAGCTTCTCGCCACCGCGGTGGGCATGGAGAAGGCCGGGGCGGCGATGCTGCTCCTCGAGGCCGTCCCCGATGAAGTCTCCCGGCGGATCGTGGAGAAGACGACGATTCCCGTGATCGGCTGCGGGGCCGGCTCATCCTGCCACGGACAGGTGGTGGTGCTCCAGGATCTGCTGGGGCTGACGAGCTGGCAGCCGTCCTTCGCCCGGCCCATCGCACACCTGGGCGAGGGGCTGATTCAGGCCGCCCGGCGCTGGATTGAGAAAGTTCGTGAATCCGATCTGGGCGAGCATCCCTATAGGATGTCGGAAGGCGAAGCGGCCAAACTCGAATAAGAGAGGGACATATCGGGCGGAACGCGCAAGGCAGACCGGATGCGAGCGCCCCCGCCCGCCGCGGCCGCGCCGGAGCCCGATGATCGGGACGATCCGGCCGCGCGGGGCGAGACAACCCTCGCCCATGCCCGTCCCGAGAGGAGATGTTCGATGCGAAAGCTGAGCGGCTACGGCCCGAGCCTGATCGTCCTCGCCACCGCGCTTCTGGTGCTCTTCCTGGGCCCCAGCGCGGTCAAACAGCTCACCTACAAGCAGACCGAAGCGCAGATGATCCAGGCGAGCCGGCGACTGGAGACGGGCAACGTTCTGGAGCAGATCAGCCGGGCGTATCGGGACATCGCCGAGCTCGTCGAGCCGTCGGTCGTGCACATCAGCGCCCAACCGAGGATCGAGGATCGGCGCGGGATTACCGCCCTCTCCCTCTCGACGGGCTCGGGCTGGGTCTACGATGACGCCGGCCACGTCGTCACCAACTATCACGTCGTCAGGGACGCCGACCGCATCGAAGTGCAGCTCTCCTCCGGCGAGCTGCGCGAGGCGCGGATGATCGGCTACGACAACTCCACCGACATCGCGGTGCTGGAGATTCCCGCCGGACGGCTGCACCCGGCCGTGCTGGGCGACCTGAGCGAGCCGATCAAACAGGGCGACCTTGTCTTCGCGTTCGGATCCCCGTTTGACTTCCGGTTCTCGATGTCCTCGGGCATCGTCTCCGGCAAGGGGCGCTCCGTGGGGGTGATCCGCGATCAGGTCGGTCGCGACGGATACGAGAACTTCATCCAGGTGGACGCGGCGATCAACCCGGGCAACTCCGGCGGGCCGCTCACCGACTACCGCGGCCGCGTGATCGGGATGAACACCGCCATCGCGACCGGGCGCGGGAGCATGCTCGAGGAGGGCCAGTTCGCCGGCATCGGCCTGGCCATCCCTCTGGAGATGATTCAGCCCGTGGTGAGCCAGATCGTCGAGAAGGGCGTGGTCGAGAAGGGCTACCTGGGCGTCAGCGTGGATCTCACCGGCATCATCGCCCGGCGACTGGACTTCCCGGGCGAGGGCGTGGGGATCCGCAGCGTCGAGGAGGACGGGCCCGCCGCCCGGGCCGGCGTGCTCGCCGGCGACATCGTCACCGCCATCAACGACCAGCCCGTCACCACCCCCGCACAGCTTCGCTCGATGATCTCCTCGATGTTGCCCGGCGAGGACGTGAAGCTGACCATCTGGCGGCGCGAGGAAACGGACGCCGCCGGTCGGACCGTGAACGTGACCGTCACCCTCACCCGCCTTCCCACCCTCCGCGCCCGCGGGGAACTGCCCGAGGACCAGAGCGAGGAACGGATCATCGAGCTGGGCATCGCCGAGATGAGCACCAGCACCCCCGAGCTGGCCAGGCGATACGGCGCCCCCTATCGCCCCGGCGTGATGATCGAGCGCCTCGTCCCGGGCTCGAGGCTTGAGACGCAGGTGCTCCCCGGCTCGACGATCGTCTCCGTGGTGGAGGAGCCGGTCACCAGCGTGAGCGAGTTCCTCGATGTGCTTCGCCGCGAGCACAATCTGCTGCGACCCGTGCAGGTGGCCCTGATCAAGCCGGACGGCGAGTACGATGCGGTGTTCCTGCGCGTGGAGGAGTAGTCGCCCGGCGGCAAGGTCACCGGCGCGGTAGGATCGACGGCATGACGCCCGGGCCGCCGCACACCGCACCCGCCGATGATCCGCCGCTGCTGAGCGTGCGCGACCTGCGCACCTACTTCCCCGTCCGCAGCGGCATCGTCCAGCGCATCACCGATCACGTGCGAGCAGTGGACGGCGTGAGCTTCGACATTCGCGCCGGCGAGACACTGGGGCTGGTGGGCGAGTCCGGTTGCGGCAAGACGACGGTGGGCCGGACCATCCTCCGCCTCGTCCCCGCCAGCGGCGGATCGGTGCTCTACCGGGGCCGATCCGTCTTTGACTGCTCGATGCGCGAGCTGCGCCGCCTGCGCCGGCAGATGCAGATCATCTTCCAGGATCCGGCGGGATCGCTGAACCCCCGCCTGCGGGTGGATCGCATCGTGGGCGAGCCGCTGCTGGTGCACGGCCTGGCCCGCGGGCCCGAGCTCCGCCGACGCGTGCTCGTGCTGCTGGAGCGCTGCGGCCTGCCGCGCATCGCCGCCGATCGCTACCCGCATGAGTTCTCCGGCGGCCAGCGGCAGCGGATCGCGATCGCCCGGGCGCTGAGCCTCCGGCCCAGCCTGATCATCTGCGACGAGCCGACCTCGGCGCTCGACGTCTCGATCCAGGCGCAGATTCTCAACCTCCTCCAGGATCTCCAGGAGGAGTTCGGCATGGCATATCTCTTCATCAGCCACGACATGTCCGTCATTCATCACGTCTGCGATCGCATCGCGGTGATGTACGACGGCCGGATCGTCGAGGTGAAGGGGCGCGATGCGCTGATCCGCGATCCCGAGCACGGCTACACCCGGCGGCTGCTGGCGGCGGTGCCGGAGACCGATCCCCGCCGGCCGGCGATCGGCGCCGCCCCGCCGGAAACGTAGGATGTGGCGACAGGCGCATCCGCGCCTGCGATGACAGGGAGCCGGTCCGGCGACGGAGTGCAAGGGCGGTGAGCGAGACGACCGGGCAGTTCAAGATCCGGCTGAAGGACGGCGCCGAGTACGGCCCGGCCGCGATGGAGCTGATCCTCCAGTGGGCGCGCGAGGGCCGCATCCCGCGCGATGCGCTGCTCGTGCCGCAGGACGGGTCGCCGGCCCGGCCGGTGATGTGGGAGCCGGAGCTGAAGCACATTCTCCAGGCGCCGCCGACGGTGGCCGGGGAGTTGTCCGTTCCGCCCCGCCCCGTCGGGGGTTCGGCGCTGATTCCCACGGGCAATCCGCCCGCCCTCATCGGCTACTACACCGCGGTCCTCTCCCTCGCCCTGGCCCCGCTCGTCATCGTCGCCTTCGTCCTCGGCATCCTCGGCCTCATCCGCGTGCACAGGGAGCCGGACGCGAAGGGCACCGTGCATGCGTGGATCGCCGTCCTCTCCATCATCATCGTGCCGGGGCTTTGGGTTCTGATCCTCACGTTCCTGCGGAGCATCGCATGAGGCGCACGCCATGAATGAGAATCACGAGACGCGGCGGTTCGACCCGTCGAGCATCACCCGGCCGGACCCGGCCCTGCTCACGTATTACATCATCGTTTCCGTGCTCACCCTCGTGGGCTTTCCCTTCGTCTTTCTGCCCCTGTACTTCAAGTATCAGACGCTGAAGTACTCCTTCGACGACAAGGGCGTGTCGATGTCGTGGGGGCTGCTCTTCCGACGGGAGATCTACCTCACCTACCGCCGCATCCAGGACATCCATGTCTCGCGCAACTTCATTCATCGCTGGCTGGGGCTCGCCTCGGTCGCGGTGCAGACCGCCTCCGGTTCTGCGGGGGCGGAGATGACTGTCGAGGGCATCCGCCGTCCCGAAGCGCTGCGCGATTATCTCTATTCGCAGATGCGGGGGGCGAAGGACGAGCGCGAATCCGTCGAAACCGGCGCGGACGGGCCGCCCCCCGACGACGAGGCGCTGGTTCTGCTCAGGGAGATCCGCGATGCGCTGCGCCGCCTCGCTTCGCAGCGCGCGGGAGAGGAGGGCGCCTCATGACCGGACCGTCCCCCGTTTCCGAACCCGCCGGCCGGACCGATCGCACCGCGCGGTGGATCTACCGCGGGCTGTGGCGCGTGCTCGTGGACTGGTTTCGCGTGCCCGGCGACCCGCCCACGCTGCCCGTGCGCGCCGGCGATCATCTGGAGTCGTTCAGGCCGGCCCCAGGGTTCCTGCGCTATCTGAAACTCTGGTTCTGGATCGTGTGCCTGATCATCGACCTCGCGCTGCTCATCGGCTACATCATCGCCGCGGTCGCGCTGCTCGCGGCAGAGCTCTGGTGGGTCGCCCTGCTGCTGCTGCCCGTCGCGCTGGCGATCATCTTCATCCCGGATCTTCTTGCGTACATCGGCGTGCATCTGCGCTACGACACGACGTGGTACGTGATGACGGATCGGAGCCTGCGCATCCGCCGGGGGATCTGGACCATCCACGAGACGACGATCACCTTCGAGAACGTTCAGAACATGAAGGTGCAGCAGGGGCCGGTGCAGCGGGCGTTCGGCATCTCGAACCTCATCGTCGAGACCGCCGGCGGTGGCGGAGGAGGCGAGTCCTCCGGGCAGGGCGCCGCGGTGGCCAATCGCGGGATCATCGAGGGCGTCACCGACGCCCGACGCCTGCGCGAGATGATCCTCCCCCGCGTGCGGCAGAGCCGCTCGGCGGGCCTGGGCGACGAAGAGGATGAAGACCAGGCCCGCACGGGCCGCGCCTGGACGCCCGACCACCTCGCCGTCCTCCGCGAGATCCGCGATGACCTCGCCGGCCTGAGCGGATCAGTGTGACGTGATGAGCGATGCGGATTGAAACACAGAGGGCCACGCAGAGCCACGGAGGAAGAACCAGGGTGATTCAGTGTTGAAGTGTCCGGAAACGCCATGAACAAAAGACGAGCAAGTGGCAAAGCGGATCCTGACGAATTCGATTCGCGTGCAAGGTCTCAGCAACAGACGATGAAACCATCCTCATTCTCTCTTCACTTTCCGTGGCCCTCCGTGGCCCTCCGTGTTTTAACATTCCGACCGCCGCACGAAGACTCATGAAGCAATACCTCGATCTGCTCCGACACATTCTCGAGCGCGGCGTTGACAAGGACGATCGCACGGGGACGGGCACGAAGAGCGTGTTCGGCCACCAGATGCGTTTCGACCTCGCCGCGGGCTTTCCCTGCCTGACGACCAAGAAGCTCCACCTGCGCTCCATCATTCACGAACTGCTCTGGTTCCTGAGGGGCGAGACGAACATCGCCTACCTCCACGAGCACGGCGTGACGATCTGGGACGAGTGGGCCGATGAGCAGGGCGACCTCGGCCCCATCTACGGCCGGCAATGGCGCGCCTGGCCGGCCGCCCCCGGAACAGGCCAGGCAAGCAACGCTGGGTCATCTACTTCCGGGGGCGGCGGAATTGATCAGATCAGCGATGTAATCGAGGAGATCAGGACGAACCCCACCTCACGCCGCCTGCTCGTCAGCGCGTGGAACGTCGCCGAGCTGCCGCGCATGCGGCTGCTGCCCTGCCACGTGATCTTCCAGTTCTACGTCGCGGGCGGCAAGCTGAGCTGCCAGATGTACCAACGCTCCGCCGACGTGTTCCTCGGCGTGCCGTTCAACATCGCCTCCTACAGCCTGCTCACGATGATGGTCGCGCAGGTGACGGACCTTCAGGTCGGCGAGTTCATTCACACCTTCGGCGATGCGCACCTGTACAACAATCATCTCGAGCAGGCGCGGACGCAGCTTGCCCGCGAGCCCCGCCCGCTGCCGACAATGCGGCTGAACCCACAGGTGAAATCGATCTTCGACTTCGCGTACGACGATTTCGAGCTGGTGGATTACGACCCGCACCCGCACATTCCCGCGCCGGTAGCGGTGTGACGCACCACAACCGCGCCGGGGCGCAGCGCACCCACGCCGGTGCACAGCGCAGCGAAGCCCCGGGTCGCGCGCCGACGGACAGCCCGCGCAGCATCCGCGCGACCCGGGCCTGCGCTGCGCTTCGGCCCGGCGTGCTGTTCCCGCGTCACCCCCAGTTGGCCAGGAGCAGGAGCAGGTCGGCGGTGTCGACGTCCACGTCGCCGTCCACGTCGCCGAGGCAGTCGTCGCCGGCGCAGCCCCAGTCGGCCAGGAGCAGGAGGAGGTCGGCGGTGTCCACGTCCCCGTCGCCATCCAGATCGCCGGGCGTGCCGGTGGTGCGGAAGACGAACCCGCGGGGATTGTCCAGTCCACCCTCGCCGGTCGCGACGAGGACCTCGATGAACGCGCCGGTCTCGCCGTCGAAGCGATGCACGCCGTTGCCGTTGCCAACGTAGAGGTCGCCGCCGGGGCCGTAGACGAGCCGGCCGGGCCCGGAGATCCCGCCCGACTCGGCGGGAATGAAGAAGTCGATGAAGTCATGCGTCCCGCCGTCGTAGCGCGCCACTTCGCTGTCCCACCAGTCGCTGACGAGCACGTCGCCCCCGGGCATGAATGTGATGCCCGTGGCCAGCCCGAGCGGCCCGGGCGGGGCGAAGTGCTCGACCATCGTGTCCGTCCTCATGTCCCAGACCTGGATCAGCCCCTGGTTGTTGTTCTCGGTGGCGATGTAGAGATAGCCGTCGGCCCCCAGTTCCATGTCATGCGGGTAACGGATGATGTTGACGCCGACCTCGCGGATGAAGTTGCCGGTTTCGGCGTCGACGACGACCACGTTCTCCGTGTCGTTTCCCAGCAGGTAGGCGTACTCGCCATCGAAGACCACGTCGACGGGCTCCTCAAGCTCGGACGTATCGTCGTAGAACGCGCCGAGGAACGCGCCCGTCTCGCCGTCGAACTCGAGGATCTCGCCGGGGCCGAAGTTGGAGATGTAGAGATTGTCATCCGGGCCGATGGTGATCGCGACGGGCCGGTCGAGCCCGCCCGATCCGCCGGGGATGAACACGTCGATGAAGTCGCCGGTCTCGCCGTCGAAGCGGTAGACGGCATCATTGTCGCGGTCGGTGATGAGCAGTTCGACATCGGCCGCGGCGAGCGTCTGAGGACCGAGACAGAGAGCAAAGAACGCCGCCGGGCGGGTGACACGACCACAACGGAACGCGCTCATGACGTTTCTCCTCCTTCGGATGCGGATCAAGGTCGTGACTCGGGCAAGCCACCGAGACCCAATCTACCGCCCACTCCCCCGGCGGAGCAACGATTAGCGCATTCTTAGCATTCGCGATGCGGCGCCTCCACTGTTCTCCTTTCTCCTTCTATCCCCAGTTTCCCAGGAGCAGGAGCAGATCGACGGTGTCGGTGACCCCGTCGCCGTTGATGTCGCCGACGCACCCGCCGCCGGTGCAGCCCCAGTCGCCGAGGAGAAGGAGGAGGTCGGCGGTGTCGACATCCCCGTCGCCGTCGATGTCGCCGGGAATCCCGCCGCCCACGTCCGTGAGGGCCAAGCCGTGGGCATACCCGGCGTCGATGCCGGCGAAGTTGTCACCGGTCGGCACGTCGGTCTGACCCGCCCAGTGCGAGCCCCACGCCTCCAGCGTGCCGTCGAACTTGAGGGCGACACTGAAGCTGTAGCCCGCGGCCACGGCGGCGTACTCGTTCCCCTCCGGCACGTTCGTCTGGCCGTAGGCGTTCCATCCCCAGCCGACGATCGAGTGGTCGGACTTCAGGGCCAGGCAGTGATAATCGCCGGCGGAGATGGCGATGAAGTCGTTGCCGGCCGGGACGTCGCTGACCTGCCCGTCACTGTCGGAACCCCACGCGACGAGCGACCCGTCACCGTGCAGGGCGAGGCTGTAGAGCCCGCCGCCGGCGATGGCGATGAAACCGGTCCCGTCCGGCGCATCGCTGACCTGATTGAACCCGTCCGAGCCCCAGACCACGATCGAACCGTCGGACTTCAGGGCGAGGCTGTGCAGATCGCCGGCGGCGACGGCGGTGTAGTCGTTGCCCGACGGGACATCGATCTGGCCTTCGTTGTTCCATCCCCAGCCCACGAGGGTGCCGTCATCTTTCAAAGCGAGGCTGTGAAACCCGCCGGCGGCGATGCGGCTGTAGTCGTTTCCGCCGGGCACATCGATCTGCCCCTCGCCGTTGTACCCCCAGCCGGCGAGCGAGCCGTCGGCCCTGAGGGCCAGGCTGTGATAGCCCGCGGCGACGATAAACCGGAAGTCCTCCCCCGACGGGGCATCGATCTGCCCGTGCGAGTTGCTCCCCCAACCGGTGATGGCGCCATCCGCCCAGGCAACGGCCGGAATGGCGCACACGATAACGACGGTCGCCGGGAGGACTCCCAGCGCCTGACGCAGCGCGTGAGCCGACATCACGTTTCTCCTTCTTGCCAGTCTTCCTTCGGGCGTCCTGATCCTATACCACGCGAAGTCCGATAAGATCCTCTTATCGACCTTTATACGTCGATGATCGCCGAACATCGGCTTCGAGGCAAGTCAGGGAAGCCGGACAGCGATCGACGTGCCCCGACCGTGCGAGAGCCGGAGACGGACGGGCTGGGGGCACCGTGAATGCGGCGGGCGCGGCGGCGGTTGCGGCCCGCCGACCGCTGTCCGCCCCATTCGCCTTCGCAGCGCCAGGCCGAGGACGACCGGCCGTTCCGCCTGACGCCCGGTCGACGGCGCCCGTGCTCGGCGCGATATTCGGTGTAGGATTGGCGGGGAAGGCAGGAGATCCGCCGGTGCTGATCCTCCAGGTGCTCCAGGGCCCGGATCGGGGCAAGAAGTTCGAGCTGCCGGCCCACGAGCCGCAGCTTATCGGACGCTCCACCGAGTCCCTGCCCATCACGGACACCACCGTCAGCCGCCGCCACGCGGAGCTGACCCCCGACGACGGGCGGTGGTACCTGCGCGACCTGGACTCGACCAACGGCACCTTCGTCAACGGCCAGCAGATCACCGACCGGGTCAGGCTCACGCCCGGCGATCAGATCCGCTGCGGCTCGACCCTCCTCATCTTCACGATGACCCCGGAGGAGGGTCGTCGGGCGACGGCGATCCGGCTCATGGACCCCGACGCCCTCGATGTCACCGTCGAGGGCACCACCGATCCCAACGCCGAGTCGATGATCCTCGCCGCACCCGATCCCCTGCGGGCGGCCCGCGACCACCTGCGGGTGATCTACGACCTGACGGCCCTGACCAGCTCGACCATCCACCGGGACGAGCTGCTGGAGAAGGCGATGGATCTCGTGTTCAACGAGTTCCAGCCCGACCGCGGCTTCATCCTCCTGGGCAACGATCCCACCGGCCCGCTCGATCCGGCCGTGGTCCGCTACCGCGTCCGGCCGCGGACGGTCGACGAGGGGCGCATCCCCGTCAGCCGCACCATCATCCAGCACACCCTCGAGAGGGGCGAGGGCATTCTCTCGACGAATGCGATGAGCGACACCCGCTTCCGCTCCGGCGATTCGGTGCAGGACTACGGCATCCGCTCGGCGATCTGCGTGCCCATCGCCACGGGGCGGCGGACGTTCGGCGTGATCAACATCGATTCCCAGATGGCCAACTTCACCTTCACGAAGGAACAGCTCCAGTTGCTGAACGCGATCGGTCAGCACACGGGCCTCGCCCTCCAGAGCACGGAACTCGTACGGTCGAAGATGCAGACCGAGCGTTTAGCCGCGATGGGGCAGACGGTCGCGTCGCTCAGCCATTCGATCAAGAACATCCTCCAGGGTCTGCGCGGCGGGGCCGACGCCGTCGAGCTTGCCCTGCGCAAGCGCGATCTGAAGCTTGCCCGGGAAGGCTGGCCCATCCTCGGCCGCAACCTTGATCGCATCTATACCCTCACGCTGAACATGCTCGCGTACTCGCGGCAGAGCAACCTCGACGTGGAGTTGACGGAGTTGCATCCGCTCATCAACGAGGCGGCGGAGCTGATCAACCGTCACTGCGACCGCAGGCAGGTGGGGCTGCTGCTGGACCTGAGCGATGACATGCCGCCCATCCCGCTCGACCCGGGTGGGATTCACCAGGCCCTGATGAACGTGCTGATGAACGCGCTGGAGGCGGTCCCGCCCCGGAAGGGGGTGATCACGATCAAGACGCAGTACGACGAGACGCGGCACGCGGCGAAGATCGTCGTCTCCGACAACGGGCCGGGCATCGAGCCCGCCGAGCAGGAGGTCGTCTTCGAGGCCTTCACCTCCACCAAGGGCCATCGCGGCACGGGGCTGGGGCTCACCGTGACGAAGAAGATCGTCGAGGAGCACGGCGGCGCCGTCGAGCTGGAATCCCGGCCCGGGGAGGGAACCACCATCACCCTCACCCTGCCCAGCGATCGCGGCGATCTCGACGCCAGCGACACCCGCCTCCCGAGGCCGGTGACGGGACAAGAACGGGAAGAGGGCTTTTGACGGCCTCGAATTCGGCCGATAAACGCCGCACGCTACCGCCTTGCCGACCCCGTCGGCGGGCGTATGATGCGGCATTCCCATCAAAGGACCCGGCCTGATGACCTATCCCGGCATGCATTGCTCCCACCCCTCCGTCCCGGGCCAGCCGCCGCTCGATCCGGCCACCCTGCTGGGCTCGATCCCCCGCGGCGTGACGGTGCCCGAGCCGATCGCGGCCATCCAGTACCAGCGCACCCGCGAGATGACCATCGATGAGATCCTGCTCGAGAACAGGGTGGTCTTCCTCGTGGGCGAGATCAATCACGTCTCCGCCGCCCGGGTGATGATGCAGATGCTCTACCTGGAGGATCAGAAGCGGGGTCAGGAGATCAACCTGTACATCAACAGCCCGGGCGGGGCGGTGGATGACACCCTCGCCCTCTACGACACGATGCAGTTCGTGTCCTCCAAGGTGGCCACCTACTGCATCGGGCGGGCCTACAGCGGGGGGGCGGTCCTGCTCTGCGCCGGCTCGCCCGGACGCCGGCACATCCTCCCCCACGCCAAGGTCATGATCCACCAGCCCTACGGCGGGGTGACCGGCCAGACCAGCGATGTCCAGATCCAGGCCGAGCAGATCATCAAGGCCAAGAAGACGCTGAACGAGATCATCGCCCACCACACCGGCAAGCCCGTCGAGCAGGTGACCAAGGACGGCGAGCGGGATCGCTTCTTCTCCGCCGACGAGGCCAAGGAGTACGGCCTCGTCGATGAGGTCTTCACCCCCGCCGAGAGCAAGGCGCCGGAAACCGACAAGAGCTGAGGCGCGGTGCCCGCCCGCCGCCCCCGCGTTCGATCGCGTGCTGTCCGTCCCCTGCCCCCTTCTGAGCCAAGCCCATGTCCACGCTCGTTCCCATCGTCATCGAGAAAACCGGCCGCGGCGAACGGTCCTACGACATCTACTCCCGGCTGCTGAGCGACCGGATCATCTTCCTGGGCGGCGATCTGCACGATCATGACGCCAATCTGATCGTGGCCCAGATGCTCTTTCTCGCCAACGAGGATCCCAAGGCCGATATCAGCCTCTACGTCAACTGCCCGGGCGGGTCGGTCACCGCCGGTTTGGGGATCATCGACACCATGCGCTTCGTCCCCTGCGACGTGGCGACGTTCATCATCGGCCAGGCCGCCTCGATGGGCTCGATCATCGCCTCCTCCGGCGCCAAGGGAAAACGATACTGCCTCACGTACGCCCGCAACCTGATGCACCAGCCCCAGCTCAGCGGCATCATGGAGGGCCAGGCCAGCGATCTGGAGATCGAGGCCCGCGAGATGCTCCGACTCCGCGACATTGTCTACGAGATCTACGCCCAGAACACCGGCCAGGCCCTGGAACGCATCACCGAGGACTGCGAACGCAACAAGTGGCTGGGGGCCGAGGAGATGATCGAGTACGGCCTCGTCGACAAGGTCCTGGAGACGCTGCCCGTCTCCACGGACGAGCAGAAGGACGAAGAATAGGCCCGGCCGCGGCGGAAGCCCGCCGCCCGGCCCCCGGAAGTCGGAATCGTCGGCACTGTCTTCGTGGCCGTGCTCTGCCGCCTGTTTCTGGCCGCCGGGATCGCCGCCCGGCCCCCGGAACGGCGAATCGTCTACACTGTCTTCGTGCCGGTGCTCTGCCGCCTGTTTCTGGCCGCCGGGATCGCCGCCGCCCTCGTCACGAGCGGGTGCGGGCCGCGTCGCTTCGCCAACGAGAACGACGTGCTTCGCGCGCGGGTTTTGGAGCTGGAGACGGAGGCGGCAGCGCTGGAGAAGCGGATCGTCGAGCTGGACGCGGAGCTCGCCGCGCGGACCAGTCCGCCTGATCCGGCAACAACCGAGATCGCCGCCAACACGCCGCACGTGGCGGCCATCACCATCGATCGGCTCAGCCACGTTCGCGACGATGACCGGGACGGCGCGCCCGATACGCTGATCGTTTATGTGAGACCCGTCGACGGACGAGAGCGCTTCGTGCAGCTCGTCGGCCGGCTCTCCCTGCATGCGGCCCTGCTGCCGGCGGACGATGAATCAATGACAATCGCCCAGGTCGAGCTTTCGCCGGGCGAAGTCCGGGACGCCCATCGCTCGTCCGTCATGGGCACGCATTACACGATCGAAGCGCCGCTGGCGCTGCCGCCGGGTGCCGCGGGGTTCGCCGAATGCACCGTGCACGTCATCTACGAGGACGGCCGAACGGGCCAGTCCTTCGAAGAGCACAGCGCGATCGCGCTGCGCTGATCGCACGCTGCCATAGCGCAGAGCGGGGGCGGCAAGTTCATCGGGCGCACCTGCGGGTATTCACCCGCAGCCACGAAGACTCACCCCCGTAAGCCTTCAAGCCTCCAGGTCTTCAAGTCTTCAGGCCTCCACGCCTTCCTCGATGGGCACCTGCTCGACGATCTCCAGGCCGAAGGCGGCCAGGCCGCGATAGGTCTTGGGGTGGTTGGTGAGGATCCGCAACCGGGTGAGGCCCAGATCGCCCAGGATCTGGCCACCGAGACCGAAATCGCGGTTGTCCATCGGTTGCGCCCGCGCCGCCACGCCGTCCGTGCGGGTGAGATCCGGCGCGTTGACGTCGTCGGCCCCGGGCCGGTTGATGCGCAGGAGTCGGCAGCCCAGCGTCTCGCCGTAGCCCTCCGGCCTCAGATACACGAGCACCCCGCGCCCCGCCTCCCGGATCATGCGCAGCGAGGCGCGCAGGTTCTCCCCCGTCGGGTTCGTCTGCTCGTTGAAGATGTCGCCGAGCAGGTCGCGACGATGCATGCGCACGAGCACCGGCTCGTCGATCGGCACGACGTTGCCGTGCGCATCGAGATCACCGATGCCGCCGGCCGTCAGGGCGAGGTGCGGCAGCGGATCGATCGTGCTCTGGTAGGCGATGAGGTTGAACTCGCCCTCCGGCGTGCGGATCGTCGTTCCCTCGAACGGTTCGATGCGCCCGATCAGGCTCTCGCGGGCGAGTCGGTACTCGATGACCTGCTCGACCGAACACATCTTCAGATCGTGCTCGGCGCAGATCTTCTCGAGCTCGGGCATGCGGGCCATCTCCCCGCTTTCGTGCACGACCTCGATGAGCACCGCGGCGGGCGAAAGCCCGGCAAGGCGGGCGAGATCGACTGAGCCTTCCGTCTGCCCGGTGCGCACGAGCACCCCGCCGGCGCGGGCGCGCAGGGGATTGATGTGACCCGGGCGCACGAAATCAGCGGATGAGCTTTCCGGATCGATGAGCAACCGGATGGTCTTCACACGGTCGTGGGCGGAGATGCCCGTTCCCACGCCGTGGCGGGGATGCCCGTCCACGCTCACCGTCAGGGGCGTGCCGCGCAGCGAGGTGTTGACCGCCGCCTGGGGGGCGAGTTCGAGCCGATCGCACGCTTCCCCCGTGAGCGGGACGCAGAGATACCCCCCGCCCACGCGGGTCATGAAGTTGATGATCTCGACGGTCACCTTCTCCGCGGCGCAGACGAAATCCCCCTCGTTCTCGCGGTTCTCATCGTCCACGAGCACGATGATGCGGCCCGCGCGAAGCTCGTCGAGTATCTCGGGAATCGGTGAAAGAGGCATAGACGGCGCGCCTGTCCAGATGATCGTCTCATCTTAGGCCCGCATACGATGGATGGCAGTCGCGATCCCAACGGATCGCCCCGTCGGCCTCGAGCGGCGGCGGAGCGGCCGTCCGGGACGGCGGGCTCGTCAGCGCCTCCGCCAGATCGTCGAACGTCTCCAGCGTCCCCAGCCGGTAGCGCTTCGCCGGCAGTGTCGAGCTGAGCAGGACGCCGATC
>JAXHTH010000221.1:0-4609 GCA_034211115.1 Planctomycetota bacterium | reverse complement strand
GGGAACGCGGTCTACAGGCTCCCGCGGCCACACGGACAGTCCTGTCCGTGCGAAGTGATAGAGCGCCACGACTGTCCCGTTCGATCCATGGAGGTCGAGGACGGGGCGACCCGGCTCGCGTTCATCGCCACGGACGTCGAGACGGTCCGCGACATCGTCGAGGACCTCCGGACGACGTTCGGCTCCGTGGGAGTGAAGCGGCTCACGCAGAGCCCGCCGTCCGACGGCGACACGGACCTGCTCTTCGTCGACGAGGCGGCGTTCACCGACCGCCAGCGAGAGGTGCTCGAGACCGCTCACCGGATGGGTTACTTCGCGTACCCGAAGGAGGCGAACGCCGGCGAGGTGGCGGCCGAACTCGGCGTCACCACCGCCACGTTCGTCGAACACCTCTCTGCCGCCCAGTCGAAGCTCCTCGACGCCATCCTCTCGAACTGACCCTCCCGATATCACACATGAACACCCGTCGTATGGTGGGTGTTGGTAGATGCCGACGGTCCGCCACCACACGATAGAACGGGCGTTCCAGCCCGAGGTGTCCGACCGTGCCGACGTTGTACGCGTTCGAGTGTCCGCACTGCGGCGAGCGGACGGTGGTCGACGGGGCGGTCCGCGAGCTACTGGTCGAGGAGGGCTGCGTACACTGCGGACGAGCGGTCTCCGTCGAGGCGTTCGGTCGGCGGTGAGTCGTTCTGGGCCCTGGACCATCCGACCCGTTCCAGCGGCTCTCGAGCCTCGTGGCCGATCGCTCGACCCGCGGACGCCCACGCCGGGCTAGTCGACGACCTCCGGCATCCCGGTGAGCACCCCCCGGAGGTCGGTCAGCGGCTCGCCCACCCCGTCAGGGGCGATATTGCGTGTTTGCTCGCAGAGACTCGATCTCATCGTGGCCCGCCCGTCCTGATGGAAAAAGAAGGCGCTCCCCTATAAGGGCCGGCGGCAACCTCTGCGCGCGCACGGCGGGTCGGCGGCGTGTTTCCCGTGCGTTGCGCCCCGTTCCGCCCACCTGCGCGGGGGCGGTCCTGCTGCAGCCGACGCGGCCTGAAGGGGGGGCCGATCGTCAACGCCTTCCCCCGCCGCTCGCGGCGTAGCACACCCCCGCGGCAAGGCGTGACGGTTGCCCCTCCGAACGCCCGGGAACAGGGTGACGGTGCCGAATTCAATCGCTCCCGATCAGCGCAGGCGACCCGGGGCTTCGCTGCGCTGCGCTGCGCCCCGGCCTGGACGCGCTGCGCGGCGGTGGCGCGACGACGGTGGCACGACGCTCCGCATCGTGCGGCATCGACGGGCCGCGCCAGGGTGGCGCGGCCGCGGATTGGGAGTTTTCGCTTGCCACAGAGGCATCCATGCGGCAGGATATCCGTGCGGGAGGCGCCACGGGGCCACTCCCTCCCACGGCAAATCCTGTCTTCAGGGGTCACAAGAAGATGAGCAGACAAAACCGTATGAATCTCAGCCTGGCAATGGCCCTGCTGGCGACCGGGATCTGCGCGGCCATCACCCGCGCCGAGATCGTGGAGTACGATGAGAAAGACGAGTGGGAGGCCGCGGCCGGCTCCTGGAGCACGGCCGATTTCACAGGTTTTCCCGATGACACGCTCATTACCGAGCAGTATGCCTACCTGGGGGTGCATTTCGTCGATGGGTGGGACTTCGTGGTCCTCGGGAATGGGTTCATCAACGATGGCGCTGGCCTCGATGGCAACCAAGTCATTGATCTCGTCTTTGATGCGCCGATGTACTCGATCGCCGCCGACTTCCCGGGGACGCTCACGATCGACCTGTATTACGAGGGAGACTTCTTCTACCGTAGCAACTACTTTGGCGGTAGCGGTATCGGCTGGTTCGGCGGCCTTGTCTCGACCGAGCCCTTCGATCGGGCCTTGATCTGGGACTTCGATGAGCAGGTGAACCTGGACGACCTCCACTTTGGCCCGCCCATTCCCGCGCCGTCTGCCTTGTGCATCCTCAGCGCAGCGCTTCTCCGCGCGTGCCGGCGACGCGAGAGGTGAGGCGGAGCGCATGGCGCAGAGCGTGTGAGGGGCGCGGGCAACCCGGGGCTTCGCTGCGCTGCGCCCCGGCCTGGGCGCCGCTGCCTGCGGCTGAGCGTGGTTCGGATCGGGAGGCGCCCGGGCTGGGGACAGCCGGGCTCGCGCGGACACTCCGTCTCTCAGTGACTCTGTCTCTTCGTCTCTCCCTCAGTTCCTCTCTTCTCACTTCTCCCCTTCGCGCAGGAGCGGAGAAGCGCCAACGATGGCCGAGCGCGGCTTGTTAATATTCGGCAGCGTAATGACGCTCGCCTCGGGATCCCACAGCGGGCCGGTGACCTCGATGGCCACGAGCTGGTCGCCGATCTCGCCCACGAGGTCGCGGAGGACGAGCACGGCGCTGCGGCTGTGGAAGCGGGCATCGAGCTTGAACGTGTCGAGATCCATCTGGCCCACGCCGATCAGTTGCAGCCACGCCGAGTTGCCGCGCGTGCTCTCGAAGAGGAGGCGCTCGAACGTGACGCGATCGCCGGTGATGAAGAACTCGGCGCTGGCATAATCCGGCCCTCCCGAGGGGCTGGTGAACTGAAGCAGGTGCAGGAGCTGAAGGCTGAGGGGGATGGAGGCGAGCTTGCCGTCCAGCACGCGGACCGTGCCGCGCCCGATGCGTGAGTCGAGGTCATCGCGCTGCCCGCTCAGGTCGAGGCCGGCATAGACGAGCCCGGGCGGGCGATCCGGCGCTTCTTCCTCATCCGGAGGCGGTTCATCCTCGGAAGGCGGGCGGACGACGAAGTCGCCCAGCGGGACGCCCACGAGGCGGGCGGAGACGGCATAATCGCGCCGCTCGCCGATGCCGATCGTCGCGTGTGCGGTGGCCACGCCGCCCTGGGCGTCGGCCCGGGCTTCTTCGAGCACGACCGCGCGGCCGTCGTCGGCGAGCGTGATCGCCGCCCGCGCATCGGTGAGATGCTGCCCCAGCGTGCGGACCTGGTCCAGTTGCGTGTCGATCTGAAGGTAGGGCGGCCGGGGCGGGCGGCGCCCGGCGCGAAGCTGAAGCGGGCCGGTGACATCCTCGAACTTCAGCCCGGCCTCGAAGGTCGCGTCGTTGACGGTGAGCCGGCCCTCAAAATCCACCGCCCATTCCGATTCCTCCTCCGAACCGGCGAGCTGGGTGAGTCTCAGCATGCCGTCCTCGAGTCGAGACGCGCGACCTTCGCGGAAGTCGATCGCCTCCCAGATCTTCTTCACCGTCTCCGGCAGCAGCGCGCCGACCTGGTTGCTCGTGAGCTGGCCGTCGAAGTCGAACTGAAGCGCCGCTTCGATGGGCCGCGTGGTCCGGATCTGTCCGCCGAGGTCGAAACGTCCGCCGACGCTCTCTCCGCGAACGTTGCGCAGCTCGACGAGCCCGGGCGTGAAGCGCACCTCCGATCCTTCCTCCAGCTCGAAGAACATCGGCGTCTGGCGGAGCTTGAAGGTCACCGTCGCGGGCAGCACGCTCAGCTCGAATCTCCGCGGCCGGTCCGCGCGGGCCGACTCGAAGATGAAGGAGGCATCGAAGTCACCGGCGGGCTCGTAGCCCGCGTACCGCTCGGCCAGATCGGGAACTCCGAAGCGGCGCAGCGCCTCGCCGATCAGGGGCGACTGCAGGCGCCCGCCGTCCCAGGACCCCTTGAGAAGCGCCTGCCCGGGCCGCTGCGGCGCGGGAAGGCCGTAGGCGCCGTTCAGCTCGATCAGACCCTCATCTTCTTCGTTGCGGCGCACGGCCATCGCCAGCTTGTCGAGGTGGACCTGTCGTCCCTCGATGCGCAGCTCGCCGCCGGTCGGCGTGAGGGTGATCGCCTCATCATTCACGTGCAGCGCGACCTCCTCGGGCCGGATTTGAAGGACGATCGGCTCGGCTTCATCGCCACGCTGCCGGTACAGCAGCTCGGCGTCGAACGTCCCTTCCGGCCGGTAGCGCTCCCAGAGCGAGCGGGCCTCTTCGATCTGCCCGGACGGGAGGAGGTTGACGAGGTATTCGCCCAGCGCGGTCTGCTGAAGGCGCATGTTCAGCGCGAGGTCGATCGGGTCGGTCGTGAGATCGATCCGGCCGTCGACGGCGACGCGCCCGTTGAGATGCCGTGCGGTGAACTCCTCCAGCTCGATCGCATCGCCCGTCACGGTCATCGACGCGCGGCAGTCCTCCAGCCGCCAGAGGTCGGCCTCGAGCAGGCCGGCGCCGAGGGCCCGGGTCATCGCCGTGGTCGGCTGTGCCCGGCCATCCCGCAGACGGAGGTCGATGTCGTAATCAAGCCTGTCGTCGGCGTCGGAACCGATGTGCGCGATGTATTTGAGCGTGCCCTGAAGGCCGAGGTCGTGGAGCCACTGCGCGCCGCGGGACAACGACCTGCCGGGCCATCCTTCAACCGGCTCGTCATCATCATCATCGCCGACCGGCACGGGCGGGATCGCCGCGTACAGCGCCTCGTTGATCTCATCGTCGTCGATGGTGATGGTCAGATCCGGCACGACGCGTCGACGTCCGTTGACGATGGACAGGTCGAGTCGTCCGCGGAGGCTTCCCGCGCCGCCCCCCGGTGTGACAATCGGGAGTTCCGCGGCGTCTTCCCCGCCCTCGATCG
>JAXHTH010000220.1:0-8118 GCA_034211115.1 Planctomycetota bacterium | reverse complement strand
AAGGATGGTTTTTCCCGCCTTGGGCGGGGAGACGATCAGCCCCCGCGTGCCGTAGCCGATGGGGCAGAACAGATCGATGAGCCGGCACGCGGCCGGGCAGCCCGGATGCTCCAGCGTGATCCGCGGCGCCGGATCGACCGCGGTCAGCTCTTCGAACGGCTTGCGATCGGCGTACGTGTCGGGCGCCAGGCCTTCGATCTCGAGCACTTCGTTGACGAGCGGGCGGGCGGGGCGCGCGCCGCGCCCGCGGCGGCGGCGGGATTTCTTCTCGATCACGTTGACCGTCAACTGCTGGCCCGGGCGCAGTGGATAGCGCTGGGCGAGATCCTGGGGGACGAAGGGATCGTCCTTGTTCTCGATCAGGCGATCGTCAAGTTGTCTGATGCGACCCTCGGCGCCCTTGGGCAGCTCGAGGATCCCCGTCAGCGTAGTCATAATCGATCAACGCTCGCCGCATCCGTGCCGCAGGCACTGAATCGGCGCCCTCGGCCGAGGCCGGCGCTCGTGCAACACCAGGATGCGTCTGAAATCCGCGGGCCAACCGGGCGGAATCCGGCTCGCCCTCCGCAGGGGAGTAAAGCAGGTCGAGGAGGGGCTGTCAAGGCGGCCGGCGGGGGGACGACGAAGCGGCGCGGTCCCGGCCGCTCCTTTCATCGAGGTGCGTGGATCAGCCACGGGCCAGCGCCGAGGCCACCACCGCCGCCACCTTCGCGTTGTTCACCAGCAGCGCGAGGTTCGCCAGCAGGCTGCGCCCGCCGGTGAGGCGGGTCAGTTGCTCGAGCAGAAAGGGCGTGCGATCAGCGCCGATCACGCCGCGATGGTCGGCAATCCGTTCCGCCTGCCGCGCCGCCTCCTCCAGTTCCTCACCGTCCAGCGCGAACGCTTCCGCAATGGGGTTGGCGAGCAGCACGCCCGTTTCCTGACCCAGCTCGTCCCACTGTTGCCGGCACATCCGCGCCACCGCGGCCGGGTCGTCCAGGCGCTGCGGCGTGCGGAGACGATCATCGCCCGCCGCGTGGAAGCGGGGGAACCGATCGGTGCGGTAGCCCACCACGGGCACGCCCAGGCCTTCCAGCGCCTCGACCGTCGCGGGCAGATCGAGAACCGACTTGCCCCCCGCGCAGACGACGCACACGGGTGTCCGGGCGAGCTGCCGCAGGTCGGCGGAGATGTCGGGCCGCCGGGTCCAGGCCCGGTGCACGCCGCCGATCCCGCCCGTGGCGAAGACGCGGATCGCCCCCGCCTTCGGGAGCATGCAGGCGGCCAGCGTCGCCGAGACCGTCGTCCCGGCCGAGTGGCCGGAGGCGATCGCGTGCGCGAGGCCGGCGATCGAGGTCTTGCGCGCCGCGGTGTCCGCGGCGAGATGGGCGAGCGCTTCGTCGTCGAGGCCCAGGTGGAGGCGTCCCTTCAGGACGCCGATCGGGGCGGGGACGGCGCCGCCCGCCCGCACGACGCGGCCCATCGCGCGTGCCGCCTCGAGGTTGACCGGCGCGGCGCGATCCCAGCCGGCCCCGCCGCCCGGGTCGCGGTCGGAAAACCCGGCGAGCGGCGCGCGCGGCAGGCCGTGCGTGAGCAGGGCCGTCTCCAGCGCCACCACCGGTCGGCCGGCCCGCAGGGCTTCGTCGACTTCCGGATGGACCGCGACGTCGTGCACAGCGCGGTTGCCTCAGCGCCGGCGGGAGCGCAGCCGTCCGCCCATGCGCTTGGCGGGCAGGGCGCTGGGGACCACGCCGCCGGGGAACTTGATGGGATCGGTCGCCTCCTCCGGATCGGGCGGGGCGAGGGGGACGCGGCTCTGATCGACCCGCACCGACTGCTCGCGCTCCTCCTCCTCCTCGCGCCGGGCGAGGATTTCCTTCGGCACCGGCCCGGGCTGGAAATCGGCGTACTCCGCCGCCTTGATCTCGACGTTGGTCAGCTTCTCGATGTTGTCCATCATCCCCCCCTGTCCGGGAGCGACGAACGACCACGCCACGCCCTTGTGCCCCGTGCGCGCCGTCCGCCCGATGCGATGCACGTAGACCTCCGGATCCTCCGGCAGGTCGTAGTTGATCACGTGGCTGATGCCTTCCACGTCCAGCCCGCGGGCGGCGAGATCCGAGGCCACCAGCACCTTCAGCTCACCGCTGCGGAACTTGGACATCACCCGGTTCCGCTTGCCCTGGTACATGTCGCCGTGAATCGCCCACGCGTCGATGTCCTTGCGCTTCAGATACTCCGTCAGCGCATCGACCGTGCTCTTGGTGCGGCAGAAGACGAGCGTCAGCGCCGGCGCCTCGTGCTTGAGAAGATGCACGAGCAGGCGATTCTTGTCCCACGGCTCGACGGAGAAGGAATACTGATCGACCTGGGCGACGGTGAGGCTGCCCGCGGTGAGCACGAGCTTCTCCGGGTCGTTGAGATACTGCCGCGCCAGCCGCTCGATTTCCGCGGAGATCGTCGCCGAGACGAAGATCGTCTGGTGTTCGTGGCGGATCGCCCCGAGGATCTGGCGGATGTCGTCCCGGAAACCGATGTCCAGCATCCGATCGACCTCGTCGAGGACGGCGAAGCGGATGTTGTCGTAGGGCAGCACGCCGCGGCGGTGGAAATCCATCACCCGCCCGGGCGTGCCCACCACGATCTGCGGCTCCTTCTGGAGCTTGGGAAGCTGGTTGCGGATGCGCTGCCCGCCGTACACGGCCGCGATCTTCAGGTCCAGGTACTGGCCCAGGTGCCGGAACTCGTGCGCGACCTGGATGGCCAGCTCCCGCGTGGGGGTGAGGATGAGGGCGGCGAAGGGAGGTTCTTCCTCCACCTTCTCGAGGATGGGCAGGGCGAACGCGGCCGTCTTGCCCGTGCCCGTCTTGGACTGGCCGAGGATGTCCTTCCCGGCCAGCACGATCGGGATGAGCTCGGCCTGCACGTGCGTCGGGTGCTGGTAGCCCTGGTGCTCGACGGCGCGGAGCAGCGGTTCCTTGAGCGAGAAGTCCTCGAAGGTCTTGCCCGTGTCGAAGATCTCTTCGATGGCGGCGTCCGGCAACGAGGATGGACTGGCGGAAGTCAAGGGCGATGATCTCCGAACATGTGTCGGGGGAAGGATGCGCTGACGATGAGCGGGCGCGACGAGGCGGCGGGAACAGGCCGGTGGAGATTCGCTCGCGCCGATCGTCATGGTAGGACGCCGGCCCGGTCGATACAACCGGATGACAACCCCCGGCCCGGCCGGGAGGAGGGTGATCCCCGCCGATGTACGATACGAGCGTCCTCGAGATTGACCTGTCCGCGGTGGACCACAACATGCGGCTGCTGCGGCGCATCGTCGGGCCCCGGTGCGGGATCTGCCCCGTGGTGAAGGCCGACGCGTACGGCCTCGGGGCTGTCCGCATCGCCCGTCGCCTCTTCCAGGCCGGCGCGGACATGCTCGCCGTCTACACCGCCCGGCAGGCGGCGGAGCTGGTCGGGGCCGCCGTGGGGGGCGATCTGCTCGTGCTCATGCCCCTGCGCACGATCGGCCGCGCCGACGGCCTCTACCGCGCCCTCGTCTGCGGCCGCCTGCACCTGTCCGTGCACGGCGGCGATCACCTGGAAGACCTTGTCCGCCTCAGCGAGCGATACGCCGTCTGCATCCCCCTCCACGTCGAGCTGGACACGGGGATGAGCCGCGGCGGATGCGGCCTGGACGAGGCGCCGGCCGTGCTCGAGCACATCGCCCGGCACCCGCGCCTTCGGCTGGCCGGCCTCTACACGCACTTCGCCTCCGCGGAAACGGACGAGCGGCAGACGTCGGTTCAGGAAGCGCGTTTCGATCGAATCGTCTGCGAGCATGGGCCGCTCATCCCGCCCGGTTGCCTGATCCACGCCGCCAACACCTGCGCGACGCTGCGCGATCCGCGACATCATCGGACGATGGTGCGCATCGGCGCCGCGTGGGCCGGCTACGGCGTCGAGCTGATCCGGGGCGGGCGGATGATCCCCGACGCCACGAGCCTTCAGCCCGCCGTCACCTGGTCCAGCCGCATCACGCAGGTCAAGCACATCGAGGCGGGGGTGACCGTCGGCTACGGCGCGCGGTGGACGGCGCGGCGAAGAAGTCTCATCGGCCTCGTGCCCGTGGGTTATGCCGACGGCTACCCGTACTCGCTGGGCGGCAACGGCGAGCATGCCGGCGGACGGGTCGCCGTCCTCGTCGATACCCCGCACGGATGCCTGCGTTCCTACGCGCCAGTGGTGGGGGCGGTGAACATGGACCAGATCACCATCGACCTCACCGACCTCGCCGGGCAGGCTGACGTGAGTTCGCGCCCGGGTGTGGGCACGCCGGTCGAGCTCATCAGCCCCGATCGGGAGGCGCCCAATCACCTGGTGACGCTCGCGCAGGCGGCGGGGACGATTCCCTACGAACTGCTCTGTCGGCTCAATCCGAAGATCCGGCGCGTCTACCACGAATCGCCGGCCGCGATCGAGGTGTTCGCCTCGCCGGCGGACGCCGCGATCCCGGCCGCCGCCGGGTAAACGCCGCACACACCGCGACAGAGAAAGCCCTGCGTCCATCCGGACGCCGTAATTGGACCAGGTCCAGTTTTCCTCGGCGGGATCGATACCGGCCGCCGTCTCCGGTGCCGCATGCGGCAAGGACGGGACGCCGGTGCCACCTTGTCCGGGGGGCTGTCCGATAACCCGCGCCGTGAGCCGGGGGCGCATTGTTCAGACGGTGTTTCGATTCGGTCGATGATGGGCTCAGAAGGCGGGTGGATCGGGAAGCAAGCACTGTTCTGCGAGGGACCGCCGCGAGCCGTCCCACTTTGGATACTGAGCTTCCCGGCCCGCCTTTTTCGCGCGCCGAGCCTTCGCGTGACGGATCCGACCCCACGGCGCTTCCCTCGCTCGCCGGCCGTCATACGATTCGGCCATGACCTCACTGCCGTCGAATCGTCCCGGCCCGCACTCCGCGGAACCGCTCCGGCTCGGCGTCGTCAGCTTCCTCAACACGCTTCCGCTCATCGAGGGGCTGCAGGATCTGCGCGACGTTCGGCTGCGCCATTCCGTGCCGAGCCGACTGATCGATCTGCTTCTCGCAGACGAGGTCGATGTCGCGCTGTGCTCTTCGATCGACTATCAGCGGACGGATCAGGCGCTCCTTGCGCTGCCCGCCGGCCTGCTGGGATGCGACGGGCCGACGCTCACCGTCCGTCTGTACTCCATGCGGCCGATCGAACGGATCGAGCGTGTCCACTGCGACACCGACTCGCACGCGTCTGTCGCGCTGCTGACGGTTCTCCTGCGGGAGCTGCACGGGATCGATCCCGTGCTCGTGGATTACGATGCCCGCGAGCACGTGGCGGAGAACAGGCCGCTTCCGTGGCCGGAGGCGATGCTCATCATCGGCGACAAGGTGGTGACGGACTCACCACCGGCGGTCCGGTACCCGCATCAGGTCGATCTCGGCGCCGCGTGGGCGCGTCACACCGGCCTGCCGTTCGTCTTCGCCCTCTGGCTGGCCCGCGAGGAGCCGGACCCGATCCGCCGGCGGCGCGTTTGCACCGCGGGGGCGGTGCTCGATCGGCAGCGGCGCTACAACGCGCTGCGGCTGGAGTGGATCGTTCATCATCGCGCCCCGGCCCGCCGCTGGCCGCGTGATCTGGCTCGGCGATACCTGACGGAGAACATCGCCTGTGCGGTCACCGCCCCGCGTCGGCGAGGGCTGGAGCTGTTCTACGACAAGGCGGCCGAGCATGGGCTCATCGAAGATCGACGCCCGCTTCGGATGGCGGCGATGTAGCATTCCCGCATGCCGCGTCCCGCCCGATTCCGCATCGCCGCTCTTGATGAGCTGTTCCGGCAGTTGCGTTTCGCCCCTCGCGAGACGCGCATGCGGCAGATGAACGCGGCCGAGGCGCTGATCGCGGATATCGATCCGCAGCGGACCTATCCCGCCGATTTCATCATCTTCCGGATCACCGGCTATCGGCCGGATCGCGCGGATGACAGCCCGCTGCTGGTGGGGGAGGCGCTGATCGGCGATCTCGTGGTGCTCGTGCAACGTTTGAGTGAAGGACTGGCTCTCCCCGCCGACTACGCCGGCCGGCGGGCGATGGCCGTCGAGGAGGTGGCCCGAAGACTGAGCGTCTCCAGCAAGACGCTTCAGCGCTACCGCCGCCGGGGGCTGGTCTGTCATTACGTCGTCTTCCCGGGCTCCGCAACGGAAGGCGGGTCGGATGACGATCGCGCCGCCCCGGCCGAAGCCACGGCCGAACCTGCCTCCGAGTCGAGTTGCGAAATCGCTCCCGAATCACCTTCCGGGGGTCGTCTGGCGTGCTTCGATGACGCGGTGCAGCGTTTCGTGCAACGCCATCGCGCTGCCCTGGGCCGCGCGGCGTCCTTCACGCGCATCGAGCGTTCCGTAGAGGAACGGATCATTGATGCCGCCCGCGCGCTGCGGGCCGCGGAAGGTCTTTCCCTCAACGAGGCGGCGCTGCGCCTGGCCCGCGAGCACGGGCGCGCGCACGAGACGATCCGCCGGCTGCTGCGCCGTCACGATCGCCGGGGCGAGCGGGCGATCTTCGCCGAGCACGGCCCGCTGACGGAACGCGATGCGCGTCTGATTCATCGCGCCGATCGCCGGGGCGTTTCCGTGCGGGAACTGGCCGATCATTTCGGCAAGACGCCGGCGACGATCCGCCGGGCGCTGTGCCGGCGGCGCGCCGATCTTCTGCTCGAGCTGGACATCGGGGCGGTGGAGCTTCCGACGTTTTCCCTGGTTGACGCGGAGGCGGTGATTCTCGCCTCACCGGCGGTGACGCGCCAGCTCGACAGCCTCCTGCCGCGCGAGGATGCGCTGGCTTTGATCGAGCAGGCGCGGGCGGCGCGGCAGGAGGGAGGCGATGAGGAGCGTGAGGCGGCCCTGATCGCCGGTTACAACCTGCTCAAGCGTCGGGCCCGGGCCGGCCTGGAGGCGCTGCCCGCCTGGCCCGGGTCGGCCGCCCTGGACCGCATCGAGACGGATCTCCGCTGGGCGACGCGGCTGAAGCGCCGCCTCGTCTCCCTCGCCCTGCCCGCCGCGGTGCGTTGTATCGAGCAGTTTCTGCATCGCCCGCTGGTGACCCAGCCGGCCGACCGGATCGCGCCGTTGCTCCGCCGCGCGGTGGAGGTGGTATCGGCGACCATCGAGACGCTGGACCCGAGCCAGGGCGGGCGGCTGGATCGCCGCAGCACCTACGCCATGAACCGCGCGCTGGCCGGCCCCGGTTCCGCGCCGGCCGGGGAGGAGGCCGGCTCGTTCACCAAACGGGCGGCGGCACGCCACGAGCCGGGCGCGATTCGGCTCGACGATGTCTTCTTCGGCCTCACGCCCTGGGAGGAGCTGCTGGAATTGCGGCGCGATCTGGCGGCGAGGATCTCCGAACTCGAGGATCCGCCGGCGGAGGAGCTGATGCGTCTGCATTACGGGCTGACCTCGACGCCGCCGCTGACCCGTGCCGCGATGGCGGAGCGCCTCGGGCTCTCCCCCTCCGCGGTGGGCCGGCTCCTTCATCGCGGGCACCGGGCGCTGCTGAGCCTGGCGCGGGCGGCACGCCGATGAGCGCGATGCGGTCGTGAAACGGGGTCGGTGATCGAAAGAAGACCGGCCGATCGCGGGATCGGCCGGGCGTCGTCGTGCGGCTGTTTTCGTGCTTCTGCGCCGATCAGCGCTTGGAGAACTGGAAGCGTCGGCGTGCGCCGGGCTGGCCGTACTTCTTCCGCTCGACCTTGCGCGGGTCGCGGGTGAGGAAGTTGTTGTCGCGGAGGATGGGTTCCAGCGAATCGTCGTAGCGGCGCAGGGCGCGGGCGAGGCCGAGGACGATCGCGCCGGCCTGGCCGGTGAACCCGCCGCCCCGGACGTTCACGAACACGTCCAGCGTGCCGTTGGTGTTCGTCTTGCGAAGCACGTTCTCGAGATCCTCCCGGTCGCGCTCGCTGGTGAAGAACTCCGCGTGCGGCCGCTTGTTGACGACGAAGCGGCCGGTGCCGGGCCGGAGGCGAACCCGGGCGATGGCGGTCTTGCGTCGGCCGGTTCCCCACCACCAGCTTCCGTCCGGCGGGACGCGCGAGGATCGCGGCGTCGGTCGCGGGGCGGGTGCTTGGTCGCGCGCTTCGGGC
>JAXHTH010000219.1:0-8234 GCA_034211115.1 Planctomycetota bacterium | reverse complement strand
GGCCGGGCCGCCACCCGGCCGCCGCCGCTGTACAATGCCCCCGTGATCGCCCGGGTGCACAGCTTCGTCCTCCAGGGCATCGATGCCATCGCCTGCGAGATCGAGGCGGACCTCTCTCCGGTCGGGCTGCCCAAGACGACCCTCGTGGGCCTGCCTGATACCGCGGTGAAGGAATCGATGGAACGGGTGCGCACCGCGCTGCTCAACAGCGGGTTCCGCTTTCCCCAGACGCGGCTGACGATCAACCTCGCCCCCGCGGACGTGCGCAAGGAAGGGCCGGTCTACGACCTGCCCATCGCCCTGGCCCTGCTTGCCGCGGACGGGACGATCGAGCCCGGCGCGGCGCGCGAGCGCGCCGACGGGTATCTCGTCGCCGGAGAACTCGCGCTCGACGGCCGCGTGCGATTCGTCAAGGGCGGCATCAGTCTGGCCATGCTCGCCCATCGGCTGGGCAAGCAGGGGGTGATCGTCGCGAAGGACAACGCCGGCGAGGCCGCGGCCGTCGAGGGCATCGACGTCATCGGCGTCTCCACACTCGGCGAGGTCGTGCAGTTCCTCAACGGCACTCTCGCCATCAGGCCGCATCCGCCCGTCGACGCCGATACGCTGCTGGCGGAGGCGAAGCCGGAGGTCGACTTCGGCGACATCCGCGGCCAGGAGGCGGCGAAGCGCGCGATGACCGTCGCCGCCGCCGGCGCCCACAACATGCTCATGATCGGGCCCGCCGGCACGGGCAAGACGATGATGGCCAAGGCCCTGCCCGGCATCCTCCCGCCCCTCACCCGCGAGGAGGCGCTGGAAGTCACCCGCATCTACTCCAGCGTGGGGCAGATCCCGCGCGATCAGCCGCTGATGCTCATGCGCCCGGTGCGCACGCCGCATCACACCGCCTCCAGCCCGGCGATCATCGGCGGGGGGAGCATCCCGAGGGCCGGGGATGTCAGCCTCGCCCACCGCGGCGTGTTGTTCCTCGACGAGATGCCCGAGTTCAGCCGGGCCGTCCTCGAAACGCTGCGCCAGCCGCTGGAGGACGGCTACGTGACCGTGGCCCGCGCGCACGGGTCGGTGCGCTTTCCCGCCCGGTTCATGCTGGTGGGGGCGATGAACCCCACGCCCAAGGGGCATGCGGCGATCGATGATGTCTCCCGCCGGGCGATGGATCGTTATCTCAGCCGCATCTCCGCTCCGCTCATCGACCGGGTCGACATTCACGTGGAAGTGCCGGCGGTTTCGTACAAACAGCTCACCAGCGCATCGGGCGGCACGGACAGCGCCACCATCCGCCGGCGGGTGCTCGAAGCGCGTGAGATCCAGCGAACGCGGCAGGGCGCGCGTCCCAACGCGGAGCTGTCGGGCAAGGCGCTCAACCGCCACGCCCGGCTCGATGACGCCGCCCAGACGCTTCTCGGTCAGGCGATGACGGAACTGGGTCTCAGCGCGCGGGCCTACGACAAGATTCGCCGCGTCGCGCGCACCATCGCCGATCTCGAGGGCGATGCACCCGTGCAGGCGCACCACGTCGGCGAAGCCGTCCAGTACCGCCTGCTCGACCGATCGGTCTGAGCGAGGGGCGGTCGCGGGACGCACCTAGCGCTGTGAGGGCAAAGGCAAAGCCCGGGGACTCCTCTCCCCGGGACTTTCGCGCCACGGCTCAGTTCGAGGCTGCCCCCGCTCAGGGACTCCAGTTTCCCAGGATGATGAGCAGATCGGCGGCATCGACGATGCCGTCATCGTTCACATCCGCCGCGGAACTTGTCTGTCCCCATTCGGCGAGAAGGAACAGCAGATCCTCTGTATCCACCGCCGGCCCGCCCGCGATGTCGAGTTCGACGATCTTCACGCGCTGATCCGCCGTCACGTCGGTGACGGTCTGCACGTAGCCGTTGGGCCAACGGATGGTGATTGACTCGACGGCATCGGCCTCGCCGAGCCCGAACTCGACGGGCAGGCTGTTGAAGGACCCGCGTCCCGCGCCGCCGCTGACCTCCTGCACGGTGGTCATGCCGCCGGCGGTGACCTCGATCCGGGCGCCGATCGCGCTCCAGTTGCTCGAGCGCCCCACGAGCGTCAGCGTGAGCCAGTGATGGTCGTGCGCGGAATCATTGCGCCACAGGCGGGTCTCGTTTTCCGCGTCGGTGGTCAGGACGAGATCGAGATCGCCGTCCTGATCGAAGTCGTCGAAGGCGGCGCCGCGCCCGTCCACGTCAGCCCCGCCGGAGAGGGTGGATGTCACGTCGACGTACGTCTCGTCCTGTTGGTTGTGGAACAGTACATTCGGCGTGGTGCCGTCATCGAAGCCGTTCGTGACGAAGAAATCCTGGAAGCGGTCGTTGTCGATGTCGCCCGCGTTGCCGCTGATGCCCCAGCCGAGCGGATCGGCGGTGCCGGTGTCGTCGGTGATGTTCGTGAAGGTCGCGTCACCGTTGTTGTCGTAGAACGCGTTGGGGGTGGGCTCCATGCCGCCTCCGGGCCAGGTCGTCCAGTACAAATCGAGGTCGAGGTCGTTGTCGTGGTCGAAGGCGAGCACGCCCATGCCCAGGCCCGTCGCGTCGATGCCCGCATCCTCCGTCGCGTCGGTGAAGAGGCCTCCATCGTTGAGGTAGAGCCGGTTGAGATTGCTGCTCCGGTTGCCGGTGAAGATGTCCACCCAGCCGTTGTTGTCGAGATCGCTGCACACGACGCCCACGCCGGTGTCGTTGGCGTTCACACCCAGCTCCGGCGCGACGTCGACGAACTGGAGGTCGCCGAGATTCTCGTAGAGGATGTTCTCGCCGATGGCGACCACGTAGATGTCCAGCCGCCCGTCGCGGTTGTAGTCGAGAAAGGCCATGCCGCGGCTGCTCTGCTCCTGGTCGAGGCCCGCCTCGTCGGCGACGTCGGTGAAGGTGTACGCGCCGCCGGGTCCGACCGGGCCGTTGTTGCGATAGAGCGCATCGAGCCCGTCGGAGAAATGGACGACATAGAGATCGAGATCGCCATCGTTGTCGAGATCGCCGAAGGCAACGCCGACGCTGAAGCGGTCGTCGCCGACGCCCGCCACGTCGGTGACATCGGTGAAGTCGCCGCCGCCATCGTTGCGGAAGAGGCGATTCGAACCGTTGTTGGTGAGGTAGAGATCCTCATCCCCATCGTTGTCGTAATCGCCCCAGGCGACGGATTCCGTCAGCTCGCCGGGCAGGCCCACGCCTGCTTCGGCGCTGATGTCGGTGAACGAAAGAACCACTTCGCGCCCGTCGCCCCGGGCGGGGCCGGCCGCGAGCGCGGCGGTCAGAGCGCAGGCCATAACGAGGACATCGGCTTGATGCATGTTCCAGTCTCCGTGTGTTGATGAAGGTCGAAGTATCGAGCGCGCCAATCATTCGTCGGCGCGCGGTTATTCCGGTTCGTCTCACGACGGGATCGAGAAGGAATGAGGAGCTGCGCATCTCCTGTTCGGGCATCCTTCGCCGGGGGCCGGCGGCATGCAGAGCGCCGCGACGGGCAGGTCCGGCCGCGGCGCAACCGCATGACGAGATGAACGACGGCGCAGGTCGAGGGGGGGCCGCCGCTGCTTACACGGTGGTGAGCGCGGCCAGATCGGCCGTGGCGTTCTCGCTGATGACCCGCAGGTCGTACTTCTCCTGCAACAGTTCGAACACGCCCGGAGAGACGAACGCCGGGGGGTTCGGGCCGATCGTGACGCCCTTCACGCCCAGGGCCAGGAGCGTGAGCAGCACCGCGACCGCCTTCTGCTCAAACCACGAAAGCACGATCGTCAACGGCAGGTCATTGACGGAACAGTCAAACGCGTTGGCCAGGGCGACCGCGACCTGGATCGCGCCGTACGCGTCGTTGCACTGGCCCATGTCCAGCAGGCGGGGCAGGCCGAGGTGTTCGCCGTAGTCGTAGTCACGAATGCGGTACTTCCCGCAGCCGAGGGTGAGGATGAACGAATCATCGGGCGTAGCCTGTGCAAAGTCGGAGAAGTAATTGCGGCCGGGTTCGGCGCCGTCGCAGCCGCCGATGACGAAGAACCGGCTGACCTTGCCGTCCTTCACGGCCTGCACGATCGTCTCCGCCTTGTCGAGGACCACCGTGCGATGGAAGCCGACGGTCGATTCGCCCGCGGGCGTCTCCGGCAGCGGCGGGCACCGGCGCGCCTTGTCGATGACCGCGGAGAAGTCGTTGTCGACGATCCGCCGGCCGCCGGGGACGGCCGTGCAGCGCGTCGTGAACACGCGATCGGCGTAGCTGGGTTTCGGGATCAGGATGCAGTTGGTGGTGGCGATGATGGGCCCGTCGAATCGCTCGAATTCGGTCTTCTGTTTCTGCCAGGCCCCGCCGTAATGCCCGGCCAGGTTGGGATGGTCGCGCAGCTTCGGATACATGTGGGCCGGCAGCATCTCTCCGTGCGTGTAAACCCTGATATCCGTCCCCTCGCACTGCCGGAGCAGGTCGGCGAGGTCAGGGAGATCGTGGCCGGTGATCAGGATGCCCGGCCCGGCCCGGGTGCCCTCGCGGACGACGGTCGGCTCCGGTCGGCCGAACCGAGCGATGTGCCCCTCATCGAGCATCTCCATGACACGGAGATTCATCCGGCCGCACTCCAGAACCATCTCCAGCAGCGCATCGAAGTCGAAGTTGACATTCGTCATGGTGGCGAACAGCGCCTCCTCGATGAACGCGCTGACGGCCTCATCGGTCATGCCCAGCCGCCGTGCGTGATGGGCGTAGGCGGCCATGCCCTTCAGCCCGTAGAGCAAGATCTCCTGGAGGGACTCGATATCGCGGTCCTTGCCGCAGACACCGGGCGCGCCGTTGATCGAGCACGCCGTGCCATGGGCGGTCTGTTCGCACTGGTTGCAGATGAGGGGAAGGGTGGCGGTGGTCATTCCGGAACTCCCTGCCGCGGGGCGGCCTGAATGGTGTCGGGTGCGTGAGCACGGGCGCGGCGGCGATTGCCGGGCCCGCCTCGAGGCGTTAATCTCGGTCGGCGAGGCCGGCGACGCCTTGATCTGGATCAAGCCCGGCCGTTCTTTCTTGACGGAGCGCCGATCGTGCCCAGGGAGATTCGCGCCATTCTGGAGGCGTGCGGTTTGTTTTCCGCGCTTGACCGGCCGAGGCTGGACATGCTCGCGGCCATGGGCCGGCGACGCACCGGCCCGCGCGGGGAGATGATCTTCCGGCAGGATGAGCCGTGCCCGGGCCTGTTCGTGGTGGGGGAAGGGCGCGTGCGGATCTACAAGCTCGCCCCCAGCGGCAAGGAACACGTGCTGCACCTGGCCGGGCCGGGCCAGACCTTCGCCGAGGTGGCGGTGATCGGCGGTTTTCCCTGCCCGGCCTTCGCGGAAGCGGTGGAGCCGACCACGTGCGCTCTGCTGCCGGCCGAGCCCTTTCGCCGAGCGCTTCTCACCGACCACGAATTGTGCCGGGGCCTCCTGGCGGGCATGGCCGGCTGGGTCCGCACGCTGGTGGGGCTGATGGAGGACATCGTTCTCCGCGATGCCATCGGCCGCCTCGCCCGCTACCTTCTCGATGCCGCTGCCGGGCAGGGCGGTGATGAGATCGAGCTGCCGGCCCTGAAGCGACATCTCGCCAGCCATCTCAACCTGACCAGCGAGACGCTCTCGCGCACGTTGAAGCGCCTGGCCGATGCCGGCCTGGTTCAGGGCCTCGACACGCGGCGTCTGCGCGTGGTGGATGCCGATCGGCTGCGCGACGTCGCCGACGGTCTCTTTCCGGAGTTGTGAAGAGCTGCTGAGCGCGTCAGGCCTCCGCCGGCGCGGTCGGCGGACGGCGCTTGACGTACCGCCGCAGCACGCGCAGATTCAGCAGCTCGACGACGAGCGAGAAGCCCATCGCGAAGTACAGGTAGGCCTTGTCCACGTGCCCCCCGCAGCCTTCTACGATCAGCGTCACCCCGATGAGGACGAGGAACGACAATGCGAGCACGGCGAGCGTGGGATGCCGCTGAATGAACCGCCCGATCGGGCCGGCGAAGAGCATCATCATCAGGATCGCCACCACGATGGCGGTGATCATCACCCACAGCTCGCGGGCCATGCCCACCGCGGTGATCACCGAATCCAGCGAAAAGACGAGGTCCAGCAGCATGATCTGCACGATGACCCAGATGAACACGGCCGAGCCGGTCGGCGGTCTTCTCTCCTCGCCGCGCCCTTCCACGTGCTGGTGAATCTCGTACACCGCCTTGGCGAGCAGGAACAGCCCGCCGGCGATGAGGATGAGGTCCCGGCCGGACACCTCCTGCCCGGCGACCGCGAAGAGCGGGCGGGTGAGGCCGAGAATCGCCTTCATGAACACGAGCAGCAGCACCCGCATCCCCATCGCCCCGAGCAGGCCGATGAACCGGCCCGCCGCCTGCCGGTGCTTCGGCAGGCGGTTGGTCATGATCGACAGGACGAGGATGTTGTCGATGCCGAGGACGATCTCGAGGAGGGTGAGGGTGATGAGGGCGATGCCGCTCTCGAGGAGGGTGGATTCGGGCACGGCGAGACTCCCATCAGGCGGCCCGGTGCCGGGGCTTCGGCTTCGGGCCGCGTCGATTGATTGCGGGGAAGGGCGGCGGGGGCCGCGATTCGTCTGCAGCGCCCGCCCTCTGGGCGTTCGAGGAAACAGATCCTCAGCGCGCTCCACGCGCGCGGGCCGGTATCATCGCCTCCATGAGCAGGACACACAACAGCTTCGCGCATCGGTCGTCGCCGCTTGCCGTCATTCTCGTCCTCGCCGCCGCGTGCATCGCCGCCCACGCCCACGAAGGCCGGCACGTCACGCGCGGCGCGCCGCACCCGGCCGCTCCGGACGAAACGCGCTTCACCACCACCCGCCCCGAGCAGGTGAAGCTGCCCCTGCCCGGCGAGGAGGACGCGTTCTTCTTCGTCGTGTTCGGCGATCGCACGGGCGGGCCCGCGGAGGGCGTGAAAGTCCTCGCCGAGGCCGTGCGCGACACGAACCTCCTCGAGCCCGACCTCGTGATGACCGTCGGCGATCTCGTCCAGGGCTACAACCAGACCGGGGAGTGGATGGAGCAGATGCGCGAGTACAAGCGCATCATGAACGGCCTGCTCATGCCCTGGTTTCCCGTAGCGGGCAATCACGACATCTACTGGCGCGGCCCCGACAGGCCGGAAGGCGAGCACGAGGCGCATTACGAGATGCACTTCGGCCCGCTCTGGTACGCCTTCGAGCACAAGAACTGCTGGTTCATCGCGCTTTACTCGGACGAAGGCGATCCGGAGACCGGCGAGAAGAGCATCAGCAAGCCGGCCTGCCAGCGCATGAGCGATGAGCAGTTCAACTGGCTCGCCGACACGCTGGAGAAGGCGAAGGACGCCGATCACGTCTTCCTCTTCCTCCACCATCCGCGCTGGCTGGGGAACAACTACGGCGATCACTGGGAGCGCGTGCACGCCCTGCTCGCGGAGGCGGGCAACGTCACCGCCGTCTTCGCCGGCCACATCCACAAGATGCGCTACGACGGCCCGCGGGACGGGATCGAGTATGTCACCCTCGCCACCGTGGGCGGGCATCAGCCCGGCCTCGCCCCCGAGGCCGGCTACCTGCACCAGTTCCACGTGGTCACCGTGCGAAAGCGCCAGATCGCGATGGCGTCGATCCCGGTCGGCGAGGTGACGGACGTCCGCGCCCTGACGGGGAAGGTCAGCGAAGAGACCGGCCGGCTTGCCGGCGTTCGCGCCGCGATCGACGAGCCGCTGCGCATCGCCTCCGACGGCTCGGCGTCGCAGATCTTCAGCGCCATCGTCACGAACCCCGTCACCCGGCCCATCGAGGTGACCATCGCTCCCACCAGCGCCGACAGCCGCTGGTTCTTCACGCCCGACCACAATCACGCGACGATCAAGCCCGGCGATTCGTACACGTTCCGGTTCCGCACCGAGCGGATGGCGGACTCGCTGGACTGCGCGTTCCGCACGCCGGCCCTGTCGCTTCAGATGGAGTATCTCGCGCCGTCTCTCCGCTACGCGATCCCCGAATCGGTGAGCGATCTGCCGATGGTGGCGGATCTCGAGTCGCCGCCGCGCCCGGCCGTCGAGCACGTGCTCGTCCTCGACGGCGAAGATGACTGCCTGCGCGTGCCGAACGAACTGCTGACCGTGCCGGACGGACCGCTCACGCTCGAGTGCTGGTTCAACGCCGAGCGATACGCTGAGCGCACGGGCCTCGTCGCGAAGACGGAGAACTCGGACTTCGGTTTCTTCGTCAACAACGGCACG
>JAXHTH010000218.1:0-7938 GCA_034211115.1 Planctomycetota bacterium | reverse complement strand
TCGGCGCCCGCTCTGCGCTCTGCCCCGTGTCCGCCGACTCCTGCGCATGAGCGGCGGCCGCTGCCCGCAGTGCGGGTATGACCTGCGAGGACGGCTTGAGGGCGGCTGCCCGGAGTGCGGGTGGAACCGGCCCCGGCAGGGCGGCTCGGCAGCCGAGGTTGACACCGTGTAGAGCCGCGGCCAGCGGCAGCGTCGTGAGGCGCGGGAGCCAGGACGATCGGCGCGACGCCGCACTCATGACTTCGATGACGGCGCACGGCCGACTCCCTTCGGTCGCTGGCCGTGGCACCCGGCCGGGGGCGGCTGTCCGGAGTGTGGGTGGAATCGGCCCCCGGAAACCGGCTCGGCAGCCGAGGTTGACACCGTGTAAAGCCGCGGCCAGTGGCCACGTCGCGAGGCGCGGGAGCCAGGACGATCGGCGCGACGCCGCACTCATGACTTCGATGACGGCGCACGGCCGACTCCCTTCGGTCGCTGGCCGTGGCACCCGGCTCATCGCTCATCACTCATCACTGATCACTGATCACTGATCACGGCCAGAGCCAGGCGAAGATGAGGCCGGTCAGGATGCCGTAGACGAAGCCGTCGATGAGGTCCATGAGGACGCTGCGCGCGGTGCGCCCGAAGAAGATCGCATTCGGGATTCCGCCGAAGACGTAGGCCATCACCGCGACGGTCCCGGTGACGCGGAAGACGGTGCGGAACGCCGCGCCGGGCTCGAGGGCGAGGGTGCCGACATAGGCGACGAAGAGGCCGACCACGAGATAGAAGATGAAGACCAGCAGGAGGTTCCTGGCGAAGTTGGGCTTCCCTTTGTGCATCATCAGCACGCCGTGCGGCCCTTCTTCCCACATCTTCCTGAACTCGGGGTCCTTCATGTTCTTCCCCTCGCCGCAGCAGGGGAACATGTACAGCGCCGGCTGAAGATTCAGGCTGCGCAGCTTGTCGAGCATGCTCTGCTGATCGGGAAGCGTCTTCCAGTCGGGCTTGTGATGAGGCAGAACCATCCACGCCAGCGCACTGGCGATGAACACGACGGCGGCCGAGACGATGATCGGCAGCCAGAGATCGAGAAGCTCAGCCATGACAGACTCCTTATCCACATTGTCCGTGAGCGGGCGGTGCCTCCGCGCCATCGGGGCGCGGCGTGCGGTTCATTTCACAACATAAGCGAGGGTTGTACAAGCGCGGTGCGCCGGTGGGGGGAAGGGAATCACACGGCGCAGCGTGAAGATGTCAGGAGTTTTCGATCCTGAAAGACGCCGAATCGTGACCTCGTGACGCCGGAGCCCGACCGGCATGAACGGGCGGGACGCACGTTCCGCCTACTGCTCAGCCTCCCCCTCATCCTCGTCCCCGGTCGGTTCCTCTTCCTCGCGTTCGACGGCGCGGGTGTGGACGATCTGCCCGCCGAGCATGACGACGAGCGGGCCGGCGGTGGCGAACTCGAAGGCCAGCTCGCGCTCGTCGACACAGTCCAGGAGCTGGATGTCGGCGCGCTTGCCGACCTCGAGCGAGCCGGTCTCCTCCTCGATGCCCAGCACACAGGCGGGGTTGTAGGTTGCGCAGGTGATCGCCTCGGCTGGCGTCAGGCGCAGCTTGCGGCAGGCGAGGGCGATGGTGAAGGGCATCGACGGCGTCGGCGCGGAGCCGGGGTTGTAATTCGTCGCGATCGCCAGCGCGCCGCCGGCATCGATGAAACGACGCGCCGGTGCGTAGGCGTCATCGAGATGGAAGCCCGAGCAGGGCAGGGCCACGCCGAAGGTCGAACTCCCGGCGAGCTGTTCGAGCTCGCCGGGCGTGGTCGCCTCGAGGTGATCCACGCTCACCGCGCCCATCTCGATGGCGAGCCGCGTCATGCCCAGGCTGTTGAACTGGTCGGCGTGCACGCGGATGGGACAGCCCAAATCGATGGCCGCCTCGAAGAGCCGTTGCGTGTCCTTCAGCGACCACGCGCCCTGCTCGCAGTAGGCATCGCAGGTGATGCCGGGGAACTCCTGCACGACGGCGGGCAGCGTCTCGCTGATCGTCTGGTCGATGAACTCGGGATTGGCCTTGTCGATAGCGTGGGCGCCGAGGAAGGTGCCGATGATGATGGGTGGGACGAACTGGTTGACGGCGTGTATGGCGCGGAGCATCTTGAGTTCGGTCTCGGTATCGAGGCCGTAGCCGCTCTTGATCTCGACGGCGCCGGTGCCGAGGGCGGCCATGGCGGCGAGGCGTCGGAGGAGCCCGGCGGCGAGCTCCGCCTCGTCGGCGGCGCGAACGGCGCGGACGGTCGACATGATCCCGCCCCCGTTGCGGAGGATGTCCAGGTACGTCGCGCCGCGCAGGGACATTTCGAACTCGTCGAAGCGGCTGCCCGCCCAGCAGGTGTGCGTATGGCAGTCGACGAAGGCGGGTGCGAGGACGGCCCCGCCGGCATCGACGATGTCCCCCTCCAGCCCCTCCTCCGGTTGGGGCGGATCGCCGGGCCCGACGGCGGCGATGCGATCGTCATCGATCCGAAGATAGCCCCGTTCGATGACGCCGAGGTCGGCCAGGGCCTCGCCGCGCCGTGGGCCGCGGGGGCCCTTGAGAGTCACGATCCGCGCGTTGGTGATGACGATGGTGCTCATGGCCGGTCACTGTACCGCGCCGGGGCCGTTCGGGCGGGCCCGCGGCGCGGCGGCGTCGGAGATTCGCGCCGCCGATCCGCCCCGGTATAGTGCACGAGCCGGCAGATCGGCGGAGGAGACGCATCATGGACCTGTACATCATCCGACACGCGATCGCCGAGAAGCGCGACGCCGCCCGCTGGCCGGACGATTCGCAGCGCCCGCTCACCGATCGGGGGCGCACGCGTTTCCGCGCGGTGGCGGCGCTGCTGGGAGAAGTCGCGCCGGACCTGGACGTACTGCTGAGCAGCGGGTTCGCGCGGGCGTGGGAGACGGCGGAGATCGTCAGCGAGATCGCCGGCTGGCCGGCGCCGAAGCGCGCCGAGGCGATGGAGCTGGGATCATCGCAGGAGATGTGCGAGGCGATCGCGGCGCACGACCGCGCGCCGTCGGTCGCCGTCGTCGGGCACGAACCCTGCCTCAGCGAGCTCGTCAGTTACCTGCTGACGGGTGATGACGCCGCGGTCGAGATGGACTTCAAGAAGGGGGCGGCGGCGTTCCTGAGCCTGCCCGGCCGACCCGCGCCGGGGGATGCGCTGCTGACATGGGTGCTCACGCCGCGCCTGGCGCGAGCGCTGGCCTGACCTGGTTCCTCGTCAGCGGCGGAGCGGGCGGGCCGGTGCCTCGACGGCCGCGAGCATGGGCGGAATAGACCGCGGGCAGCGACGGTTTTCAATATGAGCAAGAGGCTCGGGGGCGGCCCTGATGCCGGTCTCCGTATCTCCTCTGCCCGTTCGGTCGCCGTCAGGCGCCGGGCGGGTTTGCCCGCGGGCGAGCGACGTTCGATCGTGCACAAAAACCCCGGCACTCCCGTGCCGGGGCTTTGGTCGTCTGTCGCCGGCGGTTGGCTCCGGGTTTTCGGCGTTTGGGCCTTCGGCGCTTCCGCTCTCAGCTTTCAGCTTCAGCTTTCAGTTTTCAGTTTTCAGCTTTCTCCTGTGGGCATTCGCCCCAGTCGGCGAGAAGGGCGAGGAGGTCGGCGGTGTCGGTGTCCCCGTCGCCGTCCACGTCCCCGTCGCCGGTTCCCCACGCGCCGAGCAGGTGGAGGAGGTCGGCGGTGTCGACATCACCGTCGCCATCGAAGTCGGCCGGGCAGTCGTCCGCGATCGGGACGCCCCAGATCTCGATGTCATCGATGTTCCAGCCGGAGTAGGGCCAGGCGCCGCTGCCGATGGTGTATCCCCATCGCAGGTAAAGTGTCCCGGCGCCGTCGGCGAGATCGGACAGGTCATAGGCGCGTTCGGACCAGACGTTCTCGACGATCTCCCCGCCCTCGTTCTCCCAGAGCTGGACCCAGTCCTCGCCGTCCGCCGACGCCTCGACCACGGTCGTCGCGAACGGCTGGAAGTCGCTGTTGAGCCAGCGCTGGAAGTGCAGCGAGACCTGCATGAGGTTCGAGCAGTCGAGGGGGCCGGCGGTGACGTACCACGGCCCGCCGGGGGAGGTGTCGTAATCACCGTCGAGGTTCACGCCGAGGACGTTGTCGCCGGTCGCGCCGGCCGTAGGGTCGGGATAGCCGTGCTGCGTTCCGCCCTGCCCGGTGGGCTGTCCGAACGTCCACTCGCCTTCGACGCTCCAGCCCGGGTCGTCATCGAGGCTGAAGAGGATCATGGGGATGGGGACGCCGACCTCGAGCTCGACCGGCCGCGTCGTGTCGCCGTCGTGCGTCGTCTCGTTCACGAAGTCGATCGTGGCCTGGTAGTGTCCGTTTCCAAGGTCGTTGGCCTCCTCGTTGATGGAGACGAGGATGTCGACGCTCTCGCCGGGGTCGAGCGAGCCGCCGGTCGTGTCCAGATCCAGCCAGGTCGCACTTGCCGAGACGGCGAACTCGATGGTGATCGCGTCGTAGCTGACGAGGGTGTAGACGATTGATTCGGGCACGAACGGGCCGCCGTTGGGCCCTTCCGACACGAAGCCGTGGGCGGGGGCGACCTTCAGCCCCGTCGCGTCGCCCTGGTACTCGCAGGCGCCGATGTCGACGACGGGCGGCGGCGGGGGGCCGGTGTCCTCCGTGTACGGGTCATCGACGAGCCGCGCGCCGCCGACGAGGTCGAACGTGATGTCCGGCGGGACCGCGCTGCTGTCGCCCGCGTCGATGCACGGCGACCCGCCGTCCGGTCGGTAATCGTGATCGGCCGGATCGACGAAGTACGGATCGGCGTCGATGTTGCCTTCTCCACCGAAGCCGCCGGCGACGTTGCAGTACGTCACGGCCGCGCCGCCGGCGACGATCTCGCTCGGCGTGTTCCCGCGGATGATGGTGTTGACGATCTGCGGATGAGAGCTTGGTTCGCAGTGAATGCCGCCGCCGCTGTTGTCGGTGGCGCGGTTGTTGAGGACGGTGCAGTTGATGACGTCCGGGCTGCTGTCGGCGAGGAACAGGCCGCCGCCCTGGTAGAGGCACTCGTTCTCGCGGAACAGGCAGTTGATGATCTGCCCGTCGCTGGAGATGCTGTAGTACCCGCTGTAGGTGGTCTGCGCGAAGGTGCAGCTCACCACGGCGGGCTCGGCGTTGCTGTAGACCATCAGGCCGGACAGGCCGTTGCCGAGGAAGGCGCAGGAGACGATCCGCGGGCTGCCGCCGTCGATGATCATCCCGCCGGCCGGGTTGTCGCGGAGGATGCAGTTGGTGATGGTGGGACTGCTGGACCAGCAGTTGATGGTGGCGGACCCTCAGCATCCGTAACAGTTCTTGAGCATCACCCCGTCGAGGGTCGAGTCCGGGCCCTCGCCCTGGGTGAACAGAAAGGCCGGGTCGCCGTAGCCCATGAGGTCGATGATGCAGTTCTCCGGGCCGTGGGCGCTGCGGACGGTGATCGCCTTGCCGGCGTAGCTCAGGTTCCGGTTGTCGGGACCGGAGTAGGTCGCATCGGCGATGATGACTTCATCACCGTCGTCGGCGACGCCGATGCCGGCGCCGATCGTCTCCTTGGGGCCGCAGGTGCCGCCGTCCCAGGTTTCGCAGAGTCCGTCCCAGTCATCGTTGCCGTTGACGCCGTCGACGTAGATCGTCTCCGCCGCCGCGGGCAGCGTGAGCAGACCGATCGCGAGGGTGGTGCAGAGCATGAGTTGGTTCATGTTCGATTCTTCCCCGAGGGTGAAGGGGCCGGTTCGTGGTCGCGGCCGCCGGCGGCGGCCGGCGGCGAGCCGGAGGCGTTTCTCCAGAATACCACGCCGCGGACGCCGCTCAAGCGGAAAACGCCCAATGGCCCGGTGGGGACGGGCGAAGGCGGCGAGGCCGGCGACGCCGCAAGCGGCGGCGCGAATCCACCATCGCCGACCAATCCCCCCGCCGCTCACGGCGTAGCACGCTGGAGTGACCCTACCTATCAGCGATCCACAGCGTCAGGCCGTCGGTGTTGCACGGCCAGTCGGGGCAGCGAGCGATGTCGGAGAACCCCGCGCTTCGAGCCGCTGCGCGCAGCTCTTCATCCGACCACGCCTTCGTCGTGCTGCGGTAGACCTGCCGACGGCCGGTTTCCGTGTCCGTTATGGTGAACGTCTGCACCGCGACATTGTGCTCGGACAGCCATCGATTCTCGATTCGATAAGAGTGCGGGCGATCGGAGAACAGGCCCGATTCGAGCTGCTGCTCGGACGGCTCGCCGCGGCCGATGGCTTCGACCGCTTCCGGCGGGTGGATCTCGATCAGCATTCGTCCCCGCGGAGCGAGGCTCGCGTGCGCTCTGCCGAGAATCGCCCCGGCTTCATCCGGCGCGAACACATTGAATTCGGCGTACAGGATCATGGCCAGATCGTGCGGCCGGCCGAACGCAGCGTGCCGGATGTCGCCCAGCATGAACTCGCATCGAGCGGCATCCGGGTTGTGTTCACGTGCATAGTCGATCGACGCCGGTCCGAAGTCGATGCCGCGACATCGATGTCCGAGCGAGGTCAGCCGATGCGCATAGAAGCCCGGCCCGCAGCCGAGATCCAGTATCGCCGCGGGCTGTGCGCCGAGCAGTTCGCGGTGAATCCACTCCACCTGTCGGTCGATCCACTCGACGCGGCGACTGGCCAGGTCGTGCTCCTGTGACAGATGCTCGGCCAGCATCCGCCCGCTGAACGCAGGATCATCCCACGGGATCTTGTAGGCGCCCTCCCACAGATCATCGTTTGAATCGGTCATGCGTTGCTGTCCGAGCATTCTTCGATTCCCGGGCACTGAACTGCCCAGTCGGTACGAGGACGAGCGAAGCGAGAGATACCATTGACGCTTCGCACGCGTCAATGCTCCTTCAGATCCAGGTCGAGATCGTTATCGATCAGGTAGACCTCCCTGAAGACTGCAATCGCAGTCTCCGCCGCGCCGTTCACCTCGCGGGCGAAGTCCATCATGTAGCTCAAATCGCCCTTCGTCACACCGTCCCGGTTTTGGAAGAACGCTTCGGCTCGAGTTATCTCCTCGGGCGTCATCTCGACGAAGGGCACGTCGAACATGAGCGGGTCAGAGGTCGAGCCGTAGAACTGCACGAACTTGTTGGTCGAGCGATCCTCGACAATCACGAAGCAACCACTCGTCTCCATCGAGCGTTGAAGCAGACGTGTTAGCGCTTCGGCGATCTGAGTTTGCGGATCAGCGACCGCCGATGGGGGAGCGGACTGCTTACAGCCGCCAACGATCGCGATGAAGAGGAGAAGCCCGGCTGTGACGAGTTGTGGGATACGCATGTTCAGGCACCTGTTCAATCGTTCACGAGCGCGTTGCGAGCGACGCGGCTCAGTTTCCCTCTCTGCTCTTTCCCTCCGTGCCCTCCGTGGTGAATCTTCTTATTCCCCCATCGGGATCTGCACCTGATGCTCGCGCGCGCACTGCCTGGCGAGGTCATATCCCGCATCGACGTGACGGAAGATGCCGGTGAGGGGGTCGTTGTAGAGGACGCGTTTGATGCGGGCATCCGCCTCGGGCGTGCCGTCGCAGACGATGACCTGGCCGGCGTGTTGGGAGTAGCCGATGCCCACGCCCCCGCCGTGGTGGAAAGACACCCAGCTCGCCCCGCTGGCGGTGTTGACCGTGAAGTTGAGCAGGGCCCAGTCGCTGATCGCATCGCTGCCATCCTTCATCCCCTCTGTCTCGCGGTTGGGGGATGCGACGGAGCCGCAATCGAGGTGATCGCGCCCGATCACAATGGGCCCCCGGACCTTTCCCTCGCGCACGAGCTCGTTGAACTTCAGCCCCGCCTTGTCGCGCTCGCCGAGTCCGAGCCAGCAGATTCGGCACGGCAAACCTTGAAACGCGACCTTCTCCCGCGCCATCCTGATCCAGCGATGCAGCGAAGCGCGG
>JAXHTH010000217.1:0-15708 GCA_034211115.1 Planctomycetota bacterium | reverse complement strand
TCGGCCCTACGGGCACTCGCCGTAGTGCTCGAGGAGGATCGTCAGATCGTCGTTGTCGACGTCACCGTCGCCGTCGAGATCCCACGGGCATTCCTCGGGTGGATCGGGGCAGTCGCCCCAGTGATCGAGGAGGATGTCGCGGTCCAGATCATCGACGACCCCGTCCTCGTTGAAATCCCACGGGCAGAGCGATGGGCAGTCGCCCCACCGGCCGAGGAGGTCGAGCAGGTCCTCGGTATCGACATCGCCGTCGAAGTCGACATCGCCGCCTTCGGAGCCGTCCTCGCCCCATTCGCCGAGCAGGATGAGCAGATCGGCGGTGTCCGTGTCCCAGTCGTCGTCGAAGTCGGCCGGGCACTCGCAGTGATCGGGGATGCCGTTCTCATTGAGATCCTCGGCAAGCCCCTCGGCGATGGCGCAGACATCGCCGATGCCGTCGTTGTCGCAGTCGGTCTGCTCGGGGTTGTAGTGATCGGGGCAGTTGTCGCAGTCGTCGCCGAATCCGTCTTCATCGGAGTCCGGGCCGCAATGCAGGATGTCGAACTCGAAGTCCTCGCATCCGGGCTCGTAGCTGGCGTTGGTGACCCAACCGGTGACGGTGGCGATGATGGGCGTCTCCCCTCCGCTTCCGGCAGCGACGATGGCGGGGGGCGTCTCGGCCCCGCCGGGTGGGACGATGATCGTGTGCCGGGCGATGGTGTACGGCCCGCCCTCCGTGAGCTGCAGATCCAGCCACACCTCCGTCGTCAGTTCCGTCGGCGTCCAGGTTTCGACCCAGAGGCCGGGGGGATCCGAGCCGGCGCCTCCGGGGGGAATCTCCGTCGGCGCACACCAGTAGCTGTCGAACTCCAACGCGGGCCAGACCGCGAACATCGCCGGGTCGGGCGGATGACCCTCGAGATCGACGCTGTGGACGAAGAACTCGGCGACGGGATCGATGATGAGCGAGTGCGATCCGGCCGCACCCCAGTCCTCGCCTTCCTCCACGTCCACCCGGATGTCGAAGGTGAAGTGAGTCACCCCGCCGTCGAAAACCGGCTCATTCGGATCGTCGCCCGGCCCGACGGAGGAGTTGTCCACGTCGACGGCGGAGATGAGGATGAGACCGGAGCCGGGCTCGTCGCAACTTCCGTCGCCGTCCGGGCAGCCCCAGTCGGTGAGGAGGGCGAGGATGTCGTTGAAGTCAGTGTCGCCGTCGTTGTCCACGTCGCCCACGCACTCCGGCGGTTCTTCGCAGCCATGATCGGCGAGAACGATGGCGAGGTCCGACCAGTCCGTGTCGTAGTCCTCGTCGACATCGCCGGGACACTGATCTTCGCATTCATCGGGAACGCCGTTCCCGTTTTCATCCTCGCTGGTGCCGTCGGCGATGTCGCATTCATCGGGCACGCCGTTGGGCTGGCAGTCTTCGCTGAACCCGTCGGCGATGGCGCAGACATCACCCATGCCGTCGTCATCGCAGTCGGCCTGGTCGGGGTTGTAGTGGTCGGGGCAGTTGTCGCAATCGTCGCCGTACCCGTCACCGTCGGAGTCGGGCCCGCAGAAGATGATGTCGAAGAGGAAATCATCGCAGCCGGGGTTGTAGCTGGAGTTGGTCACCCACCCGGTGATGGTGCCGACGACGGGGACGTCGCCGCCGGTCCCGAGGGGGACGACCCGGGGCGGTGTCGCTTCGCCGCCGGCCGGAACGACGATCGTGTGTCGCGCGACGGTGTACGGCCCGTCGGGCGTCGCGATGATGTCACACCAGAGGGCGCGGAGCTGTACGGGCGTCCAGATCATCTCCGCGGTGTAGGGGGTGAGTCCCACCTCGCCGGAGCCGATCTGCGTCGCCGCGCACCAGTAGCTGTCGAACTCCAGCGCGGGCCAGGACGGGAGGTACTCCACCGGCGGGGGAGCGCCGGAGCCCAGCGCATGGGTGAAGAACGTCATCGTCTGCTCGTCGAACGTCACCGCCTCCGATTCGGCCGCTCCCCAGTCCTCCCCGGGCGCTGCGGTCACCTGCAGATCGAAGGTGAAGTGGGTCACGCCGCCGTCGAACGCCGGCTCGAGCGGATCATCGCCGGGTCCGACGCCGGTGTTGTCCACCTCGGCGACGGCGACGGTGACGACCCCGGAGCCGGGCTCGTCGCAGCTCCCATCGCCATCGGGGCAGGCCCAGTCGGCCAGCAGCAGCAGCAGGTCCTGGACGCCGGTGGTGCCATCGCCGTTGAGATCAGCGACGCAGTCGCCCTCGCAGCCCCAGTCGGCGAGGAGGATGGCCAGATCGGACCAGTCCGTGTCGTCATCGTCGTCCACGTCACCCGGACATTGCCCGCCGAAGGCGGCGGGGGACGCCACGAGCGGGCCCATACCGGCGCCGGCGTTGGCGAGGCCGGCCGGCCCGGATGGCAGTGGGTCTCCCCATGCCGTCGTCGCGCCCAGCAATACGAGGAACGTCCCGGCGGTGGTGCGCACCGGCTCCATCAGATCCCTCACACACTGCATGTTCGTTCTCCTTTCAGCGTGACCCCGGAATCCGCCGCATCAGTCCGGTCTCGCCACACGCTCGCCGGGGCGGCGGGCGACCGATCGGTTCCAGAGTAGTAGATATCAACAGGTGACGCAATGAGAACGAAGGCGTTCGAAATCGCCTCGGCCACCCGCCGGCGGGGCGATCCTTGCCGAATGCGGGAGGGGGGGCGTCGCGATGATCCGCCTCCGGCGCCGTGCGGCCGGCCACCCGCATCGCGCGTCAACCGCACCACGCACGGATCGCGCACCGCGCCGCGGCGATCTCGTCGCGTATCGCCGATCGGGGCAGGTCGCGTCGATCAGCGCGCGCGGTTGTCCGAGGCGGGTCTCCGCTCATCGTTGGAGCGCAGCGGTGTCCGGGGATCGAGGACGAACAGGCCGTTGCCGCCGACCTCGACGGCCGGCCGGGCGTCACGCTTGAGCACGCCGCCATGATGCACCTGGCCGACATAGAGTCGGTGGTCGGTGTCCAGATCGACGTGGCGGACCACCTCGCAGTCCAGGTAGCTCAGGGCCCGGTCGATGATGGGTGAGCCGCTCGGCGCGCAATGGGTGGGCAGGGTCACGAAGGGATCCTCCCCCCGCTCGGGCGGGGCGAGAAAGCGACGATGGAGCAGACGATCCCCTTCGCTGATCTGGCACAGGGCAAAGGTGCGGCTGTCACGGATGAGAGGCTCGACAGGCGAGCCGCCGGCCACGGCGAGCATGATCAGCCGCGGCTCGATGGAGCACGGCTGCACCCATTTGGTCAGCACGCCCGACCGCACGCCCTCGTGGGCCGCCGTGAGCACGAACAGCCCGCAGGGGATCTGGAGGAGGGCGGCGACGATATTGGAGCCTTCGTCCGCCGTCATGGCCGCTCCGACTGCCCATCATCACACCGACTGCGCGCACGGGGCCGACGCGACGCAGCGCCCCCGGCGGCCGCTGTTCTGGCTTGATCGGCGCGGTGAGGTAAGGGCATTACCTGACTAACCAGCGGAGGAAGAAGATTCTTCACAACCGGCCCTGATCGTCCAACCCTTTTCGGACGTAGGGGTTACGCAAACGGGCGGCGGGCGCGGGGGGTGGGAAGGTGGAAATTTTGCCCGGTTTGTGTCAAATCGTGTGGCAAAGTGGGGCGATGTGGGTTATGATCGCCGCCACTTCGTGAGGCAGGGATGCGTGTTGTTCACCGGCGAATACGAGCACACGATCGACGCCAAGCAACGCTTGGCCATCCCGGCGGAGGTCCGCTCCCGGCTGGACCCCGAGCTCCATGGCCACGGCTTCTACGCCGTGCCCGGGCCCAACGGCGCCCTCTGGCTCTGGCCGGCGTTGACCTTCGAGCAGATGGCCGGGGCGATGGAGCAGTCCCTCCTTCCCGGAGAGGAGATGATGGAGTTCGAGGAGTTGCTGTTCTCACAGGCGGCGAGGGTGGAGTTGGACAAGGCCGGCCGGGTCCGGCTGCCCGAGCGCCTCACGCAGTTCGCGGGCCTCGGCCAGACCGTCGTGATCCTGGGCGTGAAGGATCATCTGGAACTCCGCGATGCGGGCGCGTGGCAATCGAGGCGTCGCGAGAAACTGAGCAAACACGGGGAGATCGTGCTTCGGGCACGGCGAGCGCTGACCGAGCAGCAGCGACAGCAACCCAAGGAGGGGCGTCCGTGAGCCGGACACGGCTGGCGGGCGATTCAAACCTGATTCACGGCCGGGTGGCGCCGGCGCGTGAATTGCCGGCATCGCACGCTCGCGCAGGGACGCGCGTTCGTGCAACGAGCTTCGATGGCGCGGCGGCCAGGGACGGCTGCGGCGAATCCGGGTCAGGGACGACCCGGGTGTGCGGCGAGGGACGATCGGCACGGAGCGACCGATTGCACCCGCGCAGGGGTGGGCGGACTGCCAGAACGCCCACGCCATTGACGCCTTCGGCCCCCTGACCGGGGCCGAAGGCCTTCCTGCCCCCGGCTCATCGACCCGAACATGAGCCGACGTTCCCTTCCAGATTGCCCGCGGCGAGACCCACCTCCGGCCGCGGGCATTTTCACCACTCGGCTCGGCGCATTGGACGCCCGCGGCGCCCGGGTCGCCGCGAGAACATCAGATCGACAGGGTCAGCGTGGGCGGGTGCCCGTGGGCCGGATCGTGCCGACCACCGCCGGCTTCTGGGCCAGGATCTGGTCGGCCACCTCGCGGCGATGCACCTCGACCTCGCGCGGAAAGGCGAATGCGAGCCGGACCCGGTCACCCTTGATCGAGGCGATACGGACGGTTCCCTGCGGATCCGCCGGGTCCCCGATCACGACCTCTTCCCCTTCACGTCTGGTGATGACAAGCATATCTGACGGACCTCCTGCCCGTGTTGTGCGCGATCATGCGCGTTCCCACCTGTTCACCAGAGTACACATTCTGCGCGTGTCGCCAAGGGAATCCCGCTGAAATCGCGTTTTTCCGCGCCGCGGCGGCGGCGAGAAACAGGGAAAGCCCTGACCGTAAGTGCCTGAAAAAAAGCGTCTTACGAGACCGCTCGCACCCTGGTCACCTCCGGCACGTGCTCCCTGAGTTGCCGCTCGATCCCCACCTGCAGCGTAATGCTGCTGGACGGGCAGCCGACGCACGCGCCCTGGAACCGCACGAGCACCACGCCGTCCTCGCTCACGTCCACCAGTTCCACGTCCCCGCCGTCGGATTGGATCGCCGGGCGGATCAGATCGAGAATGCGCTCCACGCGCTCGCTCAGCGAGCGCTCGCTCCCATCACCACCCTTCGATTCGGCTGCGGGGTCGGGCATCGTGGTTTCCTTGACTGGCCGGTCTCCTTGACCGTCGGAATCCTAGGACGCGGCCGGCGCATCGGCCACCGGAGCGGGGCGGGATACACTAGCGTCATGATGACCGAGTCCTTATCGCATCGCGCGTCAAGATCATGCGTTCGGCCGCTTGTCCTGACTCTGCTCGCGGCCGCCGCGCTCGTCGCCGCCGGCTGCGCATCGACGCCGACCCTCGATGATCCGCTCGCCGCGCTGGCGAATGTCGAAAACGGCCCTCGCGTGCACATGGCGGCGATGTCCGCGCTCGACGCCCGGCCGTCGGATGATGCCTATTTGAAGACGCTTCATCGCGTCGTCTGGAAGGCGGGCTACACCGTCGATGCCCGCGAGGCGGCCGTGCAGCGGCTCATCGAGTACGACCTGGAGGGTCTCAAACGCACGCTGCGGCAGCATCTGCCGCGGATGACCGCGTGGGCCGGCCTCACGCGGCTTTGCGAGATCATCGCCGAGCAGGGCTGGGAGGATCTCAGCCCCGCCCTCGTGAGCAGTTGGGCCCGGCCGACCGCCTACGTGCAGGAGGAGACGGAACGGCCCGAGTACAAGGCGCTCGCCCGCCTTTTCGGGCCGGAGAACGTCCCGGACGTGGTCTTCGACCTGCTCATCACCTCCAGCAAGGTCTACCAGCAGGGGCTCCGCACGCGGTGCTGGGACTTGCTCCACCGCCTGGGCCGGCGCGAGCGGCTCGTGAACATGCTCGCCGACCGCGAGATCCCCGACGATGACGCGTTCATGCTCGATCTTCAGGCCGGGGCGGCGGAACTGGGCCTCGTTCCCCACAACCGCGAGGAGATCCTCTGGCTGCGCAAGCTGCGCCAACCGGAGCGTCGGCCGTTCTGGGACGAAGCGGTCGCCGCGCTGGGGCAGCTCACCGCGGCACGCCGGGCGGCCCTGGAGTTCCGGGACATCCCCATCGTCGTCTCCGCCGCGCGGCACGAGCCGGAGCTGCTCGCGATGGACGAGTCGGCGATCTACGCCCGACTCCACGCCGTACTGGCGGGGCGCAAACACCACTCGCGCGGCTCGAACTGGGACAACCAGAGCGCCAACCAGCGCGAGCGCCTCTACGAGTGGCGCGGCGAGCTGACCTGGGGCGACCTCGCCGCGATGCACGTCGCCCTGCGGGCCCTTCAGGTGCCGCAGGTCGTCGATCATCTGTTCGATTACGCCGAGCGCGACCGGGCGGACGAGACGACGGAGTACGGCGGCGTGATCGCGCTGGATGAGCGGGGACGATTCGAGATCCTCGAGTTCCCGCCCCGCATCCGCCAGCACGATCAGAAGTTCATCGCTTCGCAGGCGATGCTCGACGCGGCCTACACCTCGCTGTTCCACTTTCACATGCACGTCCAGCGGCACTGGAACCGCCAGTACGCCGGTCCCGGTTTCGGCGATGTGAACTACGCGGACAACACGCGCGCCAACTGTCTCGTGTTCACCTTCGTCGCCGAGGACGCGATGAACGTGGATTACTATCGACACGGCCGGGTGATGGTCGATCTCGGCGAGATCCGCCGATGACCGGCTGGCCGGCGAGGGCGGCGCGCGGCGGGGAGACGTCCCGGCAGTGATGCAGATCTTCCCCATTCTGGTGGTCGTGGTCATCCTGGCCGCCGACAGCGGCCTGGCCGCTTCGGAAGGTGATCTCGCGCTGCCCGCCTGGGGGCCGGCGACGATCGCCATCGCCCCCATCCTCGCCATCCTGCTCATGGTCGGATTGTGGATGCGCTGGTGCCGGCGCCGGCTGGGGCAGGGGCGCTCCGCGCATCTGATCATGATCGCCGATCGCCTCATGCACCTGGCCCGCTGGCTCGTGCTCGCCGATTACGCGGCCGCGGTCCTCCTCGCGGGCTGGCTGCGCACCGTGCGTCACACCGTCGGCGATCTCGTGCTCGTCGATGAGCTGCTCACCATGCTCCCGCCAATCCTCGGCGCCGCCGCCCTCTGGTGGCTGCATTATCCCATCGACCGGGCGCTGCGGGAAGCGCTGCTCATGCGGCGGCTGGACCTGGGCAAACCCGTCTATCCAATGCCCGGCCGGTGGCGCTATGTCTTCCGCCAGCTTCGGCTGCACATCTTCCTGCTGCTGGTTCCGATCCTGCTGATTCTGGGGAGCGCGGAGGCGATCAGCCTGGGGCTGGCCCGCCTGCCGGACGGGCCGCTGCCGGAATGGGCGGGCGACGCGGCGACCTTCGCCGTTGGCCTCGGCGTGTTCCTCCTCGCCCCCCTCATGGCCCGCGTGCTGCTCAGCGTGCGACCGCTGCCGGAGGGGCCGGTCCGCGACGACCTGGAGCACATCTGCCGGCATCATCGCGTTCGCGTCCGCGAGTTCCTGCTGTGGGGGACGGACGGCTCGATGATGAACGCGGCGGTGATGGGGCTCATCGGCCCGCTGCGTTACGTGCTGCTCACCGATGCGCTCATCGAGACGATGACCCGCCGGCAGGTGCAGGCGGTGATGGCGCACGAGGTCGGCCACGTGCGCCGCCATCACATGCCCTGGATGGTCCTCTCGCTGCTGGCGGTGCTGATGTTGTCGGGAATCCTCGTCAGCCTGCCGTTCCTGCTGAGCGAGCCGCTGCGCGTGCGGTGGGATGCGCGGGCGATTCCGTGGATTGAAGGAGCGGCGACGGGCGTGGCCGCCCTCCTCGCGCTCATCGCCTTCGGCTGGATCTCCCGACGCTTCGAGCGGCAGGCCGACACCTTCGCCGTGCAGCATCTCAGCCGCACGGGGGATGACGAAGCGGACATTCCCGGCGATGGGCAGACGGTGACGGCGGAGGCGGCCTTCGCCCTCCACAGCGCGCTGCAGACCATCGCCCGCCTCAATACCGTGGACCCGCGCCGGCGAAGCTGGCGGCACGGCTCCATCGCCTGGCGCCAGCAGTATCTCAACGCCATCATCGGCCGGCCGCTGGACGCGCTGCCCATCGACCGGTTCATCCGGCGGCTGAAGCTGGCGGTGATCGTCGTGCTCGTGCTCGGCGGGGGCGCGACGGCCCTCATCGAATGGCGGACCCGGCGCGAAGCGCCGCCCCCCACGATGCATGTGACCGAGTTCGATCGGCCGGGCCAGACCGAGCCCGCGCTCCACCGGCGGGATCCCGCGCCATGACCAGTCTCCGCTTCGCGAAGATGCACGGCACCGGCAACGACTACATCCTCATCGACGGGATGAAGGAGCCTGTCGCCGGCCCCGAAACGCTGGCGCGCGTGATGTCCGATCGGCACTTCGGCGTCGGCGCCGACGGGCTCATACTCGCCCTGCCCCCCGAGCGCGAGGTCGAAGCGCACATGCGCATGCGGATGTTCAACGCCGACGGCAGCGAGGCGGAGATGTGCGGCAACGGCATCCGCTGCCTGTGCAAGTACGTCATCGATCGAAGGCTCGCCGAGGCGCAGCCGCTGCGGGTGCAGACGGCGGCGGGTGTGCTGAGCCTGGACTACGAGCTCGACTCCGCGGGCCGCGTCGAGCAGGTCACCGTCGACATGGGAGAGCCGATCCTCGACGTCGAGCGCATTCCGGTCGATGTGCCCGAGCTGGCGTGGGAAGGCGTGCCCGGGCACTGGGCCATCGGCGTGGACGACGAATGCTGGATCGGCGTGTTCGTCTCGATGGGCAACCCGCACGTCGTGCTCTTCGATGAGGAGCATCCGGAGCTGATGCCCCCGGATCCGGATGAGCTCGACGTGAGGTACTGGGGGCCGCGGATCGAGCGCCACCGCGCGTTCCCGCGGCGGATCAACGTCCACTGGGTGAAGGTGATGTCGCGCAGCGAAATCAGGATGCGCACCTGGGAGCGGGGCAGCGGCGAGACGCTCGCCTGCGGCACCGGCGCCGCCGCCGTCTGCGCCGCCGGGTTCGTCACCGGACGGACGGAGCGCCTTCTTCGGGCGCACCTGCCGGGCGGCGAGCTTCGGCTCCGCTGGGACGAGGCGACGAATCACCTGTTCATGACGGGGCCCGCGGCCGAAGTCTTCGAGGGCGTCTGGACCGGACCCGGCAATGCGCAGCGCCGATAACCTCGATCGACCGCCCGCCCGCCGCGAGGCGCGTCGAGATTGAGGGCGATATCCCCTCCTCTTCGCCTTGACCGGGCGCCTCATCTGCCGCCTAATGGGCAGGCGTCCCCTGTCTCTGCGATCGCAGGCGGGAGTTTGGATGTTCGTGATTCGCCAGGCCACGACGGACGATCACGCCACGCTCATGCGGCTGGCGCGGATGCGGCATTTCACGGGCGCGCCCGCGGACGGGGACGAAATCAACCGCCGCATCAACGCGTCGTCGGAGAGCTTCGCGGGTCGGGTGGCCGACGAGCACGACCGCCGCTTCATCTTCGTGCTCGAGGACACGGAGACGGGGGCGGCGATCGGGATGAGCTCGATCCGCTCCTGCGGGTCCGGGCCGGGTCGGCCGCTCAGCTTCCTCAACGTCCGCAAGCGCGAGCACTACAGCGACGATCTCCAGGCCGGGCACGTGCATCTTACGCTCCAGGTGGGGGCGGATGAGACGAAGACGAGCGAGATGAGCGATCTCGTCCTCGCCCCGCCCTATCGCGGGCACCGCGAAAAACTCGGCTCGTTCCTCAGCCTCGCGTGCTTTCACTTCATCGGCCTGCACCGGGCGTGGTTCGCCGATCAACTGGTGGTCACGCTTGCCCCGCCCCGCGCGTCCAACAGCCGCGATTCGCTCTGGGAGCAGCTCGGCCGGCGGTTCATCAACCTGCGGTACGCCGAGGCGGAGCGTTTCAGTCGCCGCAGCCGGCACTTCATCCGGGCCCTGTTTCCCGAGGACGAGATCTACGTGTCGCTGCTCACGCCGGAGGCGCGCAACCTGATCGGGCGCGTCGGGCCGGAGGAGGAACCGGCCCTGATCATCCTCCGCAAGCTGGGCTTCGCCCGCTCCGGCCGCATCGATCCGCTGCACGGCGGGCCGATCCTCCAGGCGCGGCTCGATGAGGTCCCGTTCGTCACGCGCACGCGCACCGCCACGCTGGGCGACCCGGCGTCGGGGCATCCGCTGCGCGGGTTCGTCAGCATCGGCGGCGGGGGGCGCTTCCGCGCCGTGCGAACCTCATACGCCGAATCGAGCGATTACATCTCGATCCCGGGCGACGCGGCGGGACTGCTCCGCGCGCACGTCAGCGACACCATCGGCGTCACGCCGCTGACGTGAGCGGCCGCGTCGTCCCGTTCGGGCGCACCCGGGCTCGGGGACGAGCCGGCCTGCCGCTTCGCGCCCGTCATCGACATGCCACGCGTGCGCCCCTACCCCAGCGGCTGGCCGGGCAGGAGCGGGGGCATCGGGCAGGACAGCCCGTCGCACAACGCGCGGAACAGCTCCGCTTCGTCGACCGTCACCTCGCGATCGGCGCTCACGCACGCCGCGCAGGCCGTGAGAATCTGCTTCTTCAGGCGCGGGGTCGTGCGGTTCAGATCGTGCAGCGCTTCATCCAGCGCCTGCATCGTGCACGCCTCGGGCGGCAGCATCGAGGCGGAGCGCACCGCGAGCCTGGAGATTGCGAGGCTGAAGGCGCGCTGCGCGGCGGCGCGATCACGATGCCCCACGTACGCCAGCGTCGAAAGGAGGGCCGAGCACTGCCGCCCGAGCCGGCGCAGCGCGTAGTAGTGCGTGACCGGCGGCTTCACCCGGCTGAACTGAGGCTCCAGGTGCCGCAGGATGATCCGCTGCAGCGCCCACTCGAAGAGATCGATCTTCCCATCGGCATCGACCAGCGCCTGCACGTTCTGCTTGAACACCGCGTACTGCGGGGGCGACAGGTTCCGCAGCGCCGGCAGCGCCAGATCCACCAGCGGCAGGCGCAGCTCGCGCGACAGGTTCTCGAGCGCGGGCAACAGTTCCGCGGTGAGGCGGCACACGCCGCGATCGGCGTGCTCGTCGAGCCGATCCGTCTGCACCCGCCGCGGTGCGGGCTCCCGGTTGATCAAGAGGCCGTACACCACCGCGCGGGCGCCGTAGGACTCGCGGGCGGCGTTGGCGACCTGGGCGGGAATCCGTTGGATGAGCCGCGCGGCGTGGTCGATGTGCTCCTGCGTGGGGCGCCCGATCTGCTTCACGGCGCTGACGCGGGGGGGAGCGGGGCGCTCGGCCGCGGCGGCCCCGACGAGCCCGGCGATCGCCGCCGCCCGGGCCTCGTGCGCGCGCGGCGCGCCCGGCGCTTTCGCCGCCTCGGGCTCGGGCGCGGGGCCGGTGGTGATGAACTCGCCGTCCCAGGACGGCTCGAGACGCTCGATCCGCACCGGAAGCGGGGGATGGGTGGCGAAGATCGAGTTGAGGCCGGACGTGATCGCCCGGCCGAAGAACATGTGGCTCGCCTCCGGCGCGTTGGGGCTCTCGACTTTCGCCCCGGGCGCGTAGCCGCCGATGCGCTTCAGCGCGCCGGCGATGCCGGAGGGATTACGGGTGAACTGCACGGCCGAGGCGTCGGCGAGGAACTCCCGCTGGCGGCTCACCGCGGCCTTGATCCAGTTGCCGAAGAATGTGCCGACAAAGCCGATGACGGCGAGGCCCGCGCCGAGAAGGAGAATCGCCCCCGCCCCATCCCGCTTGCCCGAGCGGCGAGAGGCGCCGCCCGCGTAGAACGACGAGCGCAGGATGAAGTAGCCGATGATCCCGACGACGAGGATGCCGTTGAGGATGCCGATGAGGCGGATGTTCAGCCGCATGTCGCCGTTGAGAATGTGGCTGAACTCGTGGGCGATGACGCCCTGAAGCTGATCGCGGCTCAGTTGCTCGGCGCAGCCGCGGGTCACGCCGATGCAGGCATCCTCGGGCGAGAAGCCGGCGGCGAAGGCGTTGATCCCTTTCTCGTCGCCCAGCATGTACACGGGCGGACAGGGGGTGCCGGAGGCGATGGCCATCTCCTCGACGACGTTGAGCACCCGGCGCTCGACGGGATCGGTGGTCTCGGGATGGATGAGGGCGCCGCCGAGGGATTCGGCGACGAACCCCCCGCCCGCGCGGAGCTGGGCCATCTTGTAGAGGCTGCCCAGGCCGACGACGGCGAGGGTGATCGCGCCGACCGCGGCCATGAGCCGCCAGTCCAGCAGCAGGGCCGCGCGGCGCGAGCCCTCGATCTCCGCATAGCCCCCGCCCACGCCGAACAACAGCGCCACGAGCAGGTAGATGGCGATCATGATCGCGATGACCGCGAGGACGAAGAGGATCACCAGCCGGCCGGTGTTGCGGCGGGCGGCGTCCTGGCTTTCAAAGAAGTCCATCGCCATGGTCGGTCCCGGTCAGCGAGGGCGTCGGCTTACGAGAAGGAGACCTTCGGGGGTTCCTGGATCGCTTCGCGGTCCTCGAACTCCAGCAGCGTCGCGTCCTGGGCGTGGCCGAACATGCCCGCGAAGATGATGGCGGGGAAGGACTGCTTGTAGGTGTTGTATGCGGTGACGGCGTCGTTGAAGGCCTGGCGGGAGAAGGCGACCTTGTTCTCGGTGGACGTCAGCTCCTCACTGAGCTGCATCATGTTTTGGTTGGCCTTCAGATCGGGGTAGGCCTCCATGACGGCGAAGAGCCGGCCCAGGGCGCCGGAGAGCGCGCCCTCGGCGCCCATCAGGCCCTGCATGGCCGCCGCGTTCCCCGGGTCCTTCGCCGCCTGCTCCAGGCCCCCCACCGCCTGGTTGCGGGCGCTGATCACCGCCTCCAGCGTCTCCCGCTCGTGCCTCATGTAGCCCTTGGCGGTTTCCACCAGGTTGGGAATGAGATCGTGGCGGCGCTTGAGCTGGACCTCGATCTGCGCGAACGCGTTCTGGAAGCGGTTGCGCAGCCGCACGAGGCGGTTGAAGATCCCGACCAGCCAGCCGATCGAGAGCAGGATGATCAGCGCCAGTACGACGAGGATGATGACGATGGCGATTCCCATGGACGACCTCCCGAGTGGACTGAAGCGGGCGGGGGGATCCGGCGCGATGATCGCGCGGGTTCCAGAATCGCCATAAGGATAACTCAAGGCGGGCCGCTCTGCCTGTCCGCAACGGTCGCGGTTCGGACACGAAGGCGGCGGAGGCGGCGGGTCAGGCGAGAATCGTGCCGATCTCGAACGCCTCCTCCAGCAGTTCGGCCATCTGCGAAGGCGCGAGCCTCCGTTGCGGGCGGTAGACGACGAGCCACGGCCCGCCCGCATCGAGGCACAGGCCGTCGCGGTGGAGTAGATACGCGAGGAGTTCGTCCGTCAGCGCGGCCCGGACGGCGGCCTCGTCCCGGCCCCGCACCAGGTACCGCTCGTCGAAGGCGGGGAACTCCGGCAGACGGACGCGGTGGTATCCCCGACGCCGCGGCGCCCGGCGCGCAAACGCCTCGCGCGGCCGGGCCTCGAAGTCCGGCAGCCGATCTTCGGCCAGGCGGATGACGGCGACGGTCTGAATCGGGACGAGCGACGCTTCGGTGTTGTCCGGCTCGATCGTGCCGTAGGGGACGCGGTACTGGTAATCGAAGAGCCACGCGCGCAGATCTTCGATTCGACCGGAGAGCACGTTGCGGGCCCGCTGCTGTACGCCGTACCAGAACAGCGGCAGGCGCTGCATGGCCTCGGCGGGTGCGGCCGCGCCGCCGGGCGAGAAGCGGAGACCGAGTTCCTCGGCCGCGCGCTCGAGCACCCGCCGGCGCCGTCGCTCCAGAAGAACAAGCACGAGACGAACGAGCAGACAGACGGCGATGAACGCGCCGGCCACGAGGAAGAGATGAGCGTACCCGCGTATCGGCATGGTCCGGTCTGTCATCGATCCCCGAGCGTGCCGGAAGATGATAGCCGGCCCGGCCCCGCGCACCGGCGGTCGGCGCGTGGATCCGCGCGCGGCTCAGCCGGAGGCCTCCTCCTCCAGCGCACGGGCGGCGTCGAGGAGAATCCACGCGCTGAGCGGATCGGGTCGGCCGGTCATCGTCAGGCAGTTGTGCAGCAGCGTTTCGGCATAGTGGATGCACTCACCGGTCCCACCCAGCAGGAATACGTGCAGCGCCCACGGTCGGTTGGTCGCGTTGTCCGGCTGGGTGTTGAGCAGGTGCCAGTCGCGGGCGTCGGCGAGGCGCCGCCGCCAGTCATCGCGCTGCCGGTCGCGGGCCAGCCACCAGAGGGCGTGGAGGGCGGAGAGCTCCGCGTCGGTCCAGACCTCGATGGTCCGGAACAGCCCCTGCGGCAGGAGCGAGCCGTCCGTGGGGGCAGCGAGGATCTCATCCACGTCGACCCGTTCATCGAAGCGGGCCCACCACAGGCCCAGCTCGCCCGTCCCGATCGGCTCAGCGGGCGCCTCGACCGGCTCGCCGCAGACCGCGCCGCGGAAGGGGACGTCCAGCGCGCCGGCCCCGAGCGGGGCGGCGGAGACGGCGGCGGGCTCGGCAAGACGGCGGAGATGGGCGATCCAGCGCGGCAGCGCCAAGGAAGACATCGCCCCGCACTATCCCGCGCCGAGCGCTCCCCGACAAGCCGCGTCAATCGACGTCGCGAAAGAGGGCAGATTCTGCTGGGATTGGCCCGCAACGGTGCTACTCTGATCTCAGCATGGTGGGCAGAGTCAGGACCGCCAATCCGGACCTGTACGTGAGACGCTGCGTGGTCTGCGGTTACGACGGCGCCCTGCTTCAGAACGGCCACGCCGAACGCTGCGCCCGATGCGGTTGCGATCTTCATCTGCGGCCGGCGCGGAGTTACGCCGAGATGGAGGGGCTGATCGGTGAGCCGATCACGCTCGACTCCCCGCGCCGGTCGGCGTACCGCGAGCAGCGGCTGATCCAGCGCTGGCTGGTCTTTCTCTTCTTCGTGGCGCTGGGGCTGCTGCTGATGGCGTATCTCGTCGCGGCGGCGATTCCCTGAACCCGGCCCGGCGCGGCGGCGCCTCGCGTGTAGAATCCGTGGCTTCCCTTGCTGCACCCCTCTATGGAGCCACGTGATGTCTGAGGCGCTCGCCCCCGTTCTGGAACGTATCGATGCGGATTTCGACGATGCCGTCGAGCGATTGAAGGACTTCCTGCGCCTCAAGAGCGTCGGAACGGACCCCGCCCACGACGCCGACACGCGGGCCGCGGCGCAGTGGTGCGCCGATCGGCTGAGCGAGCTGGGCTTCGAGGCGACGGTGCACGACACGCCGGGCCAGCCGATCGTGGTCGCCCATCACGACGGCCCCGGCGGGGCGGACGGCCCCCGACTGCTCTACTACGGGCATTACGACGTCCAGCCACCCGATCCGATCGAGCTGTGGGAGAGCGATCCGTTCGAGCCGGCCATCGTCGACGCCGAGCACGGCAAGAGGATCGTGGCCCGCGGGGCCAACGATGACAAGGGCCAGGTCAGCACGATCCTCGAGGCCTTCCGCGCCTGGGTCGCCGTGCACGGCACGTTGCCCGTGAAGATCACCATCCTCCTGGAAGG
>JAXHTH010000216.1:0-2616 GCA_034211115.1 Planctomycetota bacterium | reverse complement strand
GCTTCGTCTTCCTCCTCAACGCCGGAACGGAAGCGCTGGAGGAAAGTCGCTGGGAGGACGCCACCGATTACTTCACCCTCGCCTACGCCCTCTGGCCCGAGGAGGAGAATCAGAAACGCATCCGCGAGACGCAGGCCGCGTTCTATCGCAAGGCCGCCTACCAGGCCCTCGACAGCGGCGACCGCCCGCTGGCCATCCGGCATCTGCATGCGCTTCATCAGCTCGAGGAGGATGATGTCACGGCACGCATTCTCTGGAAGCTGTCGGAGGAGCACGTGACCGAATCGCTGGCCGAGGCGCGCCGACTGCACAAGGAGGGGAAGAGGGACGAGGCGGTCGCCGTCCTGGATGAAGCGCTTCAGGTCGTGCAGGATCAGCGCCTCGTCGATCTGCGGGCGGAGTTGAGCGGAGGATCTGCCCCGCCCCGATGAATCGAGGCGGGCCGGGCCCGGCTTTCGGCCGCCGCGGCCTCGATCTATATTGATTCACGTGAGCGAGACCGACGTGGCCATCATCGGCGCCGGCCCGATCGGGATCGAGCTGGCCGTCGCCCTCAGGCAGGCGGGGATCGACTACCTGCACCTCGAGGCGGGCCAGATCGGGCAGACGATCTACGACTTCCCGCCGCAGATGCGCTTCTTCAGCTCCCCCCGGCGCATCGCCATCGCCGGCGTGCGGCTGGAGGGCGCGGAACGAAGACCCGTGTTCGATGAGCGGACGATGCAGACGAACGTCCCCGGCGTGTTCGTGGCCGGCACCCTCAGCGCCGGCACACAAACCGACTACGGCACGTTCCTCGAGAACTGCCACATCCACGTCGCCCGCATCCTCGCCGCCCTTACCGGCGCGCCGCCGCCGCCGGAAGCGCCTCCGAAAACCGCGCAACCGGAGAGTTGAGCAGCTATGCAGCGGTCGCACCTCCAGAAGTCTCGAGTGTCTCCTCTTGATGTCCTTAATTCGGGATTGTCCCGAATCTAACCATTTCGTGTCGCTTTCAGGCTCCGCCCGTTACGCGAATCACGTCCCGCGCTCAAACTCATACAGAACCACGGCCGACGCCACGGCGACGTTGAGGGATTCCACGCCGGGGGCCATGAGGATCTCGTAGAGGCCATCGCAGGCGGCGCGGGCCGACTCGCTCAGGCCGTGCCGCTCCGAGCCGAACAGGAGCGCGATGCGCTCGGCACGCGGCATCCGCCACAACGGCTCGGCGCCGGCGATCGACTCGGCCCCGATCAGCATCACATCCCATTCGCGCTTCAGCCGCAGCAGGTCGGCCGGCCAGTCCTCGCTGATGGCATACGGCACCGACAGCACGTGCCCCATCGAGACGCGGACCGCCTTGCGATACAGCGGATCGCAGCAGGTGGGATCGAGGAGGAGGCCATCGAGGCCGAACGCGGCGGCGTTGCGGAACAGGCCGCCCATGTTGTCCACGTTCGTCAAACCCTCGGCCACAATCAACCGCGCTCGCTCGACGTCCCTCAGATGCCCCAGCGCCGCATCGAGGGCCAGTTCCGGGGGCCGGGGCCGGATGCCGGCCGCGAGGACGCCGCGATGAATGTGGAAGCCCGCGATCTGCGTCATCAGGTCGATGTCCGCGACATATACGGGCACGTCGGCCCCAATCCCGGCGGCCTCCAGCGCATCGGTCAGGTTTTCCAGCGCATGCGGGCTCAGCAGCATCGAATGCAGCCTCTGTGGCGTGCAGAGCAGGCGCCGGAGGACCAGCTCCGACTCGGCCATGAACAGCCCGCACCGCCCGCGCAAGTCCTTGTCGCGCACATCGCGGAAGACCTCGATGCGGGAATCGTCGAGCGACGTGATGGGGATGGGCGTGATCGACACGACGGAGTCATCGAGCGAAACCGAGCACCCCCAGTTTCGCCGCAATCGGCCGGATTCGCCACCGGCCCCCGGCCCCGGCCGAGCCGGGGGCGAGCCGCTGCACAGCGATCGTCGATGATGGGGCCGTTAGCCTCGGGCTCCGCCCCGGGGGTTGGGCGCTATTCGAGCCGAACCTCCCCGCGCACACAAAGCCCCGGCCCTCCGGGGCCGGGGACAACGACCACACGATACTGCAACGGCCGACCTCAGCCGCCGGGCATCTCGGGCATCTCCGGCATGCCCTCGCCCTGAAGTTCCTTCACGCGGTCCATCGCCTGCTCATAGAGGTCGGAGATCTCGCCCATGAGGTCGCTCATCTCGCTCTTCATGGCCTCCATGGTCCCCTCCTCGGCGCCGCTCATCTCGCCGATCTTCTCGCGGGCCGCGGCGAGCTTCTCATCCAGCGACTCGAGCAGGCCGCTGAGCGTGTCATCGCTGAACGCGCCGGCGGTCTCCTTGAGGGCATCGATCTTGGACTGATGCGCCTGGACCTGATCGGCGTATTCATCCCTGAGGGCGGCCAGCGCTTCGCCGGCCTGCTCCTCGGCGCCTTCGACCATCTCGCCGACGGCGGATCCGGCCTCCTCGCCCATGCTGGGGCCGGCATCCGGACCCGGCGCGGTCGTCGTGGGCTCGGTCTCCTCCTGCCCGCCGCATGCGGCCAGCAGCAGCACGGTCACGGACAGCATCAAAATGGTGCGGAGCGTTCTCATGGCAATCCCCTTTCGA
>JAXHTH010000215.1:0-4134 GCA_034211115.1 Planctomycetota bacterium | reverse complement strand
GGCGTCCCACCCGGCGGTGCGTGCCTCGTGGAGCACACGACCGGCGAGCACGTCCGCACGCCCCTTCTCGCCGCGCGTCACGTGGAGCGACGGTGGGCGACCGCCCCGCAGGGACCAGTCATGGACCCGGTCCGTTTTCTGTTCGGCGGGCGCCGAGTCGCGCAATGCAAGTCTCAATGGCCGCGGATGAGTATCCGCGGGTGTGCGCGGCATCAACGCATCGCGCGCGAACAAGGAGCGCACGACGCGGAGCGTCGTGCCACCATCGTCGGCGCCGTCCTTTCCAGATCATCCAGGAGTCGGGACGACGCGGAGCGGGAGATCAGAGGCGGACGGCAGAGGCGCCGAGGCCGCGAAGGTGAGATCACACCCGCGATAATCGGACCTGGTCCATTTTCGTCGTCCGCGCCGACAGACCCGCGTCGCCACCCCGCTGCGGCCGAAGGCCGACTCGCGCGCGTGCATTAGAACTACAGGACTCTAAAGGCGCTGCGCTCGGGCTGGTTCCATGGGCCGGTTCGGGGGGGCGGTTCCGGGCGCCGATTCCGGGGGCCGGGTCGCGGCTGGTGGTCCCTGTATTTCCAATGCACGCGCGGTCGACAGGCCAGACGGCCACACACTTCCGCGCACGTCCGCGCCGACAGACCCGCGTCGCCACCCCGCTGCGGCCGAAGGCCGACTCGCGCGCGTGCATTAGAACTACAGGAGTCAATGGCCCTCAGGCCTCTGGTGCGCCGGACGGTGGGCACCAGCACCAGGCCCGACTCATCGATGAAGACGATATGAGCTCCCTTACGAGAGGCGTTTTCAATGCGCGGCCGGCCCCTGGCCACCTCCTACTGCCGGATCGCCTGCGCATCGCGCTCCCGGGCCCGCGTGTCCGGCTTCCGGCCGGAGAAGCCCAGGGACGCCATGAGGCGGGGGATGTGATCGACATGGTACCGCACGCCGTAACGGGCTTCGATCAGTTCGACGATGCGGGGGCAGGTCCACAGATCGGTCGAGAAGCCATTGGCACGGGCGCCCTTGAGCAATCGCTTCACCAGCGCCTGCTTCTGTCGCCCCGAGAGGAGGCACGGGCGACCGGGATGTGGCCTGGCGTTGAGGCCCGCCTCGCCGCGTCGGCGCAGCGCCTGTCGCCATCGCCGCACGCTGCTGGGATCGGCGCCGACGCGAGCCGCGGCCTCGGTGGTGGAGCAGCCCTTCCGGAGCAGGGCGATGGCCCGTCGTCGACGCCGCTGCAGTTGCGCTGCACTGCCGTGTGGTCTCATGACCCCTGCATCGGCCATATCCGCTGCCGTGCATTAGCTGTACAGGAACTGGTAAACACGTATCCGCGTCGCGCGGAAGCGCATCCGCGCACGACGCACGACGCACGACGCGGAGCGTCGTGCCACCAGAGGCGACAGCGAACAGGGCAGGGGGCCGATTACGGCTCGAGCTGCGAGCGTTCGTGTTTCAGCCAGGCGCGCTGGAGTCGGTCGATGTCGCCGAACGCCTGCTCGAAGAGCGCGCGGTAGCGGTCGGCGGTGATCGATCCGGGCGGCTCGGCGAGCATGAGCCGCAGGTAGGCGGCGAGCTCGTCGCGGCGAGAGCGGTTCATCCACGTCACGAGCGCGTAGCTCTGCTGGTAGACGGCGTGGATGAGACGCTCATCGGTGGGGGCGAGACGCGTGAGGGCGACAAGATCGCGAAGCTCAACAAGATCATCGGCGCGGAGCACCTTCCCGAACGCCTCGCGGCGCGGCGCGTATTCGTGATCGGGACCGAACGCGCTGTCGGGATCGTCGGTCTCGAACGACGTGGCCAGACCCTCGGAGATCCAGATCGGATACTGGATGCGCGGCGACTGGAGGCGCGTGTGGAAGAGAAGCTGGTGGGTGGTCTCGTGAATCGTCGTCGCGGTGCTGATTTGTTCGGCGAAGGCGCTGACGCGCGCGCTCTCGCGCTGAAGGTGATCCCGGTAGCGCTGCTGCTGCTGGCGCAGGACCCGGGCGTGCTCGCGCCGTCCTTCGCGCGCCGCGTCGTCGGCCTCGCGGGCGAGGGAGTCCATTTCGCATCGCATCTGCTTCAGCCGGTGGCGGGCCTCGACGACGCTCGGGTTGGCTTCGCCCTGGTAGAACACGACGCGATCGTTCTTTGGCGAGTAGTAACCGGCGATCCACGGATCGGCCACGTCATCCTTCGTGCGGGCGAACTGCTGGTACTCGACGCGATCGGCGAAGAGGACGCAGACGAGCTTGTGACGCAGCGGCAGCGGCTCGAGCCCCAGCCGCCGGGCGAAGCGATGAAACTGATGATGCGCCCGCTCCAGGCGCTGGGCCTGGAGACGCGTCCAGGACACGTCGGCGTCGGACAGGACGACAAAGCGCCGGGTCTGGTACTCGCCGAAGCGAGGCGGCAGAAGCGCCCGAGCGTGGTCGTAGGCGGGCGACGAGCCGGGCAGGGGGCGGCGACGGGCCAGCTCGAGCAGGGCCCGCCGGGCGAGGCGGTGGAGCGGATCGTCATCGAGGATGCGGCGATAGACGGCGTCCGCATCGTCCAGCCGGCCGGCCCTCTTCGCCCGGGCGGCGAGCTCGAACAGCCCGGCCGTCTGCTTCGGCGAAAGCGAGCGGCCTCGCGATTCGAGTCGCGCCGCGTCTGCGGCGGCGCCCGACGACCCATCCCCGGCGGCGAGGGCGAGGATGGGACGGGCGAGGATGAGACCGCCCAGCACGACGATCGCCGACATCAGGCGGATGAGGTCGCGAGGCCCGCGCGGGGCCGGCCGGGTTCGCCGCGTCCGAGACACGCCCCCGGGATCGGTGCGGCGTCCGCGGCGGGTGAGGCCTTCGTCCCAAGCCGATTCGATCCGCCATCGGGCGGGTGCGGATACTCCGCCCGTACCGGCGGCGCGCGTCCGGGAGGATGGTGAGAGCGGGCTGGAGTCGCCATGAAACGGCGACACCAGGCCGGTCTCTTATCGGCGGGTGGGGATCGGCGGGGGCTCGGCGAACCGGGTTCCCTGGAGAAGCTGGCGGATCGACCCGGCGTGAGCGGCCCGCGGTCATGGCCATTCACGCGCCAGTCGACGACTGAATCCAATGCCCCTCATCCGCGGGCCGATAGGGGCTGCATGCCCACGGACGACACCCCAGCCACCGGGTCCTTCACCTCCGAGTCATCCTTCGTCCGGATCGCCTACGCCGGCGGCGTGCTCGTGGCCCGCCTGGTGGGACCGAGCATCGGCACGCGGGAGGCGACGATCATCTCCCGGGAGCTGCGCGGGGCCCTGGACACGGCCGGCGACGGGCTTCGCACGCTCGTGCTGGACATGCGCGGCGTGCAGATGATGGCCAGCATGGGGCTGGGCATGTGCATCGACGCCCGCAACCGGGCCAGCCGCAGCGGGGCGCGGACGATCGTGTACGGCCTGTGCCCGGAGCTGGGGCAGCTCTTCCGCATGATGAAGGTCGACCGGCTGTATAGAATCGCCCGCAACGAGGCGGAACTGAGCCGCGCGCTCGCCGCCTGATCGGCGCCTGCGGCTGGAGGCCGGTCGTGACGGAACGCCCGCGAAGAAGGTTGATCCTGCGCCTCGGCGTCGCCGCGCTGGTGCCGGTGCTGCTCGGCCCGCTGACCGCGTGCTATGAGCGCGTGGTGCGCACGAAGGGGATCGGGACCGAGCGCGTCGACGTCTACGAGCCGAACCTCAAGGAGGAGCACGAGCGGATCCCGGTCGTCGACGATGTCGAGGATGCGATCTTCGGCCCGAAGAAGCGGGAAAAGGACAAGAAGACCCGCAGGTAGGCGGCGAACGGGAGGGGAGGGGATTGGCGATCCGGCCCCCGGACGTCTAGGATTCTCCGCGCGTCCGACCTTCGTCGCCCGCGGGGACGGACCGCGATGAAACAGGAGATGATCGATGGGCCTGGAATCGGCACTGCCCGTTGACAACATCTTCACCACGCAGCTCAATCGTCTGCTGAACTGGTCGCGCCGGTCGTCGGTGTGGCCCATGCCGTTCGCGACCGCGTGCTGCGGCATCGAGCTGATGGCGACGGCGTGCAGCCGGTACGATCTCGCCCGCTTCGGGGCGGAGGTGATGCGCTCCAGCCCGCGCCAGGCGGATCTGATGCTGGTGGCCGGCCGGGT
>JAXHTH010000214.1:0-6762 GCA_034211115.1 Planctomycetota bacterium | reverse complement strand
TTCGCGTCGACCACCGTATCGCCCTCGATGAGCGGCAGGTCGGGGTAGCGTCGCTTGCGCGCCGCCGCGCCCTCGGGCAGATGAACGAGATCGGGATGCAGCGGCCACATGTCGTTGGAGTATGGTGTGCCCAGGTATTCATCGAACCCGTGCCGCGGCGGAAGAAACTGCGGACGATGGCCCAGATGCCACTTGCCGAATACAGCCGTCGCGTATCCCTTCGACTTGCACAGCTCGCCCAGCGTCACTTCATCATCATGGATCCCGTGCCGCGCGCCCGGCCCCAGCGCGCCGGTGATCCCGATCCGATTGGGATAGCAGCCGGTCAGCAGCCCGGCGCGCGAAGCCGAGCAGACCGGCTGGGCGACGTAGAAATCGGTGAAGCGCATCCCCTCGGCCGCCATCCGATCAAGGTGGGGCGTCTCGAACCCCTCCGCGCCGTACACGCCGACATCGCCGTACCCCTGATCGTCGGTGAAGATGATGACCACGTTGGGCGGCGGCGGGCCCACCTCCGCCGGCTCGTTGAACACTCCGGACCACAGCAACGGCAGGGCGAGAATCGTGATCGGAATCATGGGCGGATTGTACAGCGCGATCGACGCGTGCGCAACCGCCCGGCCTCCTGATTGAATGATGCCGCCGCCCCGACCGCCGTCCGCGGCGGCTCCGGCCGGCCCGCCGCCGATTCCGGGGGGGAGCGCCCGGCCCGTTGTGGTACACTCCGGCCCCGGCATCGCCTCGAGCCGATGCCCCCATCGGCCTCGCGCACAAGGAGCCCGGTATGAACCGCCTCACCAGAGCACTCATGGTCGTCGTCCCTCCGTTGCTTCTCGTCATCCTCGCCGGCTGCGCGTCGGAGAAGACCGCTCCGTCCCGGCGCACGGAACGGCCGAACATCCTCTTCATCTTCGCCGATGATCACGCCGCCCAGGCCGTCGGCGCCTATGGCTCGCGCATCAACCGCACGCCGAACATCGATCGCCTCGCCGCCGAAGGAATGCTCTTCAGCAACTGCTTCGTGACGAACTCGATCTGCGCGCCCAGCCGGGCCGTGATTCTCACCGGCAGGCACAGCCACCTGAACGGCGTGCCGACCAATCGCGAGGTTTTCGACGGCGCGCAGACAACGTTTCCAAAGCTGCTCCGCGAGGCCGGATACGAGACGGCGATGATCGGCAAATGGCATCTCAAGTCCGATCCCACCGGCTTCGATCACTGGGAGGTCCTCATCGGACAGGGGCCGTATTACAACCCGCCCATGAAGACGCCCGGAGGCGTCGTGCATCATACCGGCTACACGACTGACATCATCACCGATCTCGCCCTGGACTGGCTGGAGCGCGAACGCGACCCGAAGAAGCCGTTCCTTTTGATGTGCCAGCACAAGGCGCCGCACCGCAACTGGCAGCCCGGCCCGGATCACCTGACGATGTACGATGACGTGGTGATCCCCGAACCGGCGACGTTGTTCGATGATTACGAAGGGCGGGCGAGCGGGGCGAAGAACCAGGAAATGACGATCGCCCATCATCTCTCGCCGAACGATCTCAAACTCGTCCCGCCGCGCAACCTGACGGAGAAACAGCTCGAGCGCTGGAACGCCGCGTACGAGGAAAAGAACGCCGCCTTCCGCGCGGCCGATCTCGAAGGCGATGCCCGCACCCGCTGGAACTATCAGCGGTACATCAAGGATTACCTCCGCGCGGTCGCTTCCGTCGATCACAACATCGGCCGCATGCTTGACTACCTTGACGAATCGGAGCTGGCGGAGAATACCATCGTCATCTACTGCTCCGACCAGGGCTTCTACCTCGGCGAACACGGCTGGTACGACAAGCGCTGGATGTACGAGGAATCGCTCCGCATGCCGTTCATCGTGCGCTGGCCCGGCGCGGTGGAGGCGGGCAGCGAGAACGCGCAGCTCGTGCAGAATCTCGATTTCGCGCCGACGTTCCTCGATGCGGCCGGCGTGCCCATCCCCGATCAAATGCAGGGGCACAGCCTGCTGCCGATCCTCTTCAACGGCAGGGCCGGCGGCTGGCGCGATGCGATTTATTATCATTATTACGAATTCCCCGCCGTCCATTCCGTGCCGAGGCATTACGGCATCCGCACGGATCGTTATAAGCTGATTCATTATTACCAGCTCGACGAGTGGGAGCTGTTTGATCTGCACGCCGATCCGAACGAGCTGCGCAGCGCGTACGCGGAGCCCGCGTACGCCGCGCTCGTGCCGCAATTAAAGGCCCGACTCCGACGCCTCCAGACCAGGTTCGGCGATACGAACCCCGAAGCGCCGCTGCTGGCGATCACGCAACGCGCGCTGCGGCGCAAGGCGGCGTCGGTCCCCACCGAGCTCGTGCTCCGGCTCGATGAGGCCGATGCAGTCGAGCGCGGGGATCTCGATCCGTCGGCGAAGCCGCTCACCGTGGGGGCGTGCTGCATTCGCAACGACTCGTCTTCCGGGGCCGGCGGCGTGCTCCTCGCCCACGGCGGCGAGGTCTACGGCTACAGCCTCTCCCTTCGCAGCGGCCGCCCCTGTTTCGCCGTGCGCACGGGCGGATCGCTCTTCGAGATCGTCGGCGAGCGCGAGATCTCCGCCGACGATCCCGTTCACCTTGCCGGCATGCTCAGCGCCGAGGGCCGGCTCAGCCTGTTCATGAACGGCCGTGAAATCGCCTCCGCCGACGGGGCGCTGATCGAGCGCAAGCCGGCCGATGCGCTCAACATCGGCCGCGATGAAGGCTCGCACGTCGGCTCGTATGACGGCGATCTTCCCTTCCCCGGCGAACTGCACGACATCCGCCTCTACTGGGGCGCCCTCGACCCCGCCTCGCTCCGTCGCTGGGCGGCCGAGTCGCTGCGCCAAACGCCCTGATGCTCCCCTCTCCCCCCGCGAGAGGGGTCGGGAATGAGGGGCGTCGAACGATCAGCCATCAGCGATGAGCCATCAGGGATCGGCCATCAGGGGTCTGGGTCTCGGGCCTGAAGCCTCAGGCCGCAAGCCGCAAGCCTCAGGCCGCAAGCCGCAAGCCTCAGGCCGCAAGCCTCAAGTCTCAGCTCTCAAGCCTCAAGTCTCAAGCCTCAGGTCTCAAGCCTCAAGCCCCTTCCTCGCCGCGTACCTCGCCTGCTTCGCCCGAGGGTCCTGAATGGTCATGAGATCCGCTCCTGTCTCCTTCACCCGCCCGACAGCCGCCCGCGACCGCCGATCAGGATGCGCCCACTATACAGCAGTGGAACGGGCGTCCCGCCCGTTCGTCCTGCATGCAAGTACGGTGCCTTGGCTTGGCTCTTCGCAAGCTATGTGGAATGCGGTCCTATCTTCGCTCCGGCGAGGGCGTCCGGCGCGGAAGGGTCGAAGGTTCTGGTACAGGCTCGCCCCTCTACGATCGCTTGCTGGCAGCCAATAGCTCATTCTCGAACTCGTAGGTCACGCCTTCACATGGTCTGAGAAGATCTACTCGTCGGCGCATTGCTCCTGCGAGCCCTTCAAGGCCGGGGTACAGCGTCGCATGCGTGATGTTCATACGCCAGAGGTGTCGGCACATACTCTGCTTCGAGTCTCGCGGAATCACGATCTTCCGAGTCCATTCGCCCGGCCTGTTCTCTGCTAAGACAGCGCGAGCCATCGCTGATGCGTGGTCGCACTCAGGCAAAGACCCACAACTGAACCAACCACTCTGCGCAACCATCCGCTCGTTAGGCAATCGACACGGCACGAACAATACGCAGTCCGTAAGTGATGAGCGATCCGGATAGTCGCAACTTGCCACCAATGGAATCACATTTCTCTGGAACAACTTCGGGTACAGCCGTCTCATGCGGTCGTCAATCGCGCCCCAATCAACCATCCATACGGCACAATCACGCTCGATCTGCTCCGACACAGCAAAATATAGGGCCACATATGGTGAAGCGGTCCAATCAAGTAGGCGCGTCGCGCCCCCATGATGCTGCATCAGTTGCCACCAGTGAATCGATACGGCCTCCTCGGATGACTCAGACGGCATGAAACGCGGGTCGAGAACAAGATGGGCCTTGGACTTGAATTCCTTCGTAGAGGATGTTTCGATATGGTGAAGCATCGCGGTGTCGACCCAGGGTCGGCCATCCACAAGCCGAGCAAGCGACGGACGGAGGTCATACTTGACATCAGGGACGCCGCGAAACAAAAACCGGTTGCGCTGCGACGGTCGTGGCTCGATGAACGAGTTAACGATGGACTGGTACGCGCTGAACGTGGTCGCCTGCTCGAAATCCTCAGCATTCGGAGCTCTCCACGCAAGAGCGTACTCATCATCCATTGGTCGCGCTCCGTCTTGATCTGGTACTCGTAATCTGTGTCTATCCGCAATCTTCATTTCCAGAGGAAGGCGCTACGTCACCTTGATTCTTGATGGCTGCGCCGATCTTCGACTCCAATTTGGCGACGTTGTACCCCGCCCGCGCGGGGACGCGGAGGAGCGGCAGTCCCGCGGCGGCGAGGGCGGAGTCGACGAAGGCATCGCGCGAACGGCGGTCGGGGCGGGCGTGACTGGAATCGTCAAGCTCGATCGCCAGGAACGGACGGATAGCATTGTGGTCGCAGAGCACGAAGTCGATGTGCCGGGGCGTGACGCGGTTCAGGTGCCTCTGCCTCGAGTCCGTGCCTTTGGGGATCCAGACGAGATCGGCCAGGCGGATCTTCGCGAAGATCAGGTACTCATCCCCCACTGCCTGACGGAGGACGCCGAGGAACGACCGCTCGGCCTTCGTGAGCAGGTAGTCCTTGCGGCGATACGGAAGCGCCTCCGGCGATTCGTCCCGGCCCGGCGCTGCGCCGAAGAGCCTGAAGAGTGCGACGAGGCACCCGGACGGTTGCGTTTGTGCCATGCCCGCGGCTCCAAGTGTGTCCCGGAGCGGGCGCCCCGCCCGCATCCGTCAGTGAACGGCCCCCGGAATCACGCCGCCGGGCCCCCTGCCCGGTGAACGGGATCAGTCTACAGGATCGGCGCCTCGCGTCCATCGGGATGGATGGGAGGAGGAGGAAGGCCTGGAGGCTTGAAGACCTGGAGACCTGGAGGAGGGGGCTTGAAACTTGAGGCTTGGGGCTTGGGGCTTGGGGCCCGAGATCCGTGATCCCTGGTGGCTCGGCCCGGGCCTCGGCCGCAGGCCCCTGCTCCCCGGCCGGTCAACACGCGGGCGAGCCGCGTCGCGAAACGCCTCCCCCTCATCGCTCATCGCTCATCGCTTTTCACCTCCTGATGGCTGATCCCTGATCCCTGATGGCTCATCACCCCTCACCCCCAGCCCCTCTCCCGGGTGGAGAGGGGAGCCGGCGGCTCCCAAAACGCGTCAAACCCCTGCGGGGCAGGGGTTTGTGAAGCGAGGCGGACGGGACTCGAACCCGCAACCACCGGATCGACAGTCCGGTAGAGCCGATCCTGCGAAGGATCATAACGACCTGACGTCACAGGAACTTACGATCGAACACAAGACGACACCAGCAATCGCCTCCGCAACTGCGCACGCAACAGCGCCCGGCGCGATTGAGGATGCGGACCTGCGGCGCGTGGTCGATGCCTGGCCGGATCTGCCCGAGCCGGTGCGGCGCGCCGTCATCGCGATGATCGACGCGGCTGCTGAGTAGCCCGCCGGCGCTTGCGCGCCGCAAAAGCGCTCGTACCGCGCCAGAGCGGCGGAGAGCCCCGCTGAGGCGTTTCACGATCTGGACGTGTCAGGCGTCGTCTCACCGTGCACGGCGAGCAGAGGCGAGACGTGCGTGAGGCGGGCCGGCGCATAAGCGGTCCGGCGGTGTCGCGTGGAGCATCACATGGTCAAGCGGATGCGCGACTCACTGGGGCAAAACCCCAGTGACGATTCCGGGGGCCGCACCTACACCACGAAGCACGGCACGACGGCGAAGATGAACACCGAGAAGATCGGCCGGCAAAAACAGGGCAGCAACGCGGCCGGAAAGAACGGGCGGCGGCCCATCGAGGAGAAGGTTTCCGCCATCAGGGCGCTCGCGGCGGAGGGCTACGTGGCCGGTATGATCTGGGTGCGCCATGGAACAGGCGAAGAGCACGAGCACGGATGACGCCGGGGCCGGCGGGCTCGCCGGCGATGACATGGACGAGGCGATTCGCGAACACGGGCCACGGGTGCGATCGATCGCCTGGCGAATCGCTGCGACCTGCCCACCGGACATTGACCCCGAGGAGTTGATCGCCGCCGGCCTGCGCGGTGTGGTGGCCGCCCTGGAGAGCTATCGCCCCGGCCGCGGAACGCTCGGTGCATGGGTCGGCCGGCGGGTGCGATGGGCGATCCTCGATCACCTGCGGGTGGAGGGAAAAACTCGAGGGCGGGCTGGGCCGCTGCCGGGCTCACACGTCGATGAGGACGGCCACCGCTTTACTGACGGGGAGGCGATCCCTGATCACCGCCAGGGCGATCCCGCCCGGGCGGTCGAGGCGCGGGAGCTGGTCGCGGCGATCCTCCGGGGCCTCGACCCCGACGACCGCGCCTTGGCCCGCCTGCGCCTCGCCGGCGGGTGTTCACCCCGGGCCGCGGCGGCGCTGCTCGGCGTCGCCACGACGACGATCCACAACCGCGAGAAGCGGCTCCTGGCGACCTTGCGCGACAGGGCGATGCGGCTCGGCGCGTGACGGCCGGCGCGACACCATCGCAAACCATGTGAAGCTGTCGCATGCGGTGAGACGCCAGAGGAAACTATGTGAAGCTATCGCAAGTTGACCGACGGTCATCGCGGCGTTGTGC
>JAXHTH010000213.1:0-31732 GCA_034211115.1 Planctomycetota bacterium | reverse complement strand
GGGCCTCGAACAGCGAGCGTCGCTCGGACTGGAAGCCGAACGGCTGCATCGTCTTGTTGTGGGAGCCGCTGCGCGCGATACCGGCCCTGAACAGGTCGCTGTGAGCCAGCAGATTGGTCACCATGAGCCCGCCGTGGCTGTGACCGATGATCCCGATGCGATCCGGGTCGGCCACGCCGATCTCGACGGCCTTGGCCACCGCCGCCTCGGCATCAGCCACGAGCTGCGGCACGAAGGTGTCGTATGTGGTCTCGGGATCTCCGATCATGGGCATGGCGGTGTTGTTGAGCACGGCATAGCCCTGGAGCAGGAAAAAGAGGTGCGAGGCGCCGTAAATGCGGCTGAAGCGCCGGGTGGAGCCTCGAACCTGCCCTGCGGTGGACGGGTCGGAGTACTCCAGGGGATAGGCGTAGAGGACGGTCGGCAGGCGCGTACCCTCCTGATAGCCGGGAGGAAGCTGCAGTTCGAAGCTCAGCGGCACGCCGTCGTCCCGCTCGTAGCGAACGAGGCGCTTTTCGATCCGGCGAAGCTGGGGAGTTGGGTCCTCGAAGCGTGTAATGGGCTCCCTGGTGTATGTGCGCGTGGCTTCTCCCTCGGGAGCATCTATGGTGTCGCCCAGCGTAGCGAGGTAGTAGTTGGGCACGTCATCCGCCGACTCGGACCGCAGCACAAAGCGGTCCTCATTGCCGGCGAACGCAACAAAGGACTCATAACGATCCGGTTCGCAGCGGAAAAGACGCTCGACCTCGCCGGTCTTCGTGCTGCGCAGGTCGAGGAACGGCCGATCGCCCTCTTCCGTGCCGCCGCGGCCGGAGAAATAGACTGCATCTCCGTTCTGGTGCAGCACCCACTCGCCATTGGGAAGCTGACGTCGCACAGGGTTGCCGGGTGATGCGTAGCGGTCGCGCTCGTTGAGGTCGAACCACAGGCGCGAGGTGCCCTTGTCGACGTCGAGAAGCCAGGTGTAAACCCAGCGGCGCATGCGCTCGCGCTGGCTGAGCATGAGCATGCCGCCCTCCGCACTCCAGCCGTTCCGCCAGCGCACGATTCGGTGCTCGGCTCTGAAGACCTCCTCCGGCTCTCCGGTGAAAGGCGCCTGCAAGCGCATCAGTCGGTCGCGATGAGGCGCTTTGGCCATTGGATCGCCGCCATCCAGCGCCTCGATCCAGAACAGAGTGCGCGGGGCCGTGGCTCGCCACGAAACGCCACGCGGCCCCAGCGGTACGCCATGGATGGGGACCTCGTCGGCCAGCGGAAGAGAAGCAATGGTCGCCACAGGCTCGGCATTCTCATCCCACACTTCAACCTCCCGGGCGAAACGCCACCATGGCACCGCATGCGACCAGGGCTTCACCAGGCGTTCCACGAGCAGCATGCTGCCGTCCGGGGAGAAGTCGGAAGTCGCGTAGACCGCGGGCTCACCCAGAGGCTTCACCGTGCCGTTCACGGGATTCACCACCACCAGCTCACAGGTGGCGTAGTAGGAAAAGAGGGCATCGTCGTGAGCGGTCTCGAGCAGGTTACGCGCCTCGTAGGTCGAGCGGGCGTTGGCGCCTTTCCCCTCGAGGATCTCCGGTCCCGCAGGAATGGCGGGCGGCGGGGGCGGAGGTCCGCGTCTCGGAACACGGCGAACCAGGAGGCGCTGCTGATCAGGCATCCAGCGCACGCCGGTGTCGAGCAGTTGGTTGACCGCCACACCCTCGATCTCCCTCAGATCGCCTTTGACCGAGCCCACCCATAGACCCATGTGGTCGGCGTGTCGGGTGGTGAGCGCGAATCGCTGGCCGTCAACGGTCCAGCTCACTGCATGCACTTCGACGTCTCCGGGCAGATCGAGCGGCGTCTCCGCGCCGCCCTCGACCTGGATGAGCCTCGGAGAGGTCGCCCCGTGGCGTCCGTGGAAGTTGTTGGTCGTCGGGTCGACCCTCATTCCGGCGAGCACGTGCATGGGGCCCGCCAACTCGACGAGGGGAGGATAGAGAACGGGATCGGCAAGCAGGAGATGCTCGCCCGTGGGCGACGTCCACACCGAGGGCAGTTGGGGCGCGTGGAGGACCTCCATCACCTCCTCAGGAGGCTTCCGCCAGCCGGTCTGCGATTGCCGGGTATCACCCGCGGCCGCGATGGTCGGATCCAGCGTGAACAGAACGCCGGTAAGCACGGTCAGGATTCGAAACATGAGCATCCTCCTCGGATCGCCATCAACCTTCTCACGTTCAGGCCTGCCGCCGCTGCGACCCTCGGTCATCACTGCGGATCCCGATGAATGGTCGATCACACGAGCCGGACATTCTCCAGCGGTTGCAGAGGCCCGTCAATGGAAGAAAGAGACCTGTCGATGATCGAGACGGAAGGACGTCCGGGGTGCGATTCGCCTCGGGGGAGTGACGCCGATCACCGTGGAATCTTCGGCGCTGGCCGGCCGGCGGATCGGCCGGGACGGGCCGGCGCGGGGCCCGGCCGCTCAGCCGAGGATGTCAATGGGGACGCGTTCCCGATTGCTGCCATGCGTCGCTCGCGGGGCGTCAACGTCATCTCGAAGGGCTCGGTCGCTTCCTGCCTGATCCAGACGATCAGGTCCGTGCCCTCGAGTCGATGTCGGTGGCCGACGCGAAAGTCCGGGCCCTGCGCGATCACTTCGCCGCCGATCGTGAGCGCCGCGTCGGCATCGCCCCAGCCGAGGAGCACGAACGCCGGGTTGAATACCGGGTTTTCGGTCCCGGCGGCGACCTCGATCTGCACGCCGCGGGCTGAGCGGTCCGAACGACTCAGAACGAACGCCCGCTGTCCACGATCGTATCCCCGATATTCAAATTCATCACTGAGTCGAAGCCGCGGCGGATGGTTCCAGCTCCTGGCGAGCGTGATCAATGATTTCATCGGCAGATCGGTCATGCCGTAGATGCCGTTCCACCAGCAGCGGTCTTCCTTTTCGTGGATCGGCGGGTAAGAGATGGGGAACCCGAGGAAGTGGGTGGGGCGATCCGCCGCCTGCGCCGTGCGGCCGTCGCAACGGGCCTGTCCGACCGGCCAGTGGTTGCACGCTCCCGGCCGATCGTAGCCGCGGATGTCGCGATCGACGACGTAGTGCATCCGGTTGCCCGGCTCGTAGATGATCACCGGGTCGTAGTCCGAGCGGAAGTTGTAGCGCTGGATCGTCAACGCCCCGGGCACGTCCTCCTTCTGCCGGGCGGGATTCTCGATGAAGCGAAGCGTGAGCTGCTCGCCCTGCATGTTGGCCAGCGTGCAGAAATCCTTCTCGACCACGTCGTTGACGTACTGGTCCGGGTTCGTGAAGGGCAGCGACTCCTGGAACTGGCGCGGACCGCCGAGCGTTCCCTTCTTCCAGGTCGGCTTCCTCACCCCGATGGCGTCGGGATAGATCGTGTAGTACTCGTCGACCCAGCAGGCCCGGCCGGTCTTGTCGTCAACGTTCCAGAGGTTGTTCTTCGAGCTGACCGGCGCATACCGCCAATGGACGACGGTGCGGGCATCGTTGCTTTCAATGATCCGCACGTGGCTGTATCGGCAGAGCCGGTCCTGCATGTGCTCGAAGCAGCCGTCGGTGTCCTCCTCGCCGGTTCTCCACGCCTCGACGCTCTGGTCGGCCATCCACTGATCTTCGTTCGTCACCCAGCCGGGCGAGTAGCGGCTGCCGCGCCAGAAGACGACGCGAACCGGCGATTCGTCGAATCGCACCAGCACGTCGGGGTGGTCATCGACGCGCCAAAGCGCATCCCACTGCTCGTAATACTCCAGCTTGCAATAGACCGCTCCGAACCGCCCGGGCCCTTTCGGTCCCGAGGGCATCCGCCGCGGTTGGATCTCACACTCGGCCACCGGGGCGGCGGAGGCGAAGGCCTCGGCCACCTCCTGCGACGAGAGCGCCCGGTCATGGATCTTCAGTTCGTCGATCGCGCCGTCCAGACACCAGAACGATGCCACAGTTCCGTGTTCGCGGTGGATGTTCGACGGCTTCATCAGCGCGTGGTTCGCGCCGATGCGCAGATCAACATCCGGCGCGAACGCGACTTGTCCTTCCACCTGGAGCGTGCCGACATCCCGGCCGTCGGCGTAGAGCGTGATGCCCTGATCGGGATCGAACGTGCCGGCGATGTGGGTCCATTTGCGCAGCGGCAGCACCCAGTCTTCGCTCGTGCACGTCCGCCACGCCCCGTCGACGGCCGCCCCCAGCCGGATCTGCCCGCGCGGCCCGACGCAGAAGGCGTAGCCTGCTTTCTCATCGCCCTGTTGCGTGATGATCGGACACCAGTTCCAGGGATAGGCGCCCTGGGCGACCCACGCCTCGACCGAGAAGTCGCCGCTCAGGCGCGGCACATCAGAGGCCGGCCGGTCGATCACGGTCGTGAATCCGTCGAACAGCAGGGCGCTGCCGACGGCGCCGCGCGTGAGCGTGTAGTTGCCTTCGATGCGATCATCCCTGCCGACCGCACGATCGGTGACCATACCCTCCTCGACCGAATCGAACGCCCACCTGGCCACCGGATCCCTGCCGGCCATCACGTCCGTGGCAAGCCCCTTCACCAGGACCTGGCCATCCGCGCGCAGGCGTGCGCTGAGGGCGGCGTAGTCGACATCCTGTACGGCGGCCTCGGCCTCGATCGCCATCACCGCGGCGGTCGCGGCCGACTGCCCCAGGATCATGAATACCGGCTCCATGCGGATCGACCCGTAGGCGATGTGTGAGCTGGAGAGACAGACCGGCACCAGCAGGTTGGTGCACTCGGTCCGCCCGGGCACGAGCGCGCCGTAGTCGATGGAATAGGCGCCGCCCGGACTCACCTGGATGTCGCCTTCGTTCCGTACGTACGCGCGCCCTTCATCGTCGTGCGCGACGTACCGCTGCACGTGGTGCGAATCCATGTTGTACGAGCCCATCCCCACCGGCCGCGGCGTGGGCCGATCGCCGCGCACATGGGACTCGGTCATGACGAAGTCGCTGACCATGCGCCGCGCCTCGCGCACGTAGATCTGGTGCGGCCAGTGGTCGTTGTCGGTGAACTCGTCTTTGGCCAGGCCCCAGGCGGCCATGCGCGTGCGGACGTCGTCGGGGACGCGCGGATCGTTGGCCAGGAAGAAGAAGTAGCCCCTCTGATAGTTCTCGTGCTCGGCCAGGATCTCGGCCCGCCGCGCGTACGACGCCTCGGGATAGTCATAGTTGAAGCCGATGTTGTCGGTGCTGAACGAGCCGTGATTGTTGGTATCGGTCTTGGCGTTCGGGACCGGATCGAACTTGCCGAAGACATGCCGGGAGCCGGCCTGCAGCGTGCGCAACAGCAGCTCGTACTGAGCCGGGTCGTAGCCGTCGGGTCGTTTGAACGGCACGCGGTTCTCCGGCACCCGTGTGAGGCAGACGCGGTAGTTGTATGCCTGGACGCGGTGATCGCCTTCCCCGTCGGCGCCGGGGTGCCCGTCGCGGATCCGCGGGAGCAGCCCGCTGGCCGGGTCGCCGGGTGTCACGTACGGATCGACCCGCCCCTCGAACTGGTGACTTCGCGCGTGGGCCTTCTGCACGCCGTTGAGCGTCTCGCCGTACGTGTGGTTCGACTCCCGGCCGACGGTGAACGACACGCCGGCGGCGGCCATGAGGTCACCCTCGTAGGTCGCGTCCAGAAAGACGCGGCCGCGGAACGTACGACCGTTGGTCATCGTGATGGCAACGAGGCGCGAACCGTCCTGCTCCACGCCATTCGCGCCGGGGCGTCCCGAGCGCTCAAGCCAGTGAGCACGGAAGACCGGGATTCTCGCTTCCTCGACCATGCGTTCGAAAATCGCCTCGGCGACATGCGGTTCGAATACCCACATCGCGTCGTCGTCCGGACGGTAGCGGCTGCACTGGGCGCTCGACTGCCACGTCCACGCTTCAGGGCGGTCGTAGTGCGCCTTGACGCGCCGGTAGAATTCGCGGGCCACGCCGCCGATCACCGCCTTGTCGCCGGAGTCGGTCCAGCCCAGCCCGCCGGCCGAGAGTCCCCCGAGATGCGTGTCCGGGCAGACGATCGCGACCGTTCGGCCCATGCGCCGGACCTGCACCGCGGCGACGACGGCACTCGACGTGCCGCCGTAGATCACCACGTCATACGTCGCGTCGCCGGCGCGAACGGCGCCCGCCGTGCTCAGCGTCACCAGGATCAATGCGAGCCATGTCCGTGTTCCAATCATCGCGGCCATTGTAGAGCGCACCGGACGTTGGCGTGTTCGAGAACCCGGGCCGCCGCGAACCGTGGCGAATCATGATTGTCGAACCGGTATCTGCTCGCTTCGTATGGCCCCGACAGACTCACCGTGTCTGCGTTCAGTCGCCGCCTGCCCCACTCGATCCGGCCGAATTCACGGCCTGTGGATGACGGTGAATCGGTATCGGCCGCTGCCGACCTGAAAGCGGTGGCTTTCCGGACCGGGTGCGAGAATCTCGATGTCCTCGATATCGGGAATCGCGCGCCCGCCTTCGCTGAGTACGTCCCCCGGACGGGCCGGCAACTCGACGAGCGCACTGGCGTCCGGCGGGATCACGATCTCGAACTGAAGCGTCGCCGGCGTGGCGGACCAGTTCGATTCGATCAGCCCGCGGATCGAGTGGTGCGAGCACTTCACCCATTGCAGACCCGGGACGATCCGGGGACGGATCACGATCCGGTCAAAGCCCACCGCGTCAGGGGCCGGCTGGATCCCACCGAGCCAGCGAAAGAACCACGCCGAGATCGAGCCGAACATCGGGTGATTGTGAGAGTAGATGCTGTCGCTTCCGGCCCAGTGCTCCCAGAGCGTGGTGGCATCGTTCTCGAGCATCCATCCCCACGAGGGGAACGTGCCTCGGTCGGCGAGCGCGAAGGCGAGATCGGTCCGCCCGTTCCGCGAGAGCTCTTCAAGCAGAAACCGGGTCCCGAAGATGCCCGTGGTCAGGCGCGGACCGTCGGGCGACGCCAGCTTCTCCACGAGTCGCTTGAAGATCAGCGGCCGGGTCGCGGGCGGCGCGGCGCCGAAGCCGAGGGCAAAGGCCAGCTCAGACTGCGATCCGGCGCCGACCTCGCCGGTCTCGGGATCGAGGAACGCGTCCGCCCAGGCCTCGGCGGACTCGTCGGCCATCGCCTCGCATCGCGCGGCATCGGCCTCCCTGCCGGTCAGGCGGGCCAGCCGCGCGACTCGGCGCGCGGCGTCGATGAACATCGGAGTGGTCAGGACCGGTCCACCGGCGCCGACCAGCGCCTCGTGGTCACCGAGTCCGCGCATGACCAGCCCGTCCTGGCGACGGACGGCCTCGCCTTCCAGCCATCGAAGGGCGAGGGGAACCTGTCCTTCCAGCAGAGCGCGGTTTCCATAGTGCCGGTGGAGCTGCTCGAGCAGCAGAGGATGAACCATCGCCCAGCCGACGCCGCAGTAGTCGATGCCGACGAAGGGCGCGGTGTCGGTGAAGCGACCGTCCGGACGTGCGGCGTCGGCCCAGTCGCGCACCGTCTTGGCATAGAACCCCGTCATGTCGAAGTTCATCAGGAACGCATCGCAGGTGGCCACGATGTCTCCCCCGTAGGCGAAGCGCTCGCGGTGCGGGCAGTCCGACTGGACGCCGACCGCGTTGGCGAGAAAGGTGCGGCGGCACATTTCCTGGATCCGGTTGAGCCGCTCGCTCGAGCAGGAGAAGGAACCGACGGCCTCGAGATCGGTATGGAGCGGAATCCCGCGGCAGTCGGCGATCGCCGGCGGCTCGGGCAGACCGGTCACCTCCATGAAGCGGAACCCGTGGAAGGTGAACTGCGGCCGAAAGACCTCTCTGCCGTCGCCGGCGGTGATGAACACGTCCCGCTGGCATGCAAGAGCCGGCGCGCCGGGACCGCCGACCGATACCTCGCGCCCGTCGGGTCCCGTGCGCACGCCCTTGATCTGTCCGCACACACTGGTGAGCGGGTTGAGCGTCCCGTCCGGGTGCAGGAGTTCACCGTAGCGGAGCGTGACCCGGGTTCCGGCGGGGGCGCGCAAGGTGATCTCGGGGACCCCGGTGAAGTTCTGCCCGAAATCGACGATGTGCACTCCGGGGGCGGGCGTCGTCACCGCCACCGCGGGAATCGGCGCCCCGGCGCGAACCGGCGGCATCGCCAGCGGACGCAGCGGTTCGAGCGGGTCGTCGGTCACCCGGGCCGCGGTCCACCCGGATGCATCGAACCCGGGCAGATCCCACCCGGCCGGCTCTTGTCGCGCATCGCGGACCTCACCCAGGTAGACACTGTTCCGAATCGTCGGCCCGCCGGTGGTCTTCCATCCCGGACCCGTGACGACAGTCGTGCGCATTCCGTCCGGATGATCGGCCACGAGGCAGGCGATGACCCGCGGCCGACCCGTCGGCAGGCTGTCGCGGATGTTGCGGTGTCCCCACATGCGCAGCGGCAGCGGATTGAACCAGCCGTTGCCGAGCGCGAATCCCAGACAGTTCCGACCGCGCGACAGCAGTCCGGTCACGTCGTGAGTGCCGAAGAGAATGCGCTTGTCGAAGGCGGTCCAGGGCGGGTCGAGCACGTGATCACCGACCCGCCTTCCGTTGAGGGACGGCACACACCACCCGAGACCGGCGACATGCAGGCGGGCCCGCACCACCGGCCTGGCCAGCTCGAACTCGAGCCGCATCAGGGGCGCCGGGTCCGGCTCGTAGAACCCCTCCTCTGTCGATGGACCGGGCCGGCCGTCATCGATCCAGCGCGCTCCCCTCCACGCAGCCGGGTCGAGCGGCGCAACTTCCCACTTCGCCGGCTCACTCCACCCGGATCGCTGATCGCGCAAGTCCCAGCAACGGACTTTCCAATGGCAGACCTGGCCGGAGACGAGGGCCCGACCGGCGTAGATCACGTACGGTGAGCGCTCTGCGACGACCTTCCCGGAATCCCAGAGGTCCGCCCGCTCCTCCGCGAGCAGCTCGGCGCTGCTTGCGACCAGCACCTCCCAGGCCGATTGCGCCTGGCCGCGTTGGGGCGATTCCACCCGCCACGAGAGCTGCGGCGATGCGCCCACGGCCGGGCTTCCGCTCATTCCGTCGCAGCGCAGGTCCAGGGGCGTCAGGGTTGCGCCAGCCGGCTGAACGAGAACCACCAGGATGACCGGGATCAGTCGATGAAGAAGCATGGGTTCCCGGCACATGTTCGTCGGGCAACGTCGAGAGTGAGCGCCGCGTTCGGATTCTACCGCAGGGAATCCACGACGGAGGCGCTCCGAGGGCGGTTTGTCGCCGGCGGGAGGAGAACGTAGGCTGGCCAGACCGTTCAGACTCTCCGTCCGCCCGGCCCGGTCGGGGAACGGCGAGGGATCACGGCGGTTTCACCCACGCACCTGTCGGTGTGTTCTCTTCCCGGAGAGCGAGGATGGAGCTCATGAGCAAGTGGATCGTGATGTGGGCCGTGCTCCTGTTCGTAAGCAGTGATGCGATGACGGGGACCGGCGGCGGCCTCGTTGTGAAGCACCTGCGGTGCGAGTATCGCGTCGAGCCCCGCGGGATCGACACCCCGCGCCCGCGGCTGAGCTGGCGGATCGAGGAGGAGGCGACCGCGACCCGGGGCCAGGTGCAGACGGCCTACCGCGTCCTCGTCGCAAGCTGCCTCGACAACCTGCGGCAGGCGCGCGGCGACCTGTGGGACTCGGGCCGCGTGGCGGGGAACGAGTCCTGCGGGGTGGAATACGGGGGCGCTCCGCTGCGCTCAGGCGTCGAGTGCTTCTGGATGGTGCGGGCCTGGGACATGAACGGGAACGCGACCGGCTGGAGCGAGCCCGCACGCTTCACCGTCGGCCTGCTCGACCCGTCCGACTGGCAGTCCGCCTGGATCGGATACGACGCGGCCCGGGACGTCTCCGCCGGGGCGCCCGACCTGGCCGGAGCGAAGTGGATCTGGCACGCCGCGGATCCACCGCGCAATGCGCCGGCCCAGACGCGGGCCTTCCGGGCAAAGCGCGATCTTCCCGCCGATGCGAAGTTCGACGAGGCGGAGTTGCTCGTCACCGCGGACGATCATCTGGCCCTGTTCATCAACGGGGAATCGGTCCACCTGCCCGCGGGCGAGAGCCTGTCGTGGGAGGACTTGTCCGTCGTCTCGCCGGGCAGGCTGCTCCGGCCCGGGTCGAATGAGATCGCGATCGAGGCCGGGAACGGATCGCCCGGTCCCGCGGGTCTCATCGTCAGGCTCGTGGTGCCGCGGGAGACCGGCGACCCGATCGTGCTCGTCACGGACGCCTCGTGGCGCTCGACGGCTGCGCCCGCGGAGGGGTGGACCGCGCCGGGGTTCGACGACAGCGCGTGGTCCGCGGCGGCTGAGCTCGCCGATTTCGGCGATGAGCCCTGGGGCGACCTCCGCGGGCAAGAGCTTGTCCTTCCTCCCCCGCGGTATCTGCGCGGGGAGTTCACCGTGCGCTCCGAGCTGCGGCGTGCGACGCTGTACGCCTCCGCGCTGGGTATCTACGAGGCGCAGATCAACGGCCGTCGCATCGGCGACGACTGGTTCACGCCGGGATGGACCGACTACGAGAAGCGCGTCTATTACAACACCTACGATGTGACGCGCAAGGTGCGCGAGGGCGCGAACGCCCTGGGCGCGATTCTCGCCGACGGGTGGTACTCGGGCTACGTCGGCTACGGACGGCGGCGGGACCACTACGGCGAGCGGACCCGCTTCCGTGCGCAGCTCGTCCTGGAGTACGACGACGGCACGCGCGAGGTGATCGGCACCGGTCCGGGCTGGAGGGCCTGCACGGGGCCGCTGCTCGAGGCGGACTTCCTGATGGGCGAGGTCTACGACGCCCGCCGCGAGATGGAAGGCTGGTCTCGCCCCGGCTTCGACGACTCCGCCTGGTCACCCGTTGACGTCACGCCCGCGATCGACGCCGCGATCCAGGCATATCCCGCCGATCCCGTGGGAGTGATCGGGACGTTCCGGCCCGTGGAGATCACCGAGCCCCGGCCCGGAGTCCGGGTCCTGAATCTCGGACAGAACTTCGCGGGGGTGGTCCGGTTGCGCGTCGAGGGGGAAGCCGGCCGGGAGATCACCCTGCGCTTCGCCGAGCGGCTCAATCCCGACGGCACGATCTACACCGCAAACCTGCGCGCGGCGCGATGCACGGATCGCTACGTCTGCCGCGGAGACGGAGTGGAGGAGTGGACGCCGCGCTTCACCTTCCACGGCTTCCAGTACGTCGAGGTCACGGGTCTGGACGGCCCCCTCACGTCGGACACGGTGGTGGGCCTCGCCCTCGGCTCGCGCACGCCGCGCGTGGGGCGGTTCGAGTGCTCGGATCCCATGCTGAACCGACTCGTGAGCAACATCTACTGGACCCAGCGCGCCAACTTCCTCGAGGTTCCCACGGACTGCCCGCAGCGCGACGAGCGCCTGGGCTGGACCGGGGATGCGCAGGTCTACATCCGAACCGCGTCGTACCTGTGCGACGTGCACGCGTTCTTCACGAAGTGGCTCATCGACCTCGCCGACGCCCAGCGCGAGGACGGACAGTTCCCGATGGTCGCCCCCCTCAAGGTCGCGGGTGCCGACGGCGGGCCGGCGTGGGCGGACGCGGGCACGATCTGCCCGTGGACCATGTACTGGGTGTACGACGACACAAACCTCCTTGCCCGGCACTACGACGGCATGAAGCGCTACGTCGCGTTCTGCGTGAACCGCTGCACCGACGACCTGCGGCCGCCGGCCGAGTTCCACTGCTTTGGCGACTGGCTCAACATCGAGGACGACACGCCGCGCCCCGTGATCTTCACCGCGTACTTCGCCTACAGCACGGCCCTGACCGCGCGGGCGGCCGCCGCGCTGGGGCGGGACGACGAGGCAGCGCGCTATCACGAGCTCTTCCGGCGGCTCCGCACCGTGTTCAACCACGCCTACGTTGACGCGGAGGGCAGGATCGACGGTGATTCGCAGACCGCCTACGTCCTGGCCCTGGCCTTCGACCTCGTCGAGGGCGAACGCCGCGAGCAGGCCGCCGCTCACCTGATCCGTCGGATCGAGGCGCGGGACGGTCACCTCTCGACCGGCTTCGTGGGCACGAAGGACCTGATGCTGGTCCTCTCGAAGATCGGACGCGACGACGTGGCCTATCGCCTGCTCCACAACGACACCTTCCCCTCCTGGGGCTTCACCATCAGGCACGGGGCGACCTCGATCTGGGAGCGCTGGAACGGCTGGACGCCGGAGGACGGTTTCAACAACCCGGGCATGAACTCCTTTGCGCACTACGCCTTCGGCGCGGTGGGAGAGTGGATCTTCCGGACGATCGGCGGCATCGACACCGCCACTCCGGGGTTCCGTGACATCGTGATCCGACCGCGCCCGGGCGGCGAGCTCACCCGGGCGAAAACGAGCTACGACTCGATCCACGGGACCATCGCCACGCACTGGGAACTGGACGGCGACGAGTTGCGACTCGAGGTCACCATCCCCCCCAACACCACCGCGCTGATTCACGTGCCGGCGCGCGCCGAGACACAGGTCATGGAGAGCGGCCGCCCGGCCGCGGACGCGGCGGGGCTGGAGCCCGCGGGCCGGGCGGACGGCGCGGCGCTCTTCCGCGCGCAGGCGGGGCAATACCGCTTCCTCTCATCGATCCGGCACCACTGACCTCGAGGAGATCCGACGATGCTTCGTTTCCGTCGACGACTCTTCCTGGGCGCAGCCGCCCTGGCCACGGCAGCGATCTTCGGCCCGACATCGTTCCCGGACACCGGCCCGACGACGCGACCCAATATCGTGCTGATCGTCGTGGACGACCAGCGCAACGACACGCTGGGCTGCGCCGGCCATCCCATCATCAGGACTCCCGTGATCGATACTCTCGCCTCGGACGGCGTGCGCTTCCGCAATGCATTCGTCACGACTCCGATCTGCGCGGCCAGCCGTGCGTCTGTTTTCACCGGCCTGCCCGAACGCACCCACGGCTACACGTTCGGCACGCCCCCCCTTCGCGCCGCTCACATGGCGATGAGCTACCCCGCCCTCCTGCGTCAGGCAGGCTATCGCACCGGCTTCATCGGCAAGTACGGTGTGACGACCGAGGGCTCGCCGGAATCCGATATGTTCGACTTCTTCAGGCCGCACGGCCTCCCCTTCTTCAGGACGCAGCCGGACGGCACGACACGGCACGAGACGGAAGTGGCCGGGGACCGGGCCATCGAGTTCCTGAACGGGACTCCCGCGGGACAGCCGTTCTGCCTGTCGATCAGCTTCAATGCGGCGCATGCAGATGACGGAAACATGGAGGATCACTACCCGTGGCCGCGAGCGATGGACGGGATGTACGACGATGCGATCATTCCCGCACCCCGCCTCTCGGCGCCGGAGATCTTCGATAGTCTGCCGACGTTTCTCAAAACGTCGCTGAACCGGAAGCGCTACTTCTGGCGGTGGGACACGCCGGAGAAATACCGGAAGAACATGCGCGCTTACTACCGGATGATCAGCGGCGTTGACCGGGTGATCGGCCGCATTCGGAAGGAGTTCGAGAAACTCGACCTGGCCGACGATACCGTCATCATCTACACGGCGGACAACGGGTATTACATGGGCGATCGCGGTCTGGCCGGAAAATGGTCGCACTATGACCAGGCACTGCGGGTACCGCTGATCGTGTATGATCCCCGTCTCGAGACGGAGGACCGAGGGCAGGTCCGGACGGAACTGGTCCTCAACGTCGATATCGCTCCGACTCTGCTCGCGTTGGCCGGAGTCGAGCGTCCGGCCCAGTACCAGGGGCGAAGCCTGAGCCCTCTTCTCTCGAAGAGGACGGCGGTGTCGGACTGGCGGACGGAGTTCTTCTGCGAACACCTGATGCGGCATCGCGACATTCCGAAGTGGGAGGGCATACGGGGAGAACGCTACGTCTACGCCCGCTACTTCGAGCAGGCGCCTGTGTTCGAGTTCCTTCACGATCTGAAGACCGACCCGGACCAGCTCGTCAACCTCGCCTCACAACCCGAACACAGGCACATCCTCGCGCGGATGAGGAAGAGGTGCGATGAGTTGAGGGGAGAATACGAGTGAACCGGTCCAATCACAGCTTCTCTGTACGATCGGAAGACGCAGTCTCTGCCGGAGGACAGTCGGACGCGGGGCAGGTCATTCGGCGCAGGGATTCACGAAAACAAAGGCAGGCGGGGATGAGATCGAACATGACAGCGGCAGGAGCCGGTCTGGCGGTGGTGGCCGCGGTCGCGGCGGCCGCGGACAGTGACGGCCGGAACTCGCAGGCGGCGCTGCTCGAGCAGGCAGAGGCGAGGCTGCGCGCGATCTACGACCGTGGGGAGTTTCGCGCTGCGCCGTTCCGCGCGGAGTGGATGGCCGACAGCTCCGGGTACATCGTTTCCGAGCCGGTGTCGGAGTCGGAACAACCGGTGCGTGTTCTCTACCGCGTGACCGACGGCCGGCGCACGGTCCTGGACCCGCAGGCCGAACCGGACCCTGGCCGCCCCCGTCACCTCTCCCCGGACGGCCGACGCACGATCGAGTTCGACGACGGCAATCTGTGGGTGCGCGAGTTCGAGGGCGACACGCGGAAGCAACTTACCGACAACGCCGTGCCCGGGGCCGTCTGGAACGGCCGCGCCGTCTGGAGCCCCGACGGAGCGCGGATTGCCTTCGTCGAAACCGACTCGTCGCGGGTTCGGTTGCGCTCGTACCTTGTGCCCGGCGACCCGTCCTATCCCGAAGTCGCCGAAACCCGGTTCGCGCGGGTGGGCGGGACCATCCCCTCGCTCCGGGTCGGCGTCGTCGCGGCCGAAGGAGGTGAGATCCGCTGGCTCGATCTCCCCGCCTCCCCGGACGGCTTCTACCTGGGCCAGGTCGAGTGGGCCGGCAACTCCGACGAGCTGCTGATCGAAACGATGAGCCGGTTCCGCGACGAACATGAGTTCCTCCTCGCCGACGTGCGCACCGGAGCGATCAGGCGCATCTACCACGAATCCGATCCCGCCTGGACGGTCGCCAGCTACCACAAGAACGCCGGACTCCAGTGGATCCGCGGGGGCCGGGCGTTCGTGGTCTTGAGCGAGAAGGACGGCTGGCGCCATGCCTACCTCTACTCGCGCGAAGGCGAACTGGTGGAGATGCTGACGCCCGGCGAATTCGACATCATCGAGCGGGCCCACATCGACGAGACGCGCAACTGGTTCTATTACTACGCATCACCCGATGACGCCACCCGGAAATACCTCTACCGGTCCTCCCTCGACGGCAGCACGAAGCCCGAACGCGTCACGCCCGGCGATCAACCCGGCACCCACGACTACGACTTCTCCCCCGACGGGCAATGGGCGTTCCACACGTACTCTCGCTTCGATACTCCCCCGGTCACCGAGCTGATCCACCTGCCCGATCATCGGTTCGTACGCACGCTCGAGGACAACGCTCCTCTGCGCGAGCGCGCCGAGCGGGCCATTCACCAGCCGACGGAGTTCCTGCAACTGGATATCGGCGGTGGCGTCACCCTGGACGCGTGGATGATCAGGCCCCGCAACTTCGATCCTTCACGCATGTACCCGATCCTGGTGTACGTGTACGGGGAGCCGCACGCACAGACCGTGCTCGACGCCTGGGGACGCGTCCATGCCCACTACCATCGTGTGATCGCCGACCTGGGCTACCTGGTGGTGTCCATTGACAACCGGGGCACGCCGGCGCCGAAAGGGGCCGCCTGGCGACGATCCGTATCCGGCAGCCTCGGTCCCCTCTCCACGGAGGATCAGGCGGCCGGTCTGAAAGAGCTGGCCCGCACACGACCGTACGTCGATCTGACCCGCGTGGGCATCTGGGGCTGGAGCGGCGGCGGCTCGAACACGCTCAATGCGATGTTCCGCAAGCCGGATGTCTATCACGTGGGGATCGCAGTGGCGCCCAAGCCGCAGCCGCGTCTCTACAACGCCTGGTTCCAGGAAATCTACATGAAGACCCCCGAGGTGAATCCGGAGGGGTATCGTCGATCCGCCCCCATCAACTTCGCCGAGGGCCTGGCGGGAGACCTCCTGATCATCCACGGCACGGGCGAAACCAACACGCACATCCAGATTACCGAAGGGCTTGTCGACCGGCTCATCGAGCTCGGCAAGCCGTTCGATTACATGGCCTATCCCAATCGCGATCACGGATTCAGCGAGGGTCGCGGTACACAGGTGCACCTGCGCATGCTCATGGTGCGATACCTGATCGAGCACCTGCCGCCCGGTCCGCGGTAGGCGCGGGGGAGAACCGAGACGGCCCCGGCCGCCGGGCCCACCCGAGACGGGGCGAGGCCGGCCCGTCGCGCCACGGGTTGCGTGGGGACGCGGCCGTCCCTACCTTGCCGGCGCCCCGCAACCGGCGGGGTGGACGCCGCATTCACCACGTACGGAAGGCAGGTGTCTGGTGTCAAACGACATTCGACGCATTCGCGCGTATCAGGTCGATCTCCCGCTTCGAGAGGGCAGCTACGAGTGGTCCGGCGGCAAGTCGGTCTCGGTATTCGACAGCACCGTGGTCGAAGTGGAGACGGAAGGCGGCGTCAAGGGCTACGGCGAGGTCTGCCCCCTGGGACCGGTGTACCTGCCCGCCTACGCTCCCGGCGTCCGGGCGGGAATCGTCCAGATCGCACCCAGCCTGCTTGGTGAAGACGCAACCAGGCTGAACGTGATTGCTCGTCGGATGGACGCGGCCTTGAAGGGCCACCCGTACGCCAAGTCCGGCATCGACATCGCGTGCTGGGACATCCTCGGGAAGGTGAGCGGCCAGCCCGTGTGCGAACTGCTCGGCGGGCGGCACGGCGAGGACTTTCCGCTGTACCGGGCGATCTCGCAGCGCTCGCCCGAGGAGATGGCGGAGAACGTCGCCGCGTATCGCGCGGACGGCTACCGGCGATTCCAGCTCAAGGCGGGCGGCGATCCCGAGACCGACATCGCACGCATTCGGGCCGTGTCAGCCGGACTCGAGCCGGGCGATATCCTGGTCGCCGATGCGAACACCGGCTGGCTGATGCACGAGGCGGCCCGCGTCGCGCGCGGCGTGCGCGACATCGATGTCTACATTGAGCAGCCGTGCGCGACCTATGAGGAGTGTCTGTCGATCCGGCGGCGCAGCGATCACCCGTTTGTGCTCGACGAGGTCATCGACAGTGTTCCGATGCTGCTGCGGGCCCACGCCGATGGCGCCATGGATCTGGTCAACATCAAGATCAGCAGATTCGGCGGGTTGACCCGCGCCCGGCTGGTTCGCGACCTGTGCATCGAGCTCGGGATCGCCGTGACGGTCGAAGATACGTGGGGTGGCGACATCACGACGGCGGCCATCGCGCACCTTGCGCACGGGACGCCGCGGGAGTTCCTCTTCACCTCGACCGACTTCAACAGCTACGTGACGGTCAGCATCGCCGAGAACGCGCCGCGGCGGGAGAACGGGCGGATGTGTGCGCCCAGCGCACCGGGCCTGGGCATCACGCCGCGCATGGACGTGCTGGGTGAGCCGATGCTGGAGATCTCGCGGTGAGTCGTGCCGGTGATCCTCCTGTTGATCCGCAGTTGGTGTATCGTGAAGGCGACTGCTCGGAGCGCGCCGCGCGCAAGGGCGTTGCCGACAAGCCGGGCGATGACGACGGCTGCGCATGAGGAAGCGAGTTAACCCTGGAGCACCGGAGATGGAGCACGTACCCAGGTCCGATCCGCAGGGCGGCGTCGTCCGGCGCCTCGATCGACTCTATGAATTCGACCGCAAACCCGTCAGCGAAGACAAGCTGTGTGGCTGGAGCTACTTCGCCGGCTCGTATGCGGGCGAGCATGTCGCGGCGACGGAGTTTGTCATCGGCGCGCTCTTTGTCACATGGGGAGCCGGCGTGCTCGACGTCATCGTGGGGCTGGCGATCGGCAACCTGCTGGCGGTGCTGAGCTGGGCCCTGGTCTGCGCGCCGATCGCCACGCAGACGCGACTGACGCTGTACTGGTATCTGCGCAAGATCGGCGGGCCGGTCCTGACGGTGATCTATAACGTGCTGAACGCGCTGCTCTTCTGCGTGCTCGCCGGCTGCATGATTACCGTGTCGGCGTCGGCCGTGCGCATTCCCTTCGGCATTCCGCCGCAGACGCAGTGGTATCCGACGGACGCGGGTTTCGTGATCGCCGTGTGCGCCGTGGGGGCGGTGGTCGTGTGGCTGGCGATCGCCGGCTTCAGGCGGCTGGCGGCGTTCGCCACGATCTGTGCGCCGTGGATGCTGCTGATGTTCATCGCCGGCGCCCTCGTGATGCTGCCGGCGCTGGGCGAGGCGACGGGCGTGGGCGGCGTGCGCAGCTTTTCGCAGTTCTGGGAGATGAGCGAACAGGCGGTCTGGACCGGAAGGACGCCGGACGGCGGCCCGCCGCTGATCGGCTTCCGGCACGTCGTCGCGTTCGCCTGGATCTGCAACCTTGCCATGCACCTTGGCCTGTCGGACATGGCAATCCTCCGCTACGCCCCACGCGCGAGTTACGGGCTTTTCTCCGCGTTCGGCATGCTGCTGGGACACTATCTGGCGTGGATCGCGGCCGGGGTGATGGGCGCGGGCGCCGCCCTGGCCCTGAAGACGCCGCTGACGGCCCTGGATTCGGGAGCCGTGGCGCACCAGGCCCTGGGGGTGAGCGGCGCGATCGCCGTGGTCATCGCCGGCTGGACCACCTCCAACCCCACGCTCTATCGCGCCGGTTTGGCGCTGCAGGCAATCACGCCGGACTGGCCGCGCTGGGTGGTCACGCTCGTGGTCGGTGTCGTCACCACGATCGTCGCCTGCTTCCCGTTTGTCTTCACCGGGCTGCTCAACTTCGTCGGCATCTACGGCCTGCTGCTGGTGCCGGCCGGCGCGATCGTCATGACCGAGCACTGGCTGTTTCCGCGCCTCGGACTGAATCGGTACTGGGCGCATCACCGCGACCTGATCCTCAACTGGCCCGCCCTGCTGGCCTGGACAGGCGGGATGGCCCTGGCGCTGGGGCTGTACCTCACGGACACGCTGCACCTGTTCTTCCTGTTCCTGCCCGTGTACGTGCTGACGGTCGTGCTCTACATCCTACTGGCATCCGTTGCGGGGGCACGCGCGCAGATCACACCGTTGGAGGGCGATGCCGCGGAAGGCGAAGATCATACTTCCGTCGCTGACGGCGAGGAGAAGGCGTCCGGCCCGGAGACCGCATCCGGTGGTTCCCGCGCGACCTTGTTCCGGACCAGCGGTCTCATCGCCCTCGTCGCGCTGATCGTGTGTGCCGCGTTTGCGGTGTACGTTTACCTTGCAACGCCCGCAGACTACGCCGACCGCCTGGTGTGGTTCAAGACCTGGCTGCTCGTGCCGACGCTCGCGTATTTCGTCGCCGCGACATACTGGCAGGTGCAGCGGATGCGAAGCCGCGCGCAATGACGCCGAATATCCGGCGAGATTGAGGGAAACGAGGTCGGGGGCGGCGGACTGTTCCGAGTTGACCGGAACTTCTGCCTGCACGGCTGTGCCGCGGCGGTCCGGGCCAGGCGCGACTGGCCCGCGTTCCGGCCGGGCGGTCGCACCGGGCGCGCAGAGGACGTCGTCCCTGCGTCGTGCGCTCAATCGCCGGGTGTCGGCCTGGTCGTTGCAGGCGGCTTCGGCCGCACCACGCGCTTCGCGAGCCCGAGCCGCTCCATCAGGCGGATCGCCCGGTAGGTGGGATCGAGTTTCCGGCGGCGCATGCCGTGCGCGGCGGAGCGCGGCTGCGCGTGATGATTGTTGTGCCATCCCTCGCCGAACGAGATCAGCGCGACCCACCAGTTGTTGCGCGAACCGTCACGCGTCTCGAACTTGCGGTATCCCCAGGTATGCGCGGCGGAGTTGACGAACCACGTCGCGTGATACATGAGCATGGTGCGCGCGCCCACGCCCCACACGAGCCAGCCCATGCCGCCCTGCCACGACTCCAGAACAGCCCGGCCCAGCCCGAACAGAAGAGCGCCGAGCAGAACCTGCGGCAGCCAGTGATACCGGTCGATGAGCATCATCGTCCGGTCGCGCTGCAGGTCGCGCGTGAAGTCGCGCGGATCGTACCCGTCCGGGTGCCGGTAGAAACACCAGAGAATGTGCGCCCAGGTGAAGCCGAGCTGCGGTGAATGCGGATCGTGCGGGCCGTCCGACTCCTTGTGGTGGATGCGGTGCGTGCCGACCCATTCCCGCGGGCTGCCCTGATAGCTGAGCGTGCCCAGCAGGGTCAGGATGTACTCGACGATCTTCGGTGTCTGCAGGCTCCGGTGCGTGAGCAGGCGGTGATAGCCGAGGCAGACACCGAGCCCGCCGGAAAGGTAGAACAGCACCGCCATGAGGAGGGGCCGCTCCAGTGAAAGAACGCCGGCACGAGCGCCGGCACCGCCAGGCCGTGCATGAGAACCATCAGGGCGATGTTCGAGCGGTGCCACTTCCTTTCTGCTCCCTCCGTGCGAAGTGGATGTGGCATGCGTTCGCTCGTCTGTCGTACGGGATTCAGATGTGTTGCTGTGCCGCTGGTCATTGGAGTATCGCGATCGCCTTTTCGTACATGCCCCGCGGGGCGTCCTCGCGCGGGCCGGGATCGTAGCGCGCGGCGGCCCTCGGTTGCGGTTCGCCCGGCCGCGACTTTCAAAGGTCCGATCGGCGTGAAGGCGGGCCTCATCCGGGCTGGTCCTGCTCCGGGACTTCCGCGTGTTCACGGGACGGGAGCGTCCCGCCGTGGTGGCGGCATCCGGCCGGGACGGAACCCTCTTCGCACCGGCCACGGCGCACCCGCGCCGCGTCAACCGGACACCGTGCTCCATTGAGCCCGGTTGCGCGAGCTTCCCGCCCCGACGAATCTCCGGATCTCCGCGGGAACGGGCGGTTCTTCCCCCACTCGACGCCTACCCTCGTATGACCGTCAGCGCAGAGAACCGGCGTGAACCGCGGCAGTCCGCCACGCGAGGCCGGGATCCGCGGCTGAGACGTCCCCGTCCGGATTACAGTGACCTGACGATGTCTGTTATGATCCTGAAGTCCAGGCGCCTGTCTGCACCCACATATGACGGGAGCTCGTCTGCGCACTGGTTGCGCCCGCTCCGCCTGCGCCGGGCGCTCGGTTCGGCGGTTTTGCTCTCGACGGTGGCGCTGCCGATGCCCGGCTGCGCTTCTGCCGAACCTCGAGGATCGCTTCCGCTTCAAACGGTTCCGGCGTTCTCCCGCAGCGGCGACGGGCCGCCGCCCGATCGGTGGTGGAGGGCGTTCCACGATGAACCCCTGAACGACAACATCCGGCTTGCCCTCTCCGACAACTTCACGTTGATCGCGGCATGGGAGAGGCTCCAGGAGGCGCGAGCCATCATGCGGCGGGAACGGTCCGGCCTGTTCCCGCAACTTGACGGCACCGCCGATGGCGAGCTCCGTGAGGGCAGCGATGTCGATGATGAGACCCGACTCGGTCTCGGACTGGGCGCGTCCTACGAGGTTGACCTGTGGGGACGGATCGAGTCGGCGGTCGACGCGGAACGGCTGCGGGCGGCGGCGACGGCCGCCGACTACCGGACCGCAGCCATCAGCCTGTCGGCGGAAGTCGCGCTCACCTGGTATGAGTTCGCCATCGCGCGCCTGCAACTCGAGTTGATCCGGTCACAACTCGAGACGAACCTGACCGTGCTCACGGTGCTGGAGAAGAGATTCGCGGTCGGCCAGTCCGGCAGTGCGGACGTGCTCCGACAACGACAGCTTGTCGAGTCGACACGGGAGCAGATGGTCGTCGCCCGGTCGCGGATCGAGGTTCTGGAACACCGGCTTGCGGTGCTGGTGGGCCGCCCGCCGCAGGAGGCGATGGACCTGCCGGATCCGGCGCTGCCCCGCGTGCCGGGGATGCCCGCGACGGGATTGCCCGCCGAGCTGTTGCAGCGACGACCGGATGTGCTCAGCGCGTTCCGGCGACTGGAGGCCGCGGATAAGGATGTCGCGGTCGCGGTGACCGACCAGTATCCGCGCATCGACCTGGCGGCCTCGTGGAGCACGACGGCGGAGAACCCCTCCGGGCTGTTCACCACCTGGCTGACCTCGCTGGCGGGTCAGGTCACCGCACCGCTCTTCGATGCCGGTCGGCGACGCGCCGAGGTCGAGCGGACGGTGGCCGTTCGCCGTCGGCGACTGGCGGAGTACGGCCAGACCGTGCTGGACGCGTTCCGCGAGGTGGAGGATGCGCTGGCCCAGGAAGCGCATCAGGTCCGGCGGATCCGAAGCCTGGAGGATCAACTCGCCCTCGCGGGCCGGACGTATCGCCAGTTGCGCTGGCAGTACCTGAACGGGGTCACCGACTTCATTGATGTGCTCACCGCCCTTCGCGAGCAGCAGCAGATCGAGCGCGATCTGCTCACGGCGAGGCTGGACCGGATTGCGTTTCGGATCGCGCTCCATCGTGCCCTGGCGGGCGGATTCGAAACTCCCCGAGAGGCTCCGGACGTGAAGGAAGGCCGCGGCGAGGACGAGCCTGATGAGAGAGAGGCTGCTCGTGGCTGAAGGCGTGACAACCCGTCCCCGCGGCGCGATCCTGCGCGTCCTCCTGACCGTCGTCGTCTGCATCGTCCTCATCGGCGCGGCGGCGGGCGCGACGTACCTGATCTACTCCACGGAGCCCACCGCGGAGCGCGAGACGGTCACCCGGAAAACCGCGGCTCTTGTCGAGACAACGGCGGCCGGCCGCGGCACGTATCGGCCTCGACTGGAGGTGCTCGGCGTGGTCGAGCCGGCGCGGGACGTCGTGCTCGGCCCGCGCGTGAGCGGGCAGATCGTCCGCCTCGAGCCGGCTTTCGTGCCCGGCGGTCTCGTGAAGGCCGGGCAGGAGCTGCTCAGGATCGATCCGGCCGACTTCGAGCAGGTCCTGACCTCGCGGCAGGCCGAGCTCGAGCAGGTTCAGGCCTCCCTGGCGATCGAAGAGGGAAGACAGGAAGTGGCCCGGCAGGAGTTCGAACTCCTCGGTGAAGAGATCGACTCGGCGAACCGGGCGCTCGTCCTCCGCGAGCCGCAGATCAGGTCGATCCGCGCTCAGCTCCGGGCGGCGGAGGCGGCCGTGGAACAGGCGAAGCTGGACTTATCGCGCACCACCGTCTCGGCACCGTTCGATGCGCAGATCCTCAGCCGCACGGCCAACCTCGGCTCCCAGGTCGCCCCGGGCGATGCGCTCGCCCGGCTGGTGGGGGTCGACGAGTACTGGGTGATGGCGAGCGTGCCGCTGCGCGATCTGCGGTGGATCAGCTTTCCACAGGATGGCGGGCGGGGCTCGTCGGTTCAGATCAGGCACACCACCGCGTGGGGGCCGGGCGCGGTCCGCGGAGGATACGTCTCACGGCTGATCGGCAACGTCGATCAGCAGTCGCGGCTGGCGCGCGTGCTGGTGGTGGTTCCCGATCCCCTGGCGCGCGAGACGGACGGACCGCCGATGATTCTCGGGACGATCGTCGAGCTGCAGATCGAAGGCCAGCCGCTTGCGGGTGTCGTTCGGCTGGACCGCGAGTATCTTCGCCAGAACGACACGGTGTGGGTGATGGCGGACGGCAAGCTGGACATCCGCGAGGTGGAGGTGGTATTCCGCGATGCCGAGCATGCGTTTGTCCGAAGTGGCCTTGACGAGGGCGAGGACGTCGTCACCACCTCCCTGGCGACCGTGACGCAGGGACTTCCTCTCCGCCGGGAAGGGGACACAACATCGACACGAAGTGACGAGGCGGGTGACGAGGCGGCGTCATGAGCGAAGTCCGCCCCTCGTCCGATCAGCCCGTCGGTCCCATCGCCTGGATGGCGCGCAACTCGATCGCCGCCAACCTGCTGATGGTGATCCTCCTCGTCGGGGGGCTGTGGTTCGCCCTGCGCATCCAGAAGGAGGTCTTTCCGCAGTTCCAGCTCGACGTGGTCGAGGTTCGGGTGACGTATCCCGGAGCCGCCCCGGCCGAGGTCGAACAGGGGATCCTCCGGCCCGTGGAGGAAGCGATCCGGGGCGTGGACGGCGTGCGCGAGATCACCTCCGAAGCACGCGAGGGAAGCGGTTCGGTGAGCATCGAGCTCGTGACCGGCACCGATCGCATGAAGGCGTTCCAGGACGTGGACCAGGCCGTCAGCCGGATCCGCACCTTTCCCGACGACATCGAAGAGCCTGAGGTGCGGCTGCGATCGCGACAGACCCAGGTCATCTCGATCGGGCTCTACGGCGACGTGGACATCTGGACCCTCCGTCGGTTGGCCGAGCAGTTGCGCGACCAGTTGCTCGCCCGCGGGCATGTCACCCAGGTCGAGCTGGGCAACGTGCCGGACTACGTCACACACGTCGAGATACCGAGGAACCGCCTGCGCGAATACGGATTGACGCTGCCCGACGTTGCGCGACTGATCGAATCCTCAAGTGAGGACATCGCAGCCGGCGCCGTGCGGACTTCCGCCGGCGAGATCCTGCTCCGCGTGAAGGCCCGCAAGCAGTGGGCCGAGCAGTTCGAGCGGATCGAGATCGTGGCCGGCGACAACGGCTCGATCGTCACGCTCGGAGACCTCGCGACCATCCGGGACGGGTTCGAGGAGGAGGGGTTCCACTCGCAATTCAACCGGCAGCCGTCGGTCGAACTGGAGGTGTACCGGGTGGGATCGCAGTCGCCGATCGACGTTGCCGCGGCGGTGACGCAGACGCTCCGGGAGTACGAACCGTTGCTGCCGCCGGGGGTGAAGTGGCGGATCGACAGCAACAACGCGGAGGATTTCGGCCGTCGTCTCACGCTGGTGATCAAGAACGGGCTGCTGGCCGTGGTCATCGTGCTCATGATTCTCGCGCTTTTCCTGGAGTTCCGGCTCGCGTTCTGGGTGATGATGGGCATGTCGATCTCGTTCATCGGCGCGCTGCTCGTCATGCCGGTGGTCGGCGTGAGCATCAACATGATCTCGCTGTTCGGGTTCCTCATGGTGCTGGGTATCGTGGTGGACGACGCGGTCGTGGTGGGCGAGAACGTCTACGAGCACCGCCAGGGAGGGGAAGGCCCGCTCCAGGCGGCGATCAGCGGCGCCCGCGAGATCGCCGGACCCGTCACCTTCACCATCCTCACGAACATCGTCGCGTTCATTCCGCTCCTGTTCATCCCGGGCGAGACGGGCAAGTTCTGGAAGCCGCTGCCCATCGTGGTGATCATCGTCCTCGCCGTGTCGCTGCTGGAGGCGCTGTTCATTCTTCCGGCCCACCTCCGGCATACGCAGCGCACCACCGGCAAGACGCACATCGGTGCCAAACTCCACCGCGGCCAGCAGGCGTTCTCCAGGCTGTTCAGTCGGCTGGTGAACAGTTGGTATCGGCCGGTGCTGCGCGGAGCGCTGCGATTGCGCTATGTCACGACGACGGCGGCCCTGGCGCTCCTCTGGGTCGTCGGCAGCTACGCCCTGAGCGCGCACATGGGCATCATCCTCATGCCGGAGGTCTCGGCCGATGAAATCGAAGCCGGCGTCCGCCTGCCCGTCGGCACGACGCCGGACCAGGCGGCGAGGGTCGCCGGGCAGTTGACGACGGCCAGCCTGCGCATGTTCGAGGAACATGACCTCCACGAGGTGGCCGAGGGGGTCAAGACCAATGTCCGCGGACAGAACTTCATCGATGTCGAGATCGTGATGAAGCCGCCGGACGAGCGCGACATGACCGCCGGAGAAGTGATCGAGTTGTGGCGCAGTTCCATCGGCGACCTGCCCGGCGTGGACCAGATCACCTTCGAGGCGGAGCGCGGGCCCGGCGGATACCGGCAGGACATAAGCGTCGATCTCAGTCACAGCGATATCGATGTACTCGAGGAGGCGGCCCGGGCGCTGGTCGAGCAGGCCGAGCAGTTCGCCAACACCCGTGACGTGAACGACAGCTACAACAAGGGCAAGACCCAGTTCGACTTCCGCCTGCTGCCGGAGGGTCGGGCCCTGGGCCTCACGCCGGCCGACGTCGGCGGGCAACTGCGCGGCGCGTTCTACGGATCGCTCGCGCTGCGGCTGTTGCGAGGCACCAACGAGATCGAGGTTCGCGTGAAGCTTCCCGAAGCCGAGCGCGAAGACCTCTACCATCTCGAGGACCTCGTGATCCGCACGCCGCAGGGCGCGGAGGTCCCGCTGCTGGACGTCGTGGAAGTGACGCAGGGCGAGGCGTTCACGAGCATCAGCCGGCGCGACGGCCGACGGATCGTCAACGTCTCGATGGACGTGGAGCCGAAACGGGCGACCGGCCGGGTCATCACCTCGCTTCAGACAGACGTGCTGCCGCAACTCCAGCGCGACTATCCCGGCATGACCTGGAGCTTCGAGGGCAGTGACGCGGAGATGCGCGAGGCCACCGCGACCCTCTGGGGCGGGTTCGGCCTGGCCCTGGTCGTCATCTACGCCCTGCTCGCCATCGCGTTCCGGCGCTACCTCCAGCCGCTGATCGTCCTGGTGGCGATCCCCTTCGGCATCGTCGGAGCCGTCATCGGCCACATCCTCTTGGGGCACGACCTCTCGCTGATCAGCCTGATGGGCGTCATCGCCCTGTCGGGCGTCGTCGTCAACGACTCGCTCATCATGATCGACTTCGCCAACCGCAACCGCGGCGATCTGAGCGCCTTCGACGCGATCCTCAAGGCCGGCGTCCGGCGCTTCCGGCCGATCTTCCTGACCACGGCGACCACGTTCTTCGGCCTCACGCCCGTCATCCTCGAGAAGTCACTGCAGGCGCAATACATCGTGCCGATGGCGATCTCGCTGGGCTTCGGCATCGTCTTTGCGACCTCGATCATCCTGCTCCTCGTGCCGTGCCTGTATCTGATCCTCGAGGATCTGGTGCGGTTCACGCGGCCCGGCTCGATAGGCGCGAGTCATCCCCAGCCGATCCCGCGAGCGGGTTGAGCCATCCGTCAACTCGCTCCCGGCCTCTGGCCAGTCCGTTCCGGCATGCGGATCGCCGTCGACCGACTGATCGATCGATTATCGGTGTAGTCGTCCAGTTCGTTAAGGACGGCTCCGCCCGATCCGGAAGTGCTTGCGCAGCAAGTGGTCATGCTGGATTCCTCTTCCGACTCGCGGCCGACTTCAGGGGAGGCACATGGTGGGATCCGCCGGGCCCGGGATTCATGTTCCGATGCCTCGAGGATGGAGCAGACACGTCAAGTCCGCCGTCCCCGAGGTCATGTGGCCCGAGGCGATGCCGCCGCCGCTCGCCGCCGCGCGTTGCGGCGAAGGACAGCGTTCCGAATCACCACCTGATACTGGCCGAACCTGATTCCCAAACTCCGCGCCGGGCGCATGAACATCATCACGGCCGGCATGTCGATCACCGACGAGCGCAAGCGCGAGGTCGCGTTTCCCGATCCGTATCTGGAGACGGGGCAGGCGGCGCTGATCCGCGCGGCGGACCGTTCGTCGCTGGGGACCGTTGGTCAGGTGCTTGCGACGCGACGGCCTGTCGGCGTCGAGGTCGACTCGACGGGCGAGGATGACGTGGCGCACAACATGCCCTGATCGGTTCAACGCGGCTTCCCGATCGTGGCGGAGGCGGTCGAGGTCTGCGTCGTCGGTGATGCGGATGTGGTCATTCACGATCAACCGACGATCCTCTGGCTGGCGCGCGAGCACGCCGAAGATGGTCGTCCTGTCGTATCGGGACGGTTCACGGATGAGGTGCTGGGGTGGGCCGAGCCGCGGAGAGGATGAAGATGAGAGACGCTTCCGGCATCGCGCGTCGTGACGATTCGCTTCCCGGTGGTCCACCCGTGGCCGTGAAGTGCAGGACAGTCATGCCCGCGGTCCAGTAACGGACGGGCAGGAGGAAGAAGGTCCCCGCGGCCACGACTCGTACTCGGTGCGAGGGTCCGTTTACAAAGCCAGGCACCGGTGCTCGATGCTCTTTTTGCATCCGGCGATCGGGGACGCCACGATTCATTTCATGTATGGCGCTCCCTGAAACGCATTGGCTGGCTGGCCGAGGCCCGGCGCACCGAGACCATGGCGTCGTCCGGCGGATTCCCGGCTCCTCCGTCGTCTGGGAATCCTGCAAACAAAGCAGAAGCACGCCGGTTACATCGGCGGTCCGGGAGCCTGCGGCGGGTTTGCCCGAATGTCCGCGAACGCTCCACGGAGCAGCCGCCGAACGCACATCCTGGCAGGCATCATCAATGCCGGATGACCTCCCATCTTCATCCGGGGCTATCATACGCGCCCCGGAAGCGGCACCAGAGCTCGAGAGAGAACGGACAGGACCATGGATACACCGACGAATGCGGAAGAGAGGGAGCCACGAGAAACCGAACCCGCAACGGCGACACCCGCGGATGCGGCGGGATCGGCCCCGGCAGCAGTACGGACGCCTCGCGGCGCGAGAGGGGGGAGCGTCGGCCGGTGGATCGGCGGCCTTGTCGGGGCCGCGTTGCTCGCCGGGGGAATCTGGGCGGTGCTGTTCGTGGACTGGAATCCAGCCCCGCCGCCGCCGACCGAGATCGTGCGCCCGGTGAAGACGGCGGTGGCGACCGAGCTCGGGACAAGGCCCGAGCGTCGTTTGCGCGGTGAGGTGCTGGCCGGGACCACGGTCGATCTGGCCTTCCAGGTCAGCGGCCCGCTCATCGAAGCGAACCTGGCGTTGGGGCAGCGCGTGGAGGAGGGCGCCGTCCTGGCCCGCATCGATCCCACGCGGTTCGAGCAGCAGGTCGCGACCCTGCGGCCGCAACTCGAGCAGGCTCAGACACGCCTCGAGCGGATCCGCAGGGCGGTCGAATCACAGGCGGCGTCCGAAGCGGAACTCATCGACGCGAAGGCGGCGGTCGATGCTGCCGCGGCGCAGCTCAAAGTCGCCGAGCAGGCGCTTGCCGATACGGTCCTGCGGTCTCCCTCCGAGGCCCTGATCGTGGCCCGCATGGCGGAGAATTTCCAGAACGTACAGGCAGGTACTCCGGTTGTGCGGCTGCAGGATATCTCCCAACTCGACGTGGCCGTGGATCTTCCGGAGTCAATCGTCGCGGCGCATCAGGCGGGGCAGTCGACCGCCGCAACGCGCGTGACGTTCCCTGTGAGACCCGAGAAGACCTACCCGGTCACGGTGAAGGAGGCTTCGGCGGAGGCGGATCCGCAGACGGGGACGTATCGCGTCATCTATACGATGCCGGCGCCGACCGATCTGACCGTGCTGCCCGGCATGGCGGCGACGATCATCCTGCCGGCCCGCACGGCGACCGAAGGCGGACAACTCGTCGTTCCCGTCGCGGCGCTCTTCGTGAACGAGCGCGGCGAGCACATGGTCTGGCGCGCGGAGCCGGAGGATCGTGTCTTCACGGTGCGGGGGACGCCGGTCACCGTCGTTGATGTCGCCAATGAATCGGCGATCATCAGCCAGGGACTTGTGCCGGGCGCACGGGTGGTGACGGCGGGGGTGGCGTTCCTCCGGGAAGGGCAGCGGGTGACGCTCATGGAGGAGCAGCGATGAATCCGGCCAGTTGGGCGCTTAACTATCGCGTGGTGACCATCGTCGTGTCGCTGGTGGTCCTGTTGGCGGGCATCGAGGCGTACCTGTCGCTGGGTCGGCTCGAGGATCCCGATTTCCCGTTGAAGCAGGCGGTCGTCGTCACCCCGTACCCGGGAGCAACACCGGAGGAGGTGGCCGATGAGGTCACCGATCCTCTGGAAGAGGCGATCCAGCAACTGGAACAGGTTGATTACGTCACCTCGCAGTCCATCGCCGGCCGTTCCACGATCAAGGTCTTCATACGCGATCAGTTCGGTGGAGACGATCTGCCGCAGATCTGGGACGAGCTGCGGCGCAAGGTCAGCGCGGCGGCAGTGGAGCTTCCTCCCAGGGCCGGACCGCCGAGGGTCAACGATGATTTCGGCGACGTCTACGGCATCCTGCTCTACATCTACGGGGACGGCTTCGATATCAATGACATCCACGACTTCGCGAAGTTCCTGCGCGACGAGCTGCTGCTGGTCGAGGGCGTGGGTGGTGTCGCGTTGCAGGGTGAGCCCCGGGAAGCCATCTATCTCGATTTCTCTCCGGCACGGCTGGGCGCGCTGGGAGCGGACGTACGGACACTCGTCAACGCCCTGGAAGGACAGGGATCCGTGGCGCCGGCCGCCGCTGTCGATGTCGGCCGGCAACGACTCGCCGTCGTACCAAGCGGTGAGCTGGACTCCGTGACGGCAATTCGGAATCTGATGGTGCAGACGCGCGAAGGCGTGATGCTGCGCCTGGGGGATATCGCTCGGGTCAGCCGCGGCTTCGTCGATCCGCCCGCGAGCATCCTGCGATTCAATGACTATCGCGCCATCGCCGTCGGGGTTTCGACGGTCGCCGGCGGCAACGTTGTCGAGATGGGCGAAGCGGTCCAGCAACGACTTGACGACCTGCGGCAGCAGACACCCGTGGGCATCGAGTTCGGCGTCGTGTCCATGCAGCCCAAGGCGGTCGAGCGGGCGGTGGCCGGGTTCACGCTCGGTCTCGTCGAGTCGGTCGTGATCGTGATCGGCGTGCTGCTCCTGGCGATGGGGCTGCGTGCCGGGCTGCTGATCGGCGGGATCCTGCTGCTCACGATCCTCGGCAGCTTCATCGTGATGAAGGCGCTGGCCGTCGATCTGCAGCGCATTTCGCTCGGTGCCCTGATCATCGCGCTGGGTATGCTGGTCGACAACGCGATCGTCGTGGTCGAGGGCATCATCGCCGGCAGCAAGCAGGGGTTGAGTCGAGGCGAGGCGGGACGGCGTGTGGTGCGGCAGACGGCCTGGCCGCTCCTCGGCGCGACGGTGATCGCCGTGCTCGCCTTCGCGCCGATCGGATTAAGTCCCGACAGCACCGGGGACTACACCGGCTCGCTCTTCACGGTGATCTGGGTCTCGCTCGGGCTGAGCTGGGTGTTTGCCGTGACCAGCACGCCGGTCTTTGGCTCGATGTTCCTGCGCTCGCCGCGCCGCGAGGAGACGGGCGACCCATACGCGGGTCCTGTCTTCCGGGCATTTCGGGCGTTTCTGGAGCGCGCACTGGCCTGGCGATGGCTGACGGTGGTTGTGCTGCTGGTGCTGCTCGCCACTGCCGTCGTCGGATTCGGCAAGGCGAAACAGGGTTTCTTCCCGGCGTCGGCACGGCCGCAGTTCATGGTTGATGTCTGGATGCGGGAAAGCACGCGGATTGAAGCGGTGGATGATCGACTTCGCGAACTCGCGGAGTGGATCCTCACCCTTGAAGGCGTCACGGCCGTGGCGACCAACGCGGGCTCAGGCGCGCTGCGCTTCGAACTGACGTACAGCCCGGAAATGTCCAACGCCTCCTACGGCCAGTTGCTTGTCTCCGTTGAGAACGACCGAATCATCGATGATCTGATGGCGCAGATCGAGCAGCGCCTCGCCTCGCACTATCCCGACGCTCGCGGCTGGCCCTGGCGCATGGTGCTCGGGCCCGGCGGGGAGGCCAAGATCCAGGCCCGGGTGCGCGGTCCCGATCCCGATACGCTCCGCGCGCTCGGCGACCAGTTCGAGACGATCATGGCGGCCGACCCGTACGTGAAGTCGATACGAACTGACTGGCGGCAGAGAACGGTACGAGTCAATCCGATCATCGACGAGGCGCAGGCCGCCCGATACGGAATCACGCGCCGCCAGGTCAACCAGGCGCTGCAGTTGGCCTTCGATGGCGTCAACGTCGGACTGTATCGGGAGTCCAATCAACTCATCCCCATTCTCATGCGGTCCGAAGCTGATGAGGTGATGTCGCTGAACCAGTTGCCCGATGTCCTCG
>JAXHTH010000212.1:0-2333 GCA_034211115.1 Planctomycetota bacterium | reverse complement strand
GCGCTGATCGTCCCGTTGTTGAAGTTCCGCTGGGTGCCCGCGATGGACACCCCCAGGCCGATCTGCCCGGGATTCGTGCCGCCGGTGTATTCGCTGGGCGCGGTGCCCAGCGAGAAGTTGCGGCTGAAGGTCGGCGCGAACAGCATGCGATTGGATTTGAACGCCGTGGTGTTCACGTTGGCGATGTTGTTGCCGATCACGTCCAGGCGGCGGGCGTTGGCCGACAGACCCGAGAGACCGGTGAACATTGCAGTCGTCGATGCCATGGCAATCCTCGTCGTTCGTTTATCCGGCGATCCGCCGGGGGCGGGTCGCGTGTTCGGTGGAATCGTCTTCGGTCGCGGGGTCGGGCGGCGTCGCCGCGCCGATCTCCCGATGCCGCGTCAGGGCCGGCCTCAGCACGCCGGCGTCGGGAAGCGCCGGCCCCCGCGCCGCGCTCTGTTCCTCCTCGCGCGCCGCGACGTAGACCGCGGCGTCGAGGTTGGTCAGCGCTTCCTTCCCCCCGGGACCGAGCTCCGTCTCGATGACCCGGCCGGCCACGTCCAGGACCAGTCCGCGGCCGTCGATGAGCATGACGGCGCGCTTCGCCCCCGCGGCCTGGGCGGTGTCCGCCGCCGACGCCAGCCGCCCCTTCTGATCGTCATCCAGTTCTTCCTTCAGCGACGCCGCGCCGGCGACCGTGATCGGCCGCCCGCTGTGCACCGACCCCCGCGACACGAGCGAGAGCAGATCCTCGAAGGAGCGCTGCTCCAGCGGCGCCTGACCCTCCCGGGCGGAAGCGGGCGCCGACCCCGGCCGCACGGCCGGTTCCAGTCGCTTGAGGAGTTGGATCGGATCAATGGTCATGATCGATTCACGTCAGGACAACGGGTGATGGCGCGCCGGTTCGCGCCGGTTCACGGCTCCTGGCCCTCTCCTTCCTGTTCCTCGCCGCCGTCACCTTCCACCTCGCCGTCACCTTCCGGCTCCTCGAACATCCCCGGATCGAGGACCGTCTCGACGTTGCCGATCGGGACCCACCAGCCGGTGTCGAGTTCGAGGTTGATCGTGTCGTCCTGCCGGATGACGGAGACGACGAAGCCGGTGACGGTCTCGAAGTCCTCCGTCCGGCCGGCGATGAACTTCCCGATCATGTTGCTCGCCGAGGCGAGCTGGTTCTCGGTGACCAGCGCCTCCAACTGCTCGGTGATCTTCATGTCCGACTCGATGGAGCGGATGGAGTTGATCTGCTCGAGCAGGGCCGAGGAATCGTTGGGCTCGAACGGGTCCTGGTTGGTCAGCTCGGTGAACATGATGCGAATGAAATCCTCGCTGCTCATCTCGCTGAACGCATCGGTCGACCCGGTGCGGAGGAGGCTGTCGGCGCTGACGGCGTCGGAGATCTGGCTCATGACGACTCTTCTCCCGTGAAGGCGGCGCGGGTGAAGGAGGCCTCGCCGGCGCCGGTGTCGGCGAAGCTGAAGGCGAAGGCGCCGGGATCGGCGCGTCGATGGCGGAAGCCGCGCTGTCCGTCACCGTCGCGGCCTCGGCTCTCGCCCCCCGCCGCGTCGTGATCGCTCCCCTGCTGCTGGTGCTGCTGGGAGTTCTGGTTCGTGTCGTGCCGGGCCGAGGACGCTGACGGATCGGCGCTCGCGAGCTGCACGCCGAGCTTCTCCACGTTCAGGCCGTGGTTATGCAGGGCGTTCTGAAGCACGGTGAGACTTCGCTCGAGCATGACGTGCGCGTGTTCGGTGGTGGCGGTGAACTGCGCCGTCACCGTCCCCTGGATGATGGACATCTGCACGCGGAGCGAGCCCAGCTCCGGGGGATGGAGTCGCATGTTCATCACCCCGCCGCGCTGGGACACCATGGTGCTGAGGCCGCGCACGATGCGGCCGGCGAACTCCGACTCGCCGTCCGGTTCGGCGTTGAAGAGGCCCGGCGCGCCGGCGCCGACGCCATCGGCCTTGAGCGCCGCCCCGGGGGCGACCGCGACCCGCGCGCCGCGGGCGGTGATCCCCTCGCCCGTTCCGCCGGAGAGCTGGCCGGCGATGTTCTCCAATTGCACCGCCGCGTCCACCTGCCCGGCGCGGGCGACGGCCGGGGCGGGCGACGCCGCGGATCGATCCGCGGAGACGTGCATCGTCGCCGGTCGGGCCTCGGTGCGATCCGCCTGAACTTCCCTGCCCTTGTGCGATGACTTCTCCCGCACCGCCTGCACCTCGGCGTCGATCGCCTGATGCGTGCCCGACGTCGCCCGGGTGGTCTGCGGGATCGTCTCCGCCTGCGCCGGGGCCGGGCGGACGGTCGTCGATCGTGCGGGCGCTGCCGGTCGGGGTTCGTCTTCGGACGGC
>JAXHTH010000211.1:0-5882 GCA_034211115.1 Planctomycetota bacterium | reverse complement strand
CGCAGATCGAAGGCGGGATCATGCTCCCACCCCGCGAGGGCTACCGCTATTACGACATGGACTTCTGGCTGGCGCCACGCGTGCTGCCGCTTCGCCCGATGTGGCCCGGTTTCCTCATCAACACGTTGTTCTACGCCGCGGTCCTCTGGCTGCTCATCCCCGGCCCGTTCATGCTGCGGCGGTTGATCCGCCGCCGGCGCGGGCGCTGCGTGAAATGCGGCTACGACCTGCGCGGCGCCCTTCCGGGGGCCGGCTGCCCCGAGTGCGGGTGGGAGCGCGATGTCGCGACAGCACGCGCCGGCGCATCGGTGCAAAGCCGCGATCAGTGATCGCGGGCAACGCGACCGATCGCAGCCCCGGCCGCGGAATCACCACGTCTCCGGCGGCACCCACTCCGCAGCGGCTGCATCAAAAAAACAGCCCACGGCCGGGGGGCTGCCGTGGGCCGTATGGACCGGCCGGGTCCGGGGGGGAGCCGAGCCGGTTCAGGCGCCATCCTGCGCCCGGCCGGCGCTCACCGCCCCGCGACCCGACGCGGATGGGGGAGCCGCGCCGGTGACGACCGCTCGGGCGCGGTCGCCCGATCGAGACCGCGGGCGTGCCGCCTTCCCGCGTGGAAGACGTACGGCCTCTACCTACCCATTCCCACTGGCCTGACGGGTCCGTCTCGCATCGGCCCGCCGGGCCAGGAAAGCCGCATCAGAGCCGCTCCGCGCCACGGCGGTCAGGGCGAGTGTCTCGCCTCGGCGCAGGCCGCGTCAGCCTTCAATGCTCCCCTCCCCCCAAAATGTACAACGCAGGAGCCCGGATGCCAGCGATATGTGCAGAAATGGCGCCGGCGGCGGCCCCGTCCCGCATCAGCGCGCCGCCCCGCTACTGGAGGTTCACGGGCATGACGACGTAGGTGAACTCGTTCCCGGTGCGGAGCACGCCGGGCTTGTTGGGGGCCTTGAGCTCGACGATGACATCCCCGCCGTCGATGACCTTCAGGGCGTCGGTGATGAAGCCGGGGTTGAAGCCGATCTCGACGGGCTCGCCCTCGTACTTCTCGAGGTGGACCTGGATTTCCGCCTCGCCCATCTCGGGCGCGCGGCTGGTGAGCGTGAGTTGCTCGGGGGCGAAGCTCATGCGCACGCCCTTCGATTCCTCGTTGGTGAGCAGGGCCGCCCGTCGGATCGCGCTGGCGAGGATCTCCACGTCAAAGGTCACCCGCTTGTCCTGGTCCTTGGGGACCACGTCCTCGAAGGGCGGGAACGTGCCTTCCACGAGCGTGCTGGAGAGGACGGCCGCCCCGGCCCCCTCGCCGATGCGCATCAGCACCTGGTTCTCCTCGATCACCACGTGCACCGCGCCTTCCGGATCGCGGAGGAGCTTGCTCAGCAGGTTCAGCGCCTTGGTGGGGATGATGCAGTTGGCCTTCCCGCTGCCGCTCACGCAATGCCCGCGGGCGACCGCCAGACGCCGGCCGTCCGTGGCGACGAGTCGCAACTGCTTCTCATCACGGTCAAAGAGGATGCCGTTGATGGCGTAGCGGCTGTGCTCGGCCGCGGCGGCGAAGAGCGTGCGATGAATGAGCAGTTGAAACGCCCCGGCCTCGAGCTCGCAATCGATCGATTCCTCGTCGAACTCGCGCACCGCCGGCGCTTCCTTCGGGTCGTAGCCGTAAACCACGAAGTGCGAATCGGATCCGCGAATGTGGACGGTGTGGTCATCCGATTCGACGGTGAGGGTCGAGTCGGAGCTGTTGCGGACGATCTGGGTGAGCTTGTCGGCGGGGATAAGCGCATCGCCGTTGTCGCTGACATCCACCTGCTCGACCCCGAGGCGCAGGCCGACCTCCAGATCGGTGGCGGCAAGGGTGAGCAGACCGTCGGCGGCGGAGAGCTTCACGCATTGCAGGACGGGAGTCGGCGTTCGAGCCGCCACCACGCTGCCGACGTTGTTGACCGCCTCCAGAAGCGCCGCTCGATCGCAGATGACCTTCATCGCTGGTGTATCCTCCCGCTGGGAACCCAAGCGATAGAGTGTAGCAGGGCGGCGCGTCGGCGCGAATCGGCCACGACCCCCGGCCCGCGGAATGGCCCCCGGATTCGAGCCGGCCCCCGCACCGGGCCCCCGGACCGGGCCTCCCGGACCGGGCCCCCGGCGTCAGCCGCCGGATTGGGTCCCCGAACGCGCCTCTCGCGACCTGGAGCCGGCGTCGGATTCGGCGTCGCCCCGCGCCGCCCCTGCCGACAGGTTGTCCACCCGCCCGGCGGGCGGGGAGATCGCGGCTGGCGTGCGGGCGATCGCCGCATATCACCCGCCGAAGCTGGCATCGGATTTGCCACGATCGCTCCGCCGTGGAATACTACCGGACTGCGCACCGGCGGCGCCCGGGGCCGCGGTGCCCGATCCTGTCGCTTCGTCCGCTCAAATCCTGCCAAAGGGCGCCTCATGTCGTTTGAAGCCGCTGTTCACGCCAAAGCTCTCCAACTGGATCACGCCTGCCTGGACATGTGTGCCACGGCCGGCAGCGGCCATCCCACCAGCGCCATGAGCCTGGGGCACATCGCCACCGTCCTCCTCTACCACACCATGCGGTGGCTGCCCGACCACCCCCGCTATCCCACCTCCGATCGGCTGGTGCTCTCGGAGGGGCACGCGGTGCCGATCATCTACGCCGCTTTGGCCGATCTCGGCGCCGCCGTGGGGCCCGATGAAGCGAGGCGATCGCTCACCCCCCAGGATCTGGCCACCCTGCGCGAGAACGACTCGCCGCTGGACGGCCATCCCAACCCGGTGGAGGGGTTTCCCTTCTTCGACGCCGCCACGGGCTCGCTGGGCCAGGGGCTGTCCGTCGCGGCCGGCCTCGGCCTCGCCGCCCGCCGCGATGAACTGGACAAGCGCATCTACTGCCTCGTCGGCGACGGCGAGTCCCGCGAGGGCCAGGTCACCGAGGCCCTCGACTTCATCGTCGATCACAGGCTCGCCAACGTCCTGCCGATCTTCAACTGCAACGGGTTCGGCCAGGCCGATCGCGTCAGCCGCCAGCAGTCCCCGGAGGTGCTCCAGGCCAAGCTCGAGGCGATCGGGTTCACGGTGCAGACCATCGACGGCCACAACCCGGAGGAGATCCGGGACGCGTTCGCCGCGCATGCCGAGCTCGCCGGCGGCGAAAAGCCCATGGCGGTCATCGCCCGCACGGTCAAGGGCTGGGGGGCCGCCTGCCTTCAGGGCGGGGGCTGGCACGGCAAGCCCGCCACGGGCGAAAAACTCGAGCAGGCCCGCGAGGAGCTGAACGCGACCGGCGTGGGCCTCACCTCCGCCCTCTCCTCAGATGAGCTGCGCATCTACCCCCCGCCGGAGCATCAGCCGCCCGCGCCGGCCGGGGAGGCGCTGCTGACCTTCAACCAGGCCATGGAACGCTGGGACATGGGCCTGATCCTCCGCTCGGGCAAGCTGGCCACCCGCAAGGCGTACGGCCTGGCCCTGCGCGTGCTCGGGCACGCCGATCCCCGCGTCTACGCCCTGGACGGCGACGTGCGCAACTCGACCTTCTCCGAGTGGTTCTGCAACGACAAGGATCTCGCCCCCCGGTTCGTGGAGTGCAAGATCGGCGAGCAGAACATGATCTCGGCCGCCGCCGGCCTGTCCGCGGCGGGGAAGATCCCCTTCTGCTCCTCCTTCGCCAAGTTCCTCACCCGCGCCTGCGACCAGATCGAGATGGCGATCAACTCCGGCGCGAACCTCAAGCTCGTGGGCAGCCACGCCGGCATCTCCCTCGCCGCAGACGGCCCCAGCCAGATGGGCCTGCCCGACGTGGCGTGGTTCCGGTCCTTCACCACGATCCGCGATCGACTCGATCGTCCGGCGTGCTACCTGCTCCAGCCCGCCGACGCGTATGCCGCCTACACCCTTACCCTGAAGATGGCCGAGCACGAGGGCGCCTGCTACATGCGCACGATCCGCCCGGACGTCGAGTTCATCTACAACGAGAACAACACGTTCGAGCTGGGCCGGTTCGAGGTGCTCACCGAGGGGCGCGATCTGCTCATCGTCACCGCCGGCTACATGGTGCACGAGTGCAACAAGGCGCTGGACGCGCTGGATCGCGCCGGCATCGACGCCTCGCTCGTCGATCTCTATTCGATCCCCTTCGACGCCGACGACCTGCTCGACCTGGCCAACCAGAACGGCGGGAACATCCTCACCGTCGAGGACAACTACGGCGGCGGGCTGGGCTCGGCCGTCGCCGACGCCTGCACCGAATCCGGCGACGCCTTCACCATCGAGCAGATGTGCGTGAAGCGCATCCCCAAGTCCGCCCGCACCGCCGATGAGATCCTCAAGCAGTGCGGCCTGCACCAGACGGACATCACGAAGACCGCGGCGAAGATGCTGGGCGTGGTCAACGTCTGAGGAAACGGCCGGCGGTTGGCTTCAGAGCCGGGCTCTGCGAGCCCGGATCGTCATCGAAGCTCAAGGCGAGATGGCGCTGACGATGAGCGCCCGCGACCAGCCCGACCGAGAGGTTTACGGTGTTCCGGGCGTTCCGTGTGATCACGGATGAACCGGCCCCGCCGCGCTGCGCCACGCATCCCATCCACTCTTTCGCATACCTCGTGCACGCGCGCAGGCCTATCATATCCGCATGACTCGGATTCACACGATCGACCTTCACTACCTCGGCACGCCCGAAGCGATCGCGTCCTACATCCTCGTCGGCGACGGCGGACCGGTGATGATCGAGACCGGGCCCGGCATCGCCTCCGACGCGCTCACCGCCGGCCTGGACGCGCTGGGTTACACGCCTTCGGACGTGAAACACGTGCTCGTCACGCACATCCACTTCGACCACGCCGGGGCGTCGGGGTGGATGGCCCGGCACGGCGCGCAGGTCCACGTCCACGAGTTCGGCGCGCAGCACCTTATCGAACCGACCCGCCTCGTCGAGAGCGCGAAGCGCATCTACGGCGAGAACATGGACGAGCTGTGGGGCGAACTGATCCCCATCCCCGAAGGGCAGGTCTCGCCCGTGCACGACAACGACGTGATCGAAGTCGAGGGGATCGCCATCCGCGCGATCGAGACGCCGGGGCACGCGCGGCATCATCACGCCTTCGCCGTCGATGCCGATGAAGGGCGCGTGTGTTTCACCGGCGATGCGGCGGCGACGTACATCCCGGACACCGGCTCGTTCGTCTCCGTGCCCACTCCGCCCCCGGAGTTCGATCTGGAAACCTGGATCGCCTCCGTCGAGCGGCTGGAGGCGGAGCGCTTCGATCGCATCTATCCCACGCACTTCGGGGCGGTCGATGATCCGGCCGGGCACCTGGCACGCGTCAAGCCCACGCTTGGCGCGCATGCCGGGTTCGTGCGCGAGCTGATGGAGCAGGACGCGGCGCGCGAGGACATCCTCGCCCGTTACGCCCAGTGGTGGGAGACGAACGCGAAGCAGGCGGGCGTGCCCGATGAGAAACTGCACTTCTACATCAACTCCATGGCGGAGATGAACGTCACCGGTATCATGCGGTACTGGACCAAGCGGGCGGAGAAGGCCACGGCGTAAGCGGGTTCGGCGCTTCGCACCGCGTCGCCACAACGGGATGATCCATGGGCAGGAAGGGCAAATGGCTGGTTTACGCGCAGCATGAGTGTCTCTATCTCGTGGGCCCCTGCTACTCCGGCGATTACATCATCCCCGCCATGAACATGAAGGTGTGCCCCAGGTGCGGCCAGCCGTGCGATCTGAATTACCGCGACACCTGGGCCCGGGTGGTTCGCCGGAAGGTCTCCGACGCGACGTGGTACAAGCCCTGGACGTGGGGCCGGTGGCACTGGGAATACAAGCAACTCGGGCACCTGGAAGAGGGCGGCTACAACTACCGCACCGCCCTCCG
>JAXHTH010000210.1:0-68499 GCA_034211115.1 Planctomycetota bacterium | reverse complement strand
CGAGATTCGAGCGGTGGATGCGCTCGAAGCTCTCGGCGAGGACGGCCCTCACGCCCAGCAGGTACGTCCCCTTGGCCGCCCAGTCGCGGGAGGAGCCCATGCCGTAGTCCCTGCCGGCGAGGACGATGAGGGGGATGTCGGCGGACTTGTAGTTGAGGGAGGCCTCGTAGATGGTGGTGACGGGGTAGCCTGCGATGCCGGGGGGAGAACCCGGGGCTTCGCTGCGCTGCGCCCCGGCGTGTGTTTCGCTGCGCTGCGTTCCGGCTTGATCGGGGTCTTTCGTGAAGTCGACGGTCCAGCCGCCCTCGGTGCCGGGGGCGAGGTGGTTGCGCACGCGGATGTTGCCAAACGTGCCGCGGGTCATCACCTCGTCGTTGCCGCGGCGGGAGCCGAAGCTGTTGAACATCGACACCGGCACGCCGTGCTCGATGAGGTACTTCCCCGCGGGCGAGTCGGCCGCGATCGCGCCGGCCGGCGAGATGTGATCGGTCGTCACCGAATCGCCGAGCAGACACAGCACCCGCGCGTTCGAGATCGACTCGACCGGCGCCGGCTCGGGGCTGAGTTCCTCGAAGAACGGCGGACTCTGGATGTACGTGCTCTCTCCGTCCCACTCGTAGCGCAGCCCCCCGCTCACCTCGATCTCGCGCCACTCTTCGGACCCCTCGAACACGTCGGCGTACTGCCGCGTGAAGTCATCGCGCGTGATGGAGGCGGCGATCGCCTCGTCGATCTCGACCTGCGTGGGCCAGATGTCGCGCAGGTAGACCGGCTCGCCGGACGAGTCGGTTCCCAGCGCTTCGTTGACGAGATCGATGTCCACCGTCCCCGCCAGGGCGTAGGCGATGACGAGGATGGGCGAGGCGAGGTAGTTGGCGCGCGTGTCGGGATTGACGCGTCCCTCGAAGTTGCGGTTCCCGCTCAGCACCGATGCAACCACGAGATCATGCGCATTGACCGCTTCGTGGATCGGTCCGGGGAGCGGGCCCGAGTTGCCGATGCACGTCGTGCACCCGTAGCCGACGAGATGAAACCCCAGCGCCTCCAGGTGCGGCATGAGACCAGCCGCGTTGATGTACTCCGTGACCACCTTCGACCCCGGCGCGAAGGAGCTTTTGACCCACGGCTTGCGCGTCAGCCCCCGCTCGTTGGCCTTCTTCGCCAGCAGGCCCGCGCCGATCATCACCGAGGGATTGGAGGTGTTCGTGCAGCTCGTGACGGCGGCGATGCAGACGGCCCCGTGCCTGAGATGGAACCGGTCACCGTCAAGCTGAACCTCCACGCCCTCCAGATCAGCGAGGGTCGGCGCCGGGACGTCCGAGGTGTCCGTGAGCGCCTCCGCCGGCTCGGCGCAGCACACCCGCGCCGCGGCGGGCTTGTTGAACGTCTTGTCCAGGTCCGTCTTCCACTTCGGCTTCATGTCGATGAGGGCGATGCGATCCTGCGGCCGCTTCGGACCCGCCAGCGACGGCTCGATGGAGTCCAGGTCCAGCTCCAGCTCATCGCTGTACCGGATGGTGCGTGCATCGTCCCGCCACAGACCCTGAAGCCGGCAGTACTGCTCGATGGCTTCGATGAGCTTCTCATCGCGACCGGTGAGATGCAGGTATTTCGTGGTCTGCTCGTCGACGGGGAAGAAGCCCATCGTCGCGCCGTACTCGGGCGACATGTTGGCGATGGTGGCGCGATTGGCCAGGGGCATGTTCGCCAGCCCCTCGCCGTGAAACTCGACGAACGCGCCCACCACGCCGCGCTCGCGCAGCATCTGCGTCACGCGGAGCACCAGGTCCGTCGCGGTCGCGCCCTCCCGCAGCGCGCCGAACAGGCGAACGCCGATGACGTCGGGCAGGAGCATGTAGATGGGCTGTCCGAGCATGACGGCTTCGGCCTCGATGCCGCCCACGCCCCAGCCGACCACGCCCAGGCCGTTGATCATCGTGGTGTGCGAGTCGGTGCCCACCAGCGAATCGGGATAGAGCACATCGCCGTCGTCCCAGACGACCTTCGCGAGATACTCGAGGTTCACCTGGTGCACGATCCCCGTCGCGGGCGGGACGACGCGGAAGTTGTCGAACGCGCTCTGGCCCCATTTCAGGAACCGGTAGCGCTCGTCGTTGCGCTCGAACTCCTTGCGGCTGTTGATGGTCAGGGCGGTGGTCGAGGCGTAGGCGTCGACCTGCACGGAGTGATCGACGACGAGATCGCAGGGCACGAGCGGGTTCACCCGCCGGGCGGCCGACTCGTCGCCGGTGAGGCGCACGATGGCGTCCCGCATTGCCGCAAGATCGACCACGGACGGCACGCCGGTGAAATCCTGGAGCACCACCCGCCCGGGCCGGAAGGGGATCTCCGTGGTCCCGGCGTTCAGAGGGTCGTAACCGGCGATGGCCCGCACGTCGTCCTCGCGCACGACGTCGCCGTCACAATGACGGAGGCACGCCTCCAGAATCACCTTCATGCAGTAGGGCAGCGTCTCGACGTTACCCAGCTTGCCAAGCGCATCGAGGCGATACACGGCGCGCTGCCCCAAGGGCGTGTCGAGCGTGCTGCGGGCGCTGAACGGATCGGGTCGAGCGTCGGGCATGGGCTTCTCGTCTGTTATTCGAGGAGAGTTCGCGAACGAAACGAATGGCAGGCCGCCCGCCATCGCATTGAACGCCCTGAGTGTAGCCGACCGGGGCGGCCGGACCAGAGGTCGCCCGATGCGGCGGGTTCTGAGAGGCCGCGGGAGCATTGACTTGGAAGGACGACTTCCGGATGATGGTGTGCAGTATGTGGCTGATGCGCGTGATTCTCGTCTTCGGCCTGGTGGCCCAGCTTCTCTGGGCCCGGGGCGGCCTGGCCCCGAGCCCGCCCTGTCCGCACCGTCAGCCGGCGATCGGGGCCGGCCCGCGGCCCGCCGACGAGGGGGGGAGGCGCTGCTGCCGTCCCGCCTCGGACGGGCCGGCACGGCGCGGGTGCTGCGGCGGGCGGCCGGCGAAGACGGAGAAGACCCCATCGCGCGACGCCTCGGGGGACTGTGATGTTACCAACTGCTGCCAGCATCGCGTCCCGCGCCCGCCGCGCCCGGTGGATCGGATCGCCCCGCCGCAGAAGCGGCCGGACGCGGCGCTGAGCGTGGCGATCCAGTCTCCGTCGATGACGATGACGCCGCCCGCCCCGGCCCGGCCGTGGATGCGGGCCGTTCCCATCGCCTCTCATCGCAACCGCCTCGCCTCTCTCTGCGTCTGGCGGAATTGACCGGCCGGCGCGTGAGGCCGTGTTTTTGTCTATCCCGTGATGGTGAATGCCGCGTGACCGGCCGTTCGCCGCGCCGTGTGCGATGGCGAAGGCGGTTATGCAGCGTATGCACCGAGTCTTTCCCCCGCCGGGAACGGCCGGCGGTGTTGATACAGGAGTAACGGAAATGAAAGTTCTGACCAGCCTGCTCGCGGCGCTCGCGCTGGCGCTGGTGATCGGTTGTCAGTCGGCGGAGCGCAGCGAAATCTCGGCCGGCGCGATGAGCGATGGATCGGGCTGCAGCGCCGCGATGTGCGGCGGATGTTCGTCGGCCGGCAAGGAAGCCTGCGCTTCCGAGAAGGCTCCCGAAGCCGACATGGGCGCGCTGTCCGACGACGGCGGCGCCTGCGCCAGACCCTGCCCCGAGCACGCGCAGAAGCACCCCGAGTGCGACCCCCGGAACTGCGACCCCCGGAACTGCGCTTCGGAGAACTGCGATCCCGCGAAGTGTGATCCGAAGAACTGCGACAAGCCCGACTGCTGCGCCGGCCGCTGACGGCCGCGCGGGCTTCCCGCGTTCGGATCATTCCTGGTTTTTCACGCCGGGCCCGACCCGATCGGGCCCGGCGTTTTCATCGGCCTGCCGCATGCAGCGCCGCGAATACCCGCGCACCCTTCAGAAGTACGGTGCCCCCCGCACAGACACGCGCAACACCGGAGTCATCATCGCCCCCTGTGCGAATGTGCCAATGTGATCATGTGGCGATTTGCGTTTGCCGCGCCGCGTCAGATACTGTAGCTCGCCGGCGGCATCTCGGGATTGCTGCGCAGGGACAGCTCGGCCTTCGGGCCGTGCACGACATGCCCCGGGGGGACGGGCTCGGTGAGGAAGACCCCGCCGTTGATGACCGACCCGGCGCCGATGATCGTCTCCCCGCCGAGGATGGTCGCCCCGGCGTAGACGGTAACGTGATCCTCGAGGGTGGGGTGTCGCTTCACGCCTCGCTTGAGCCGGCCGCGCTCGTCCTTGGGAAAGCTCTTCGCGCCGATCGTGACGTTCTGGTAGAGCTTGCAGTGATCGCCGATGACGGTCGTCTCGCCGATGACGACGCCCGTGCCGTGGTCGATGAAGAAGTACGTGCCGATCGTCGCGCCGGGGTGGATATCGATCCCGGTCTCCGAGTGGGCATCCTCGTTCATCATGCGGGGAATGAGCGGCACCTCGAGCCGGTACAGCTCGTGGGCGAGGCGGTGGACGGCGATGGCGCGCAGGCCCGGATAGCAGAAGATCGTCTCGTCCGTGTGATGGGCGGCGGGATCGCCGTCGTACGCCGCCTGCACGTCCAGGCTCAGGATGCGCCGCACCTCCGGCAGCCGCGCGATGAACGCATCCGTGATCTGCAGCGCCCGTGCATCGCACTCGGCACAGCGGCGATCGAATGTCGCATCGCGGGCCCCGAGGCCTCGCTCGTAGCGCAGGGCGCCGGAGATCTGCTCGAAGAGGCCGCGGCTCACCTCGGTGAGCACCGACGCGACGTGGATCTGCATCGTCCGGGCGGTGACATCGCGCGGCCGGGAGAAGCCAGGAAAGAGAAGCCACATCAGCTTCTCGAGCAGCCGCTCCACCGCCTCGCGCTCGGGAAGGAAGGCGGTGGAAACGTGTCTCGTGCGGGCATCGGCGAGGATCGACTCCGTCAGCCGCCCCGCCGTCTCTTCCAGCGTGGCGGGAATACCGGATGCCTCGGGCGGATTACTTCCATCTGCATGCATGCGTGTATAGTAGGCTCCGATTGCTCGTGCGCCGCTCGCCGCCCTTCAGGAACCGACTGATGCCCCATAACAAGACGTATGACAGCATCACGAACACCGTCTTCAACACGCCGATGGTGCGATTGCGCCGGCTCGTGCCGCCCGAGCACGCGACGGTCTACGCGAAGTGCGAGTTCTTCAACCCCATGGCGAGCGTGAAGGACCGCATCGCGGAGGCGATGATCGCCGCGGCCGAGCGGGAAGGACGCCTCACGCCCGAGACGCACATCATCGAACCCACCAGCGGCAACACGGGCATCGCCCTCGCCTTCGTCTGCGCCTGCCGCGGGTACAGGCTGACCCTGACGATGCCCGAGTCGATGAGCATCGAGCGGCGCGCGCTGCTCAAGGCGCTGGGGGCGGACGTGGTGCTCACCGCCGCCGCGGACGGCATGCCCGGCGCGCTGGATCGCGCCCGCGAACTCGTCGATGCCGACGATCGCGCCTGGATGCCCCAGCAGTTCGACAACCCGGCCAATCCCGCGATTCACGAAGAGACGACCGGACCGGAGATCTGGGCCGATACGGGCGGCGCCATCGACATCATCGTCGCCGGCGTGGGCACCGGCGGGACCATCACCGGCGTGACGCGCTTCATCCGCCGGCACAAGAGCGACTTCCAGGCCATCGCGGTCGAGCCGGCCGCGTCGCCGGTCATCTCCGGCGGGCGGCCGGCCCCGCACAAGATCCAGGGCATCGGCGCCGGGTTCATCCCCGCCAATCTCGACACCTCACTGCTCGGCGGCGTCGAGCTGGTGAGCAACGACGACGCCTTCGCCTGGGCGAAGCGCCTCGCGGCCGAGGAAGGCATCTTCGGCGGGATCAGCAGCGGCGCCAACGTCTGCGCCGCCGCCCGCATCGCCGCCAGACCCGAGAACCGCGAGAAGACGATCGTCACCATCGCCTGCAGCTTCGGCGAGCGATATCTCTCCACCTCCCTCTTCGAGGGCCTCGCGCTCTGAGTTCAAGCGCCACGCGGGTCGACCCGGCGCTCCGCGCCGGGCGTCGGAGCCTGCTCAAGAGCGCCCGGGCCAACAAGTGTTGCACCGACCTCCGGAACTCCCCGCCGCGTCCCTGAACGACCCGCCGCCCGCTTGTCAGCGAAGGCGCATCAGTCTGTCGACGACCCGCCGCGCGAGGAGGATGGATGATCATCCTCCGATTCCCCGACGGCGACGATCTGCGGCATGGGCAGCGCGCGATCATCGTCATCCCCGTTGTCACCCGGCCGCGGCGACGACGCGCCGGCCGGCACGGGCAGCCCGAGATCGTCGACCTTCCGCGCCAGCTCGCGCATGGTGGCGGAGATCCGCGCCATGTCCAGCCCCAGCCCACCGCGCAGACCCTCGACCATCCGCCCCACCGGCCGGGGCATGCCTTTCTCGTCGCGCTCCGTCTCGAGCAGCAGCCGCTTCCACGGCTCCAGCTCCGCCAGCACGGTGCGCAGCTCGGCGGCGATCTCCGCCCCCGGCCTCAGCGACCTGCTCGCCGCCGTCGCCCGGCCGATGCATCGGCCCATGCGCTGCCAGGCGGATGAGGTCTGAACGAGTCGTCGGCGGAGTGACGCCTCGAGGCGTTCGCAACGCACGGCCACCTCGTCCACGCGGTCCTCGGCGCCGCGCCGCGCGTCGTTCAGCGCTGTGCGGATGTCCTCGCACTGCTGAATGAGCCGACGCGCCTCGGCCGCCTTGGCGCGCAGCTCGCCGGAGGAGTCGTTCAGCGTCGTCGAGATCGACGCCGCCCTCGTTTCCAGCTCATCGATCAGTCCGGCAAGCCTGTCCGCCCGATGCCGAAGCTGATCGAGCCGCTGCCCGGTGGCCTCGAACGTCGCATCCCGCTCGGCGAGGCGCGATTCGATCTCCCGGAGGGCCTGGTGTGTGAACCGGTCGATCCTCCGCTCCGCCTCGTCGAGACTGAGCAGTTCATCGCGCTTCTCGACGATCATCTTCTCGGCGCGACGGACGGCCTCTCCGACGGCGTTGTCAACCTGCCGCCAGGCGCGGGCGGTGATCTCGGCGGCCCGCTGCTCGAACTCGGCAAAGCGCTGCTCGATTTCCGCGGGGCGTTGCTCGATCTGCCTCTGGAGGGCCTCCGTCCGCCGACAGTGCTCATCCAGCGAGCCGACCACCGCCGCGGCGCGATCGATCTGGCCCTGGAAGGCCTTGAGCATGCGGGCCCCGAGGCGGAGGCGCTCCTGGAGCCGATCGGAGGCCGCGGCGGGCTTGGCCGCGCTCCGCCGCACCGCCTCGAGCCGCTCGTCCAGGCGCTCCATCGCTTCGCCCGCATCCTCGATGAGCGCGTGGAGCGTGCCGGCCAGGTCGTTGAACGCGCCCTGGTCGACCACCCGGGGGGTGAGGAAGATGTCGTCACGATCGATGGAATCCACGGACGGCGACGGCTTCCCGTCGGCCCGCGCCGCATCGTCGGGGGAGACGCTCATCACCCGCGACCGGGAAGGCCGGCGGAGGGGGGGAAGATCCTCGACATTGACCGGCGTCGCCTCGCCCTGCCGAGAGGCGTCGCGACCCGTTGGACGTGCAGCCATGGCATGTCTCCCGATACGACCAAGGCCCGGAATCGGCCCGCCCGCCACGCCTGTTTCGGTTATCGGTCATCGGGTGCGGGCAGCTTTATCATCCGCTGCCCCAACGGGTTGCGTGGGCAGGAGCCCGGCCAGGGTGGCCCGGGCCGCCAGCGCCCGCTGGGCGTCGCGCAATTGGAGCAGGATCGCGGGCTTGCGCTCGATGCCGCCCTCATCGGCGAGTTCGAAGCCGACCTCGATCAGCTCGTCGCCGCTGATCCGCTCCGGCGGGCGGGCCAGGCTCACCGCCCCGTCCTCCCGGTCCAGACGGTGGACCAGACCCGCCTCGATGAGCCGCTGGAGGATCAACTGCACCGTCGCCTCCGCCAGGCCGGTCGTTTCGGCGATCTGGTCGGCCGTCGTCGGCGTCGATTCGCCGAAACGCTCGGCGATGACCTCCATCACCGTCAGCACCGACGCGGGATCGACCAGCCCGGTCGGCCGGCGCGTCCGCTCGACCTGCTCCAGCGTCCGCCCGCCCAGCGACTGGAGCGTCGCCGTCACCTCCAGCCCGAACAGGACGACCAGCCACATCAGGTAGACCCAGAACATGAACAGCGGGATCAGCCCCAGCGAACCGTAAAGCTGGCGAATGGACAGCGCGTTGCCGATGTATGCCCCCATCGTCCGCTTGCCGATCTCCAGCAGGACCGCCGCGACGAGCGCCCCGACCAGCGCCGCCTGCGTGCGGACGGGCGTGTTCGGCAGCAGCTTGTAGACGGCGAACATGACCAGCCAGGTGGCGGCGAAGCTCCACAGCACCGGCGCCGCCTTCAGCACGCCCCACCACGCCACCTGCTCGGCGATGAAGTCGTTGAATCGGCTGTCCACGTACATCGAGAGCGCGATCGCCGCCGGCCCGATCGTCACCACCGTCCAGTAAATGGGAAGCCGCTTCAACCACGACCGCCCCTCCGGCGCGCGGACGATGCTGTTGAAGCATCCCTCGATGGTGACCATGAGGCTGACGGCCGAGTAGATGAGCACGAACACGCCCACCCAGGTGATGGCGGCGAGGTTCACGCCCTCCACCTGCCGGACGAGATCCAGCAGCCAGTCCTTGAGACTCTGCCCCTCGGCGACGGCGGCCCCGCCCGCCGCGCTCATCTGGTAGTCGCCCAGGCCGAGGGAGGTGAAGAACTCCCCGAGCTGCTCGACGAGCTGATCGAACCCGCCGATGGCGCGGACGATCATCGTCCCCACCACCAGCACCGGCAGCAGGCCGAACAGCGTGCGGTAGGACAGCGCCGCCGCCATCCGCGGGGCATCGTCCTGCCGAAGCTGACGCGCCCCGTAGCGACCGAGGTCGTACAGGAACCGCACCGTCTTCTGCCACCGCGTCAGCTCGTCACGCGGCTGCGTGACCACGCGCTTCAGCCAGTCGAGGACGGGTTGCAGGCGGATCCGGTCCATGGTTCATTCCTTCATCGGCGATCGGGGTGGCGCTCATGATCGGACGTTTGGTGCTTCCTGGCGGCACAACACGGGGACAAGCCCCGTCGCGAGCCCCCGGAAGTCACCATTCATCGCTCATCGCTCATCACTCATCACTCATCACTTCTCACTCATCAATCACCAGCCCGTGCAGCCCCGAGTTCTTCGGGGCCTTCTCGTTGCGCGACCCCGTCTTCGTCGTCGCGTTGTTCGCCCGGCCGCGCGAGTAGTGATCCTCGGCACCGCCGAGATCGAGCAGCAGGCTGAACGAAAACGCGCCGGTGTCGTGATAGTGATAGCTGTTGCCGCCGGACTGGCCCTGCGTGGCGCCTCCGCCGGCGGCATAACGATCCTTCCCGGCGAGATCGATGAGCATGCCAATGGCCTGCATCGACGCCCCGCCCTGACCCAGGCCATCGCACTGGTAGGTGTCGTTGCCCGCGCGATCGAGCAGCAGCCCGACGCCGATGTCCCACGCCGCGCCCTGGCTGGCCGCGGTCATCGACCAGTAGGTGTCATCGCCCGCATCATCGACGAGGATGCCGACGGCCTGGTGCACGCCGAAACCCTGCCCGTAGCGGTTGCCGTAGTAGAGGTCGCGGCCCCCGGCATCGTGCAGGATCCCGAGGCCGTAGTAGTACGCCCCGCCCTGTGCGAACTCGCCGGCCTCGTACCGATCATCGCCACCCAGGTCGCTGATCATGCCGATGCCGCCCGCGGCGTAGTTGCGATAGCCCCACCCCACGCCCTGGCTGAATGACTGGTACACGGCCGGGGTGCCGTACGCGCTGGGCGTGGGGCCGTTGGCGCGATAGAGGTCGCGTCCGTTGTCATCGATGATGCAGCCGAAGCCGCGCGGCCCGCCCACGCCCTCGCAGAGGAAATCGCCGAGGTACTGATCGGACCCGCCGCCGAGGTCGATGATCATCCCCGCGCCGTAGCAGGCCGCGCCGAGTGACCATTCGCTTCCCTTGTAGATGTCGTTGCCGCCTCGATCGAGGAGGAGTGAGACGCCGTACATCGCGGCCCCGCAGGCGAGAAGTTCGCCTTCGTAGACATCATCGCCCGCGCGATCGTCGATGAAGGAAACGCCGAGCAGCGCGCCGCCCGGCCCCTGCTCGGGCGTGCCGGTGTAATGATCATTGCCGGCGAAGTCGATGATCACGCGCGTGCCGAGGCGGAGACCGGTGGCGTAGTACTCATCGTTGCCGCCTCGGTCCATGACGCCGACGACGACGCTCATGTCGTAGCGATTCGGTCCGTCACCACCGAGGACGACCCAGCCGATCTGATTGACGTTGCTCGCGGAGAGGATCTCGCCCTCGACGGCCCCGGCGAGCTCGGCCGGCACGGCGGTCGGCTTCATCGGCGCAAGACCCTCGGGGCCGAGCTCCGACAGGCGCTTGAAGTGCCCGATTGATCGGACGAGGTTCACGAATCGGACATCCATCGATTCACGGATGACGGCGATGTGGTCACGCGTTTCGTCGCCGGCCAGATAGAAGGTTCGTTTCGGAACGCGAAGAAAACTCACGCAATCGGTGGCGAACGCTGCACCCGGCTTGACATCGGCCAGCGCCAGATCAAGCTCGGTCGAGGCGTAGTAGATCGCTTCGCAGAGGAAGTCCTCGCGGGTGTTCTGCCCGCGCGGAATCCCCCCGGCGATTCCCCAGGTCCGAAACCTGGATGGTTCCAGGTTCGCGGTCATGCACGATTCAGCGACGCCGAGCGGATCTTCGCTCACGCCGCGCGTCCCGTTCGTGATCCATCGCGCCAGCTCCGGCAGGCAGAAGGGGTTGTCGAAGCCGGCGCGGACGCGGCTGAGGGAGTGGTAATCATCATCGCGCGCCTGCCATTCCGCAAAGACACCGAGCAGCGTGTCCAGCGGCTCGGCAAGCTCGTGCTCGGCGATCGCTTTGCCGAGGATGTTGTCCGGATCGTGCGGATCAAGCATGTGCGGCTGATCGAACGTCACCGTCGTATCGTGCCCGCGGCCGCGGCGCATCGTGCCCGTCCATTCCTCGCGCGATTCGAGCGTGACCTCCAGGCGCCTGATCTCGTCTTCGGCGTCGATCGCATCGGGAATCCCCCCGCCGCGGTTCTTCGCCCGGCGGTACTCGATGACGACCTGCGTCCCCGGCGCTGAAGATCGGATGAACTCCTTGAACTGCTCGGCGTTCATCGGCTCACCGTTGACGGCGACGATGACATCCGGCCGGGCGAGATCGACATCGGGCGCCTCGAGCCCCCGCCCGTTGAGCGGGCCCGGGAAGAGCCAGCTCACCACGGTGTTGCCATCGGGGATGTCGCGCAGGGCCAGGCCTATGTACCCCTGTTCGGAGAGGGGCTTTTCGGTCGCATCATCCTGCGCGCCGGCGAAGCGCGAAACCGCAAGCGGCAACATCAGCACAAGAACGACCACACACATTATCGACTTCATCACACAGCCTCCGCACCATACTCAGCCAACCCTTCCTATCTCTCCGTGGCCCTCCGTGGCCCTCCGTGTTTCAACTCTTCTTCTTATTCCAACTCCCCGCCGAAGGTCAGCGCATACCGCCCCGCCTTCACATCCTCGAACCGCTGCACGGTTCCCCCCTGATCGGGCCATTCGACGACCAGCTCCTCGACCTGCATTGCCTCGCCGAGGCCGAAGTGAAGAAGAAACGCCCGCTGCTTGCCCGCGTGCCCGCCGATGCCGATGAGCTGGCGGCTCATCATCGTACCATCGGCGAGCTTCGCCCGCACGATCGCGCCCAGCGCATCGGATGACACCTGCTCGCCATCGCCTTTCAATCGCAGCGTGATCGACTTCCGACCCCCGGAAGTTTCGTTAATGAAGAGCCGGGGGTGGGGTGCGCGCCCGGCCTTCTGCTCGGCGTTGTACCGGAAGAACGTCTGACCGACGAGGATGTCCAGATCGCCATCGGCATCGATATCGCCGAGACTCACCTGCTGCGCGCCGTCGTGATCGAGCCCGAGCGCGGCTGTCTCATCATTGAACGTGCCGTCTTCCTGCTGGAGGAAGATGCGCAGGCGCTGATCGTCCGGGTAATCACCGGATGAGAGGACCAGGTCGAGCCGCGTGTCGTGGTTCAGGTCGGCCAGCTCACAGAAGAGGTCGCCCTGGTTCCAGTTGTTGACGCCTTCGGGGATGCGATCGACGCTCAGACGCGGATCGTAGTCGAATTGACGCGACAGCCCTTCACCCGGCCGGTTGACAAGGAAGCGCGAGCGATCCGATGATTCGCCCGCCCAGCCGTGGGTGATCTCGGCGAGGAAGATGTCGAAATCGCCATCGTTGTCGATGTCGCCCACCGAGCAGTCGAAGGTGTTGCCGTTGGATCGGAAGGGCTTCTCCGGCTCGAGCTCGATGGGCGGATCGCGCTGCGCCATGCGCTGCACGGCCCAGTCGGGATACCGGCCGTGGCGGACGTCATCGCCGTCGAAGCCGATTTCGGGGGCGACGTTGTCCCACCAGACGACCGGCCCGTCCCCGCGCCGCTCCTGCTTCCACCGCCAGCATCGATTCCACCGCCGGCCGTAGTTGAGCTCGAGCAGCTCCGGCCGGGCGCGGCCATCGAGATCGGCGATCATCGCGCCGTAGGTCGGTCGGCCGGCGGCGTCGCGCTCCTCATCGAACGCATCCTCCTCGTCAGCGGCCTCCTCCCTCACGTCATCGGCGGGGGGCGCTTCGTCTACGCGCGGCAGGCGCCGACACAGCCAGTCACTGCTGCGAATGCCCGGGTGCCGCGTGAACAGCGGCATCAGGAGTTCATTGCGGTAGCCGGCGTACGAAGCGCCGTATTGCTCGTACCAGTTGCCCAGCCAGAGATCGAGCCGGCCGTTGCGATCGACATCGCCGACGGCGACGGCGCACGTCGTCGCCGGCGTGGCGGACGGGAAGGGCAGCGGCTCGGCGAACGTGCCGTCGCCGCGCCCGGGCCGCCAGCGCGTGCGCCGACCGTGGTCCTCCCATTTGTCGTTGTTGGCATCGATGTACTCGGTGATGATCGCATCGAGGCGGCCATCGTTGTCGAGATCGGCGAAGACGGTGAGCGTCCCCCGCACCGGCACGGGCAGGGCCCCACCTTCCGGGGGCTCCGGGGCCACCTCGACGAAACGCCGGCCGATCGGCGAGTCGGGATCCGGCCGGTTGAGGAACACGCGGTGGCGGTCGATGACCGCATCCGGCCGGCCGTCGCCGTCCAGATCGGCCAGGCAGACGCGGGCGACCTTGGCGGGGATGACATCCGCTCCCAGCCCGACGGCGTCGGTAACATCGACAAAACGCGCCTCGCCGGTGCTGCACAGCGCGGCCACGATGAGTAGATTGGTGCAGATCATGCCACCAGCGTACACGCCGGGACCAAGGGAACGCCACGCCGGATGACCTCACCGGGCTGGAAAAGCCGATCCGACCCCTCGCCGGGCGAGCATTCCTTCACGGATGACTCGCGCGGGCCGCGGCTCCAGAAGGTCCTCGCGGAGGCGGGGGTCGGCTCCCGCCGGGCGTGCGAGGCACTCATCGAGGCCGGCGAGGTGACCGTCAACGGCCACGTCGTCAACTCGCTGCCCGCCTGGGTCGATCCGGCCCGCGATCACATCAAGGTCGGCGGCCGTCGCATCGGCCGCGTCGAGAAACCCGTTTATGTCATGCTCTACAAGCCGCGCGGCGTGGTGTGCACGAACCGCGATCCGGAGGGCCGCCGCCGGGCGATCGACCTCGTCAGGCTCCCGAGCCGACCGCGGCTGTATCCCGTCGGCCGGCTCGATGCCGACAGCTCCGGCCTGCTCCTGCTCACCAACGACGGCCAACTCGCCAACCGTCTCACCCATCCGCGCTACGGCGTGCAGAAGGTCTACGAAGTCACCGTCGAGGGCTCGCTGGATGAAGAGGCGGTGAAGAAGCTGGAATCGGGGATCTTTCTCAGCGAGCGACGCGCCTCGAAGGGAAGGAAGCCGGGCCGGAAGACGCGGCGATCGAAACTGACGCTCATGAAACGCGGCCGCGACCGGACGCTTCTCCTGATGGAGTTGCGGGAGGGTCGCAACCGGGAAGTGCGGCGGATGATGCTCCGGGTCGGCCATAAGGTGAAAAAGCTCCGCCGCGTGCGGATGGGACCGCTCAAGCTCGCCGGCCTCAAGCCCGGCCAGTGGCGCGAACTGGCCACCGGAGAACTGGCCGCGCTGAGGAGAGCGGCGAAGAGTGAGGCTTGAGTCCTCAGTCCTGAGGCGCGAGTCTTGAGACGCGGGACGTCAGCAAGCAGCCGCAGCAGGCTTGCCTCCTCGCATTCATACCCCAAACACGAACAGACTCACCCCCCGCCGAGCAGATCCAGTGGATCGTATCCTTCGATCGCGAACGGCGAGGGGCGCCAGAAGTCTGCCGCGACGTCGTAGAACGGCTCCGTGATCGCCTGCCTGATGCGCGTCTCGTCGGCGAGGGCGGGATCAAAGGTGACCACCGCCCGCGCCGCGCCCGGGCCCGGCCACGCCTCCAGCTTCAGGTAGCCGTCGACGGCATACAGGTCGTCGCGCTGGAGGAAGTACCAGAGCATCGTTCCGCGTCCGCGGCAGGTGAGCTCTTCGATCCGCATTTCGACGGTCGAAATCTCCGCCGGCGGCGTCCCGCGCACCTGCACGAATGAGGGAATCGGCCAGGCGTAGCTGGCCACCACCGCCGCGGTGAGCGAAAGCAGGAGAATCACGATCAGCACCGTCTGCGGCCAGGCGCCGCCGAGCCTCCGCGGCGGGCCCCATGCCAGAGCGCGCCGACCGCGCGCCTCCGGGCAGGCGCTGAGGCACTCCAGGCACGCCGTGCAGCGCGCTGCGTGCACTTCCTTCAGCTTCGCGACCGGGATCGCCATCGGGCAGACGTTCGAGCACTTGTTACAGTCGATGCACGTCTCGCCGTCGCGCTTGATGCGGGCAAAGCCGAAGCGGGAGAACGGATGCATCACCGCCGCCAGCGGGCAGAGCCACCGGCAGAACGGCACGATGATCAGCAGCGAGGCGAGCACGATCGCTCCGGCCACGATGTAGGCCCAGATCGTGATGTCCTCGCCATGACGGCCCAGCATCGCGTAGCACGGATCGAACCCGCGGAACCAGAGTTCCGCCGTGCGCCAGGTCATGACGAGGATGAGGGCGAGGAGGAGGTATTTCATCACGGAAAGGGCGCGATCGAGGGCGCGCGGCACGGTGAGAGGCTTCACACCGAACTTCCTCGCGCCGCCCTGAAGCCATTCCGACAGGGCGCCGATCGGGCAGACGTACCCGCAGAAGGCGCGCCGGAGAAGGAGCGTCAACACCAGAAGCCCGCCGAGGATGTAGAAGTTGCTCACGCCCAGTGAGCAGATCATGTTGCCTTCCGCGATGTAGGTGTAGGCCGCCTCGACGCCGCCGAACGGACACCAGCGCTCGGCGTTCCCGCGGACGAGAAAGACGCCGACGATCGTGAGGAGAAGGAACGCGGCCTGGATGATGCGCCGTCTGGTTCTCATCGGCAGGTCAGCGGAAGCCGGCCCTCGCGGGTGAAAGCACCTCAGGATCCGCCTTTCTCCGCTTCTCCGCCGCAGGTGGAGCGGCTGGGACAGCTTCCGCATCCCGCGCCGCCGCTGCACGATGATTCGCTGATCTGCGAACTCGTGGACAGCACGGCGGCGAAGCCGGCCGACGACGCGAGAGCGCGCAGGTCCGGGTGCGCTTCGGCGCGCTGTTTCGCCGCCTCCAGGCGACTGGGAAGCGTGGTCCGGAAGCAGCGTGTCAGCGCCCTGCTCGCGGCCTCCTGCTCGCCGAGCAGACAGTGCAGGCGGGCCAGATCAAAGCAGAGTGCAGGATCGACGCCGTCCGGAAGCGCGCATGCCCGGGCGATCGGGGCCGCCTCATCGAGCCGCTCAAGCCGGGCGAGGGCGATGCCGAGCAGCGTGCGCGAGCGCGGCGTCTGCTCTTCCCGCTCGAATCGATCCAGCAGGCTGACGGTCTCGTCGTTCATGTCCAGCTCGAGCTGCGTCTCCGCCAGCAGGGTGGCCGACTCGAGGCCCCCGATCCTCACGTGACGCTGACGGTCCAGCGACAGCGCCTCTCCGTACACGGCATTGTCGTAATAGAAGGACCGGATGGCGCGGGCCATCGCGTCCCAGCGCGCATTGTCCTGCTCGCGCTCCATCGCATCGCGCAGGATCATCACGCGGCGGATCAGCGCGTACTGATTCCGATACGCCTGGTTCTGCGGATCGGCTTTCGCGGCGGTGGCGAACGCGGCGGCGGCGCCCTCGAAGTCCGCCTGCGCCAGAAGCGCGCGGCCTTCGTCGAAGGACGCGGCCGCCTGCTCCTGAACATCCGGCCCCGCCGCGCCGAAGAGCAGGCTCATTCCGACCAGGACGAAACCGGACAGCGTGCTGCGGGCAGTCATCGTTCTGTTCATTGGAATCCCAGCCCCTTGTTGAGTGTGTTGCGGGCGTCCCGATCGCGGCCGACTGTCCGGGCGGGCACGTCCACATCCCGGGCTCGTGAGTGCAAGTTCCGATTGCCTGAGATCTTAAGCGGCGTCCTTCGGCACGGCCGCGCGGGTGTCGGCGATTGCGCGAATCGCGAGGGATTCTCAATCGCATCCCCGTTCCATCGCCATCGGCCGATCTGATCCGGACCGGCCGGCCGCGTCTTCTTCGCCGCCGCGCTTCCGAGTCCGGGACGGGAACGCCGCTACACTGGCGACCGCCGTCGCGCCGAAGGGGGCGGAACTCCTCCCCGATGACGTCGGTATGACCGGTAACTCGGTGCGTGCCCGGCCGCGTTGATGCTCGACGGCTCTCCTCCGGCTCGCGTCCGCCGACGAACCAGGAAAGGCCGTTTTGATGAGAATGAATCCGCTCCTCCCCGCCGCGTGCCTGCTCCTCGCCGCCGCCCTGCCCCTGCCGTCGGCGCGGGCGTGCACGAACCTGCTCGTCACCAGGGGCGCCTCGCAGGACGGATCGGTGATGATCACCTACACCTGCGACGGCGAGTTCCACCCCCATCTGCGCCGCATCCCCGCCGCCGACCACGAGCCGGGCGAGACGATCCAGATCACCCGCTGGGGCGGGGAGGTGCGCGGCACCATCGAGCAGGTCCCCCACACCTACGCCGTCGTCGGCCTCATGAACGAGCATCAGCTCGCCATCAGCGAGACGACCTTCGACGGCCGGAAGGAGCTGCAGAATCCCGACGGCCTCCTGCATTATTGGGACCTGATGCGGCTGGCCCTCCAGCGCGCGAAGACCGCGCGCGAGGCAATCACCGTCATCACCGAGCTCGTCGCCGAGCACGGCTACGGCTCGACGGGCGAGTCGATCTCCATCGCCGACACCGAGGAGGCCTGGCTGCTGGAGATCATCGGCCCGGGCCCGGGGGGCGAGGGGGCGCTGTGGGTCGCCCGACGCGTGCCCGACGGCTGCATCTGCGCCCACGCGAACAAGGCCCGCATCGGCGAATTCCCGCTCGATGATCCCGACAACTGCCTCTACAGCGAGAACGTGATCTCCTTCGCCATCGAGAGAGGCTACTACGACCCCGACTCGGGCGAGCCCTTCCGCTACTGCGAGGCCTACTGCCCGGCCACGCCGCGCAATCGCCGCTACGCGGACGGCCGGGTGTGGAGCATGTTTCGACGCGCGGCGCCGTCGATGAACCTCTCATCCGACTACTACCGCGGCAAGGAAGGCGCCGAGCCGTATCCGCTGTGGATCGAGCCCGACGAGAAGCTGTCCGTCGGGGATGTCTTCTCCCTGATGCGCGATCACTTCGAGGGGACCGAGTTCGACATGACGAAGGGCGTCGACGCCGGGCCCTACGGGACGCCCAACCGCTGGCGGCCGATCAGCTGGACCGTCGACGATGTCGAGTACGCGTGGGAGCGCCCGATTTCCACGCAACAGACGGGTTTCACCTTCGTCTCCCAGTCACGCTCGTGGCTGCCGGACCCGGTGGGCGGCGTCTACTGGTACGCGGTCGATGACACGTACCTCACGTGCTACATCCCGCTCTATTGCGGGATCGATGCGCTGCCCGAGTCGTTCACCATCGGCAGCATGAAGGAGTTCTCATGGGATTCGGCGTGGTGGGTGTTCAACTTCGTCGCCAACTACGCCAACCTGCGCTATCGGTACATGGCCGAGGACATCAAGGCGGTGCAGCAGGAGCTGGAGGGCACGTTCCTCGCCCTCCAGCCCGCGGTCGAGGAGACGGCCGCGCGGCTCGCGAAGACCGATCCCGAGCTGATGAAGCGCTACCTCACCGATTACTGCGTCACGCACGGCGAACTCGTCGTGAAACGCTACCGCGAGCTGGGCGAGTATCTCATCAGGAAATACAACGACGGCTACGTCCAGAACGAGCCCGGCCGCGCCGAGGAGCTGGGGTATTCCGAGGCGTGGCTGCGGCGGGTGCTCCGCGAGCGACCCGACCAGTTCTACCTCCAGCCCAAGCCCGAGGACGTGCCGGAGTCGGAGCTGGTCGATTAGCGCATCACATGGAAGGTGGCCCGGGCGTCCCGCCCGGGTGGGACCGCAGAGCGCGAGAATCCGGCGGAATCACGCCGATCCGCCTTCCCACGCGCCTGCTTCAGTCTCTATCATGGCCCGCCCATGGAGTTCTACCACGACGAGATCGACAACGATGTGCTCATCCTCATCGCCGATGGGGGCTTGAACACGGACACCGCCGACCAGTTCATCACGAGCCTCGAGAAGCTCGTGGATGCGGGTGTGCGCAAGATCATCGTCGACTGCGGCAGGCTGAACTACATCTCCAGCTACGGCCTGGGCGTGCTGCTGCGGCTCCACAAGCGGATGCGCGAACACGGCGGCGATGTGAAGCTCGCCGCCATCGGCGGGATCGTCCCCCAGGCCCTCGAGCTCACCCGCCTCGACACGTTCTTCGAGATCTATCCGGACGTGAACCGCGCCCGCCTGGCGTTCAGGCCGAAGACGGAAGCCTGAAGCGGACGAAGGCCGGGCGCCTCCGGCGATCCGATCGACCATGGCGAAGATGAAGAAACCACCCTCCGCGCGCCTCGCCTTCCACCCGCTCACGCCCGAGCGCTGGGGCGACCTCGAGGCGCTCTTCGGCGAACGCGGCGCGTGCGGCGGGTGCTGGTGCATGTGGTGGCGGATGACCCGCGCCGAGTTCGAGAAGAAGAAAGGCGCACCCAACAAACGCGCGTTCCGGAAGATCGTTCGTGACGGTCACGAGCCGGGCGTGCTCGCCTACGTCGATGGCGAACCCGCCGGCTGGTGCGCAATCGCCCCCCGCGAGGAGTACCCCTCGCTCAATCGCTCGCGTGTCCTCAAACCGATTGACGAGAAGCCGGTTTGGTCGATCACGTGCTTTTTCGTCGCCCGGCCCCATCGCCGAAGCGGCCTGTCGGTGAAGCTCATCGAGGCGGCGGTGCAGTACGCCCGGCGCGGCGGGGCGAAGATCGTCGAAGGCTACCCCGTCGAGCCCCGCAAGGGAGCGATCCCGGACGCGTTCGCCTGGACCGGCCTGCCCGCGGCCTTCGAGAAGGCACGCTTCCGGGAAGTCCTGCGCCGTTCCCCCACCCGCCCGATCATGCGCCGCACGCTCCGCTGAACGCCAAGCCGGTACACTGTGCCTCATTGATCCCCTTCCGCAGCGGACCCCCGGAACGGACCCCATGCCCGACGATGATGCGGCCCGGAGAATACGACTGCTCGTCCTCGACGTGGACGGCGTGCTCAGCGATGGGCTCGTGTCCATCGACGCCCGCGGCGTGGAGACGAAGGCCTTCCACACGCGCGACGGGGCGGGCATCACCATCTGGCGCAGGCTCGGCCACGAGGTCGCCATCATCACCGGGCGATCGAGCATGACCGTCCAGCATCGCGCCGATGAGCTGGGCATTCGACACGTTTTTCAGGGCGTGCGGAACAAGATGGACGTGCTGGGGAACCTGCTCAACGACCTGGGGCTGGCGGCCTCGGAGGCCGCGGTGATGGGCGACGATCTGCCCGATCTGCCCATGCTTCGCCTGGCCGGGTACCCGATCGCCGTCGCCGATGCCGCCTGCGAGGTCCGCGCGCTGGCGGCGTTCGAGACCGAACGCCCCGGCGGTCAGGGGGCCGTCCGCGAAGCGATCGAGCATCTGCTCAAGGCCCAGGACCGCTGGGATGAAGCCCTGGCGCTTTTCGACTGACACTGGCCTTGAACTGTTCACTTGACCCGCGGCAGGGACGGTGCGGCGTGTGAAATGGCGGCGTGAAGGGAGCGCGAGCGCCAGCGCGGGTGATGGACGTCGTGGCGGGGCGAAGCGGCCCCGACACCGCCCGATTGCCTCGTCCCTCCGCAGACGTCGCCGGCTGCATTCGGCGAGGCGGCGCAACCGGACCTTTCCCGCGCGTGCGTGAGGGCGGGGCCGTCAACCCGTCGGGTGTCGACGATGTCGCACCGTCCGGATCGACGCCGCCGTGCGACTCGCTGCCCGTTGTTCGCCTCGACCCGGCCGCCGAGGGAATCGGAGAATCGATCGGGCCGCCGGCGCTGCCGGGACATCGCAGCGGTCAGGAGGCCGACGGGGTGGTCGCGTCAATGCCCGCTCCCTCGACTCGGCCGCCATCGCCTGGACGCCTCGGTGCGTTCAACGGCCAGTTCACGTGTGTCCCCGTCGTGGCCGGCGACGCTGATCCTCACGCCGCCTCCTCCGGTCTCTCCGAACGCCCGGGCGGTCCGCCTTGCGCCATTGCGCTCGCGCGTTCCCCTGGTCCTCGCGTCCGCGGCCTCGCGGCCTCCGAAAACGCCAACCCATGCGATGCAGCAGGTGCCAGACGCCGGAGGGATCGTACGCGACCCCGAAGCGGTCCTCGATCAGCTCGGCCACCCGCCTCAGCGTCCAGCGATCCGTCGCGGCGCCGCGCGTGCGCGGACCCTTCTCCAGCAGCGTCTCCAGCCGCTGAAGCTGGCGATCATCCAGCCGGGGCTTCGCGCCGGGATGGGGTCTGGCCCGCAGCGCGTCGGCGCCGCCTTCCCGGTGGGCCTTCACCCACTGCGAGACGGCCGCGGGAGTCACCTTCAGCTTCCGCGCGACTTCGGCCTGCGACCACCCCTGACCGAGCAGCCGCATCGCCCGCCTTCGACGCCGTGCCGCGTCCTCACGTGATCCCTGATATGGCATCCCCTACCCGATCGGCACAGCCTCGTCGATTAAGTGAACTATTCATTGGCCGATCTCCACCCGCGGCCAGACGGCCGCAGCGCGCGCACCGTGGCTGATTAAGTGAACTATTCAATAGCCGGCCCTCGCCCGCGATGGGACAACGCCGACGGACGGATCCCCGTTGATTAAGTGGAGCATTCAATGGCCGGTCCTTTCCCGCGACCTGACGGCCCCGGCGGGCACACCCGGCCGGCGGCCAGCCCTCATCGACCAACCCCATCGCACGCCTCCGATACCGTCCCACACACTCCCCCGAATCGCCGTCCGGCATACCCTGCCCGATCGGCACACCCTCGCCGATTAAGTGAACCATTCAATAGACGATCTTCGTCCGCGGCCAGATGGCCGCAGCGGGCACGCCCGGCCGGCGCGCCGCCCCGGCCGGCGGCCAGCTCTCATCGAGCAACTCCGCCGCTCACCACCGATACCGTTCCGCAGGGACCCTTGAATCGCCGTCCGGCATACCCGATTCGATCGGTACAGCCTCGTCCATTAAGTGAACCATTCAATGGACGACCCTCGTCCGCGGCCAGATGGCCGCCGCAGGCGGACCGGGCCAACGCGCCGCCCCGGCCGGCGGCCAGCCCTCATCGCGCAACCCCATCGCACGCCTCTGATGCCGTTCCGCACGCCCCCGCGAATCGCCGTCCGGCATACCCGATTCGATCGGCACAGCCTCGTCCATTAAGTGAACAATTCGATGGACGAGCCTCGTCCGCGGCAGACGGCGGGCGTATCACACCCGGCCGGCGCAACACCCCGGCCGGCGGCCAGCCCTCATCGCGCGCCTCTGATGCCGTTCCGCACGCCCCCGCGAATCGCCGTCCGGCATCCCCTGCCCGATCGGCACAGCCTCGTTGATTGAGTGGACTATTCAATGGCCGACCCTCGGCCGCGGCCAGATGGCCGCAGCGGGCACGCCCGGCCGGCGCGCCGCCCCGGCCGGCGGCCAGCCCTCATCGCGCAACCCCATCGCCCGCCTCTGATGCCGTTCCGCACGCCCCCGCGAATCGCCGTCCGGCATGCGCTGCCCGATCGGCACACCTTCGTCGATTAAGTGAACCATTCAATGGACGATCTTCGTCCGCAGCGAGATGGCCGCAGCGGGCGGACCGGGCCAGCGCGACGTCCCGGCCGACGGCCAGCCCTCATCGACCAACCCCATCGCCCGCCTCTGATGCCGTTCCGCACGCCCCCGCGAATCGCCGTTCGGCATGCGCTGCCCGATCGGCACACCCTCGTTGATTAAGTGAACTATTCAATGGCCGACCCTCGGCCGCGGCCAGATGGCCGCCGCAGGCGGACCGGGCCAACGCGCCGCCCCGGCCGGCAGCCAGCCCTGATCGGGCAACCCCATCGCACGCCTCTGATGCCGTTCCGCACGCTCCTCCGAATCGCCGTCCGGCATCCCCTGCCCGATCGGCACAGCCTCGTCGATTAAGTGAATTATTCAATAACGAGCCGCCGCCCGCGATGAGACAACTCCGACGGGCGGACCCCGCCGGCGCGACGTCCCGGCCGCGCGACGCCCCGGCCGGCGATCATCCCTCATCGGGCAATCCCACCGCTCGCCACCGACGCCGTGCCATATTCTCACGCGAACCCCGATGATATGGCATACCCTACCCGATCAACACGCTGATGCGGATCAGGTGGACGAGTCAATGATCAAGAGAACACGACGACGCCATGGCCGGTGAACCCTCACACGATCACGCGCCTCCGCCGGTGAAGCGAAGCGCCCGGAAGACGATTCTGCTCGCCGGATGCGGGGTGATCCTCGCCCTCCTGCTTCTGCTGGTGGTGATGAACCTCGATCGCAGCCAGCCGGCCGGGGCGGGGGAAGAGAGGCCCGCGGAAACGGGCGAGCTCGTCACCCCCGGCGGGCTCACCGAGGAGGAGCAGCGGCTCGACCGCGCGTCCGAGCCCGGGGTGGCGGAACTCGGATCGCTCTCCGGCGGCTGGATTCAGGTCGCCGACGAGGAAGGCGAGCTTGCCCAGCAGTACCGCTTCGCGCATCTGGATCCCAATCCCGCGGGGATGGGCGACGGCTGGTTCCGCATGACCGAGCCGATGCTCGAGATCTATGCCAGGGACGGGGCGGTGGTCACGCTCCGCGGCGACACCGCCCTGACCTACGCGCCCAGCCAGGCGATCGAGTCCGGCACGCTCACGGGCAACGTGGTCATTCATCGCTACGACCAGATCGCCGGGGCGGTGCTGGACCCGGCCCGCGACGAGCCGTCCCTGCTGCTCCGCACGGCCGAGGCGAGCTTCGACAACATCCTCGGCGAAGTGCGCTGCGATGACGAGATTCACGTGGAGATGACGACGGGCGAGTTCCGCGGCCGCGGGCTGAAGCTGCTCATCAACGACCGGGAGAACACGATCGAGCACGCGCGGGTCGAGGCGCTTCAGTTCATCCGGCTCGCGGCGCCGCGATCCGACGACGACAGGCAGACGGAGCCCGCACCCCCGGCGGGGCGACGGGCGCCCGCGCCGGATGCGGAAGATGCCGACGGCGACCGCCGCCCCCCTTCTCGCCCGCCGCGCGCGGGTGCGGGTGCGGACGCCAAAGACGATCGTCCCGCCGGCGAGGAGGCCGCCGCGCCCGCCGATATCCGCTTCTATCGTCTCACGCTGCACGACGAGGTCGAGATCGTACAGGGCCGCGCGCCGGAGGAGCGGCGCATCACCGGCGATTCGCTGTCGATCGTGTTCACGATGGAGAGCGAGGGGCTGGGGGTGATGATCGCCGGCCGATCGTCCTCATCGCCGCCGAAGACACCGAAGCCGGCGCGCGGGGAACGGCCGGCGCCGGCCGGCCCGGGCACGATCGAGGCGATGCTCGCCGGCGCTGCGCTCACCTCGTTCCAGTCCTCGCCGCTCACGCTCGCCCCCCCGCGGCGGGAGGATGACACGATCATCACCTGCACCGGCGGGCTCACGATGGACCCGATCACGAATCCGGATGAGCGGTTGAGTTCGCCGCGGCGTGCGCGGCTCGATCTCGTCGGCGATCCGGTGCGCATCAGCGACAGCGCCGGGCCGGAGGCGACCTGCGCCCTGCTGCAGTATCACCTCCCCGCCGGGCGGGTCGAGCTGATCTCCTCTGATCGCCACGGACTGCACATTCACGGCCCGGAGCTGCAGGCGACCGCCGAGCGGTTCTGGCTGACGGAAAGCGACCAGACCGGCGGCTTCATCGGCGCGGGGCGTGCCGCGCTCGTCCAGCCGGAGTCCGACGAGCGGGGCGAGGTGACGGCGGAGGCCGCGCCGACCGACATCGCCTGGCGCGATCGCGTCGATCTGGATTTCGATGAAGCGTCACGCGGCGGGATGTTCCGCGCCCTCCGCCGCGCCCGTTTCCACGGCGCCGTCGCCGCCCGCAGCCGCGATCTGTCGCTGTCCGACCTCGCCGGCCGGGGCGGGACGGATCGCCCGGCGGGCGGCGATCGAACCGGCCGCCTCGACTGCGGCGAGCTCGTCGTCGAGTTCCTACCCGGCCGCGATGAGGAGATCTACGCCCGACGCGTCCTCGCCCTCGGTGATGTCGCGGTCACCGACGACGAGCAGTCGCTGTGGGCGCAATCGCTGGATGCGTACTTCAATCCGCCCGCATCGGCTGGCGAAGGCGCGGTCGCCGGCGCGGCCGGACAGTCCGCGGACCTGGATCATCTTACCGCCGAAGGCGCGGTGCAGTTGGGCCTCGTCGACGGGCAGCGCGTCTTCGCCGATCTGCTCCAGATCGACGGCGGGCGGCGCAGCGCCGTCCTCGAAGGCGACGATGTGCGGCTCGTGGACGGGGAGAACGTCATCGATCGCGCCCGCCGCATCACGATCGACGAACCGGCCCGGCGGTACGTGCTGGAAGGAAAGGGCCGCTTCCGCCGCTTCGATCGGCCGGTGTTTGCGGCTTCCGATGGCCGGCGCGAGGCGGCGCTGCTCGATCACGTGCCCGATCGGTCGGAAGAGCTGCGCATCACCTGGCGCGACGGCGTCGTCGTCGCCCCGGAGAAGAAGACGGAAGCCGGTGAGGCGAGCGCCGACGGCCCGAGCATCGCCGCCTTCCGTGGCAACGTCCAGGTCGTCAGCCCCGAGATGAAACTCACCCACGCCGAGGAGATGCGCCTGCGCTTCACCGAAGCTGAAGCCGGCTCATCCTCGATCGAGGCGATCGAGGCGATCGGCTCCGTCCGCGCCCACAGCGTCGGCGAGGAAGGTGAAATCAGTTGCGACCGGCTGCGAGTCGATCTCACAGAGGGCGCGGCCGGGCAGGCCCTGCCCCGGCGGATGGACGCCGAGGGCGGCGTGCGCATCGCCGATGCGAATCAGAGGATGTGGGCCGAGTCCCTCATCGTCACCTTCACCGAAATGACGGATGAAGAAACGGCCGGGTCGGATCGACCGGCGCCGCGGGCCGGCGAGTTCGCCGACGCACGCGTCGCCGTCGACACCATCGAGGCCGAGGGCGACGTGCAGGTGCGGCCCGCCGGCGGCGAACGCGTCTTCGCCGACCGGCTCATCGCGCAGGCCGCCGATGAGACGGCCGAGCTGTTCGGCGAGCGCGTCCTCATCGTCTCCGATGAGTTCATCCTCGATCGGTGCACGCACGTGCTTCTCGAGCGGCAGAGCGGGGCGTACGAGGTGCAGGGACCGGGACGGTTCCTCGCTTTCAGCGAGCCCATTCCCCGGGCGGACGTGGACGGCCGCATCGAGCCGCCGACCCCGGCCGGCGATCGATCCATTGAGGCGCGGTGGACCGGCTCGGCGATGTATCAGCAGGAGCCCGAGGGCGGCGGTGCCCTGGAGCTGCGCGGCGATGTCGACGTCGAGTCGCGCCCCAGCCCCCGGGAGCTCAACACCGCCGTCGCCCGCATCCTCACCCTCCAGTTCACCGGCCCGACCGACGGCGAAGGTGACCGGGAACTGGAACGCCTCCTTGCCCGCGGCGAAGCGCGGCTCGAGAACCGCTCCTGGCTGACGGAGGATCATTCCGATCGTCCCCGCGTCTTCTACATCGGCGGACAGCACATCGACTACAACCAGCAGACGCTGGAAGCACAGGTCGTCGGCGCCGGCGAGCTGCTCATCCGCGATCTCCGAGCGGAAGACGCCGCGGCGGACGAGCCGTCCGACCGGCCCTCGCCCGACGATGCCTTCGCCACGAAGGGAACGACCCTCTTCCGCTGGCAGGAACAGCTTCAGATGACCCGGGAGGTCGATGACCGGTTCAACATCGAGATGAGCGGGAACGTCGAGTGCCTGCACGAGAATCTCGGCGGCCGCACGACGACGCTGACCGGCCAGAGGCTCATCGCCGGCGTCCTCCGTCACTCCGCCGGCGCGCCCGCGCGGGCCGAGCAGGAGGCCGGCTCGCTCAACTTCGGCGGCCGCATGGAGGTGCAGCGCCTCTTCGGCCACGGCAGCCTGTACATCCGCACCGCCGAGCGCGACGTCGCCTGCGACGAGTTCGACTACAACACCGCCACCGGCCTGGCCACCCTCACCGCGGCCCCCGGGAGGACGGTGTCGATCCTTACCCAGGGCGCGATGCGTCCCTATCACGCCGAGCACGTCCTCTGGAACATGGGCGAGGATCGCATCACGATCACCCGCGGCGCGGGCGCCGGCGCGCCGTGAGCGGAGGCGCCCCGTGTGAGCAGCCGAGCCGGATTCTTTGACCCCGGTTTCGTCATTGAGGCCCGACGCCGGGATGACGATCCTCCCCCGCCGACCTATCCTTGCCCCTCATTCCAACCTCCCCGGAGAAGACCCCGTGTCCATCCGCAAAGGCGACAACGCAATCGGATTCACCCTCCCCGCCAGGCCCGGCGAGACGGTCGACATCGGGGAGTATCTCGGCAAAGACAAGCTGGTCCTGCTCTTCTTCCCCCTGGCCTACAGCCCCGTCTGCACGGACGAGATGTGCGGCCTCCGCGATTCGTGGGACGAGTGGAAGACGCTGGACGCGAAGGTGTTCGGCATCAGCGTGGACAGCCCGTTCGTCACCGATCGGTTCCGCGCCGAGATGGACATCCCCTTCCCGATCCTTTCCGATTTCAACAGGGACGTGTCGGCGCAATACGGCGCGCTGCACGATGAACTGATGGGTCTGAAGGGCGTCGCCAAGCGCGCCGCGTTCGTCATCGACGGCTCGGGGACCGTGATCTACGACTGGGTGTCCGACGATCCGTCAAAGCTGCCGGACTTCGAGGCGATCAAGGCCGCCCTGGCCGGGTGAAGCAGACCCCCACGGCGGGAAGCGGTGGCACGGCGCTCCGCGCCGTGCGCGCATGATCCCGTCCGGCGCGCTGTCGAAGCGCTCGACCGCGGATATCCATCCGCGGCTCTTGAGACCCGGTAGAAAACCGGAGCCGTCCGTGTTTACGCCTGTTCACACCGGCGCCGTCACCGCGACTCGCGGTCGAGGATGCGGTAGTTCTCGCGCTCGCCGCGGCCGCGGAGGGGGTAATCCTTGCGAAGCGGGTGGGCCGGGTAGCCGTTCCAGAGCAGAATCCGACGCAGGTCGGGGTGATTGCGGAAGCGGATGCCGAACAGGTCGTACACCTCCCGCTCGCGCCACTCGGCCCCGGGCCAGATGTCGGTGATCGAATCCACCTCCAGGGCCGGATCCGGCTCGTTGCCCGACGTGTCCAGGCTCGGATCGAGGAAGGTCTTCACCGTCAGCCGCCGGCCGTGCGAATAGCTCGCAAGCAGATAGATCACCGCGAACCGCCCGGGCATGGACGCGGGGTAGTCCAGGTAATCCGCCGCGGTGACATCGCTGAGGAAGTCGTAATCGCAGTCGGTGTCCTCGCGGAGGAAGCGCATGATCTTGTGCAGGTGCTCGGGCGGGACGATGAGCGTCGTCTGGCCGCGGAACTCCGTGGCGAGCAGCTTCACTTCCGAGAAGGCCGCCTTGACCCGGGCAAGCGTGGGATGATCGAGGTTCGGGGCGGGCATGGTTCTTCACCCTCGCGGCGTGCGCTTCGGGCCGGATCGGAATGCCGTATTTGAGACGATCGGCCGGCCCCGGACAAGCCGGCGGGCGGAGGCGATCGCCGATCACGGCCCGCGATAGATGCAGGCGTTGTTGCACGTCTCGTGCAGGCGGATCTCCGTGAGCAGAGGCAGGCGTGCGATGAGCTGGTCCCAGATCCACGCCGCGATCACTTCCGCGGTGGGATCCTCCAGCCCCTCGATGTCGTTGAGATAGGCGTGATCGAGCTTCTTGCGGAGGGGCTCGAAGGCGGCCTTGATGTCGGCGTAGTCGATGAGATGGTTCTGCCCCTCGGGGACCTCGCCCTCGACGACGACGTCGACCGAGTAGGAGTGGCCGTGCAGCCGCCGGCACTTGTGCCCCTCCGGGAAGGAGGGCAGGTGATGGGCCGCCTCGAAACCGAACGTCTTGACAAGCTGGACGTGCATGGGAGGCACATCATAGGCATCGGGGAGCGGACCGCGAGGCGGGGCGCCGACGCGCGGCGGCCGCCCAACCCGGCCGCGGCTCAGACCCCCCGCCGGCCGGGGTCCCAGATGAACTTGTGAAGCTGGAGCTGGAGGCGCACGTCGAGTCCGTCGGCGAGGATCCACGCCGCCAGCTCGGGGGGGGGCAGGCTGGCCTTCCCCGCCACCTCGTGCCCCGCCGCCTGCTCGAACACGGGCGAGAACAGCACCGCCGCGCAGCGCCCCGTCAATCGATGCCGCTCCATCATCGACTTCGCCCACTCGTAGTCGGCCCGGTCGGTGATGACGAACTTCACCTCGTCGCGCGGCGTGATATGCCGAAGATTGTCCAGGTTGTTCCGGCCCTCCTCGCCGCTTCCGGGGGTCTTCAGATCCATGATCCGGATGGCCCGCTCGTCGCAGGCGCTGATGTCGCAGGCCCCGGAGGTCTCGATGAGAACGGTCTTTCCGGCATCACACAGCCGGCGGGTCAGCTCGTGCACCGGCTCCTGCAGCAGCGGCTCGCCGCCCGTGATCTCCACCAGCCTTGTCGGATACGAGAGGACTTCATCGACGAGCTCAGCGACGGTTCGACGCCCGCCCTCGCGGAAGGCGTACTCCGTGTCGCAGTAGGTGCAGCGAAGATGACAGCCCGCAAGGCGGATGAAGACGCACGGCTCGCCGGCCCGGGTCGATTCGCCCTGGATCGAATGGAAGACCTCGCTGATGCGGAGCGTCCGCTCATCCATGATCGAGGATCATAGACGCGGCCGCGGTCGCCGCGGATGAGAGGGCGGCGAGGGGACGGAAGGCCGGGCAGGGAGCCGGGCGAGCGCGGTCAGGACGCCGCGCCGGCTGACCCGCAAGCCGCCTCAGTTGGTCGAGGCCCGGCCGGGGCGTGGATCGGCGCGACCCGGCGCTGGGCGACGCTGGCCACCACCGAGCCCCCGTCCTCGATCGCGCGGACGATCTCCGCCAGATCCGTCAACCGGCCGTCGAAGCAGACGGTGACGAGCGAATCGTCGGGCTTGAATTCGACGTTTCCCACGCCGCGATGGGGCCGGAAGAGCAGGGGCAGAGCACCGCGCGCCAGGGATGGATCGGGCCGGCGCAATTGAAGTATCGCGGTACAGGGACAGTGCATCGGGCAGGACCTCCCCACGCCACAGGCCGGCGCGACGCGCCGACGACCATCCGCCCTCCTCGGTTGTACTTCAATAATGCCACGGAAACGCCTCGCGTCCAGCGGCAGGTGGCCGATCACGGGCGAGGCGGGCGGGCGGGAAGCCGCAACCGCCGGTCTGGCAATGGCTTACGCATCGGCACGTTTTTGCCTCCCGTCCGCTCAACGACGACCCGCCGGCGGCCGATGCATCCGGACACCCGCCCCGGAACGGCCCGGCTCGACAGGATCCGCGGCGGGCCTATACTCTGGCGCAATCACTGCAAGCCCAGATGGCGGAATTGGCAGACGCGCCAGCTTGAGGTGCTGGTGGGAGTAAAATCCCGTGGAGGTTCGAGTCCTCTTCTGGGCATGAGACGAACGAAAAGGGCGGGCCGCACTGCGGCCCGCCCTGTCGTCTGCCGTCATCGGAACCCGCTCGCGGCACGGCCTGCCGGCCGCGGACGGATCCGGGGGCTCAGCCCCACGCGGCCAGCAGGAGCAGCAGGTCGGCGGTGTTCACCTCGTCATCACCGTTGATGTCCTCCGGGCAACCCGGGCACGGGCCCCACGCCCCGAGCAGGAGCAGCAGATCCTCGGTGTTGACGGCGCCGTCGCCGTTGATGTCCTCGGGCAGGCCGCCCTCGCAGTCGATGCGCTTCAGCTCGATCCCGTCCACCGCGGCTTCGACCACGGAGCCGTCGTTGAGATCGGAGGCCTTGAAGCGAATCCGGAACTGGTCGGTCGGCTCGACGAAATCGTCGATGAGGAACTCCCTGTAGAACCACCCGCCGTCGACCTCCGGCCCGGCCGGACCGACGGTTTCCAGCGGCGTCCACGTGGATCCGCCGTCGTCGGACACCTCGACCTCAAGAACGTCGTTCATCGGGTCGTTGCCCTGGGTGTTGGAGTACCAGCGGTAATAGGAGATGAGCGCCGAGCCGGCCGAGGCGTCCATGATCGGCGAGGTCAGGATCGTGGTGCCGCCATCGACGTCGCTGTTGCAGTTGTCGGCGGAGCTGTTGTCGGTGAGGTAGCACCAGTCCGATCCGTCGGCATCCTCCTGGGGGTTGCCGCGATCACAGTTCGTGATCGGAATGCCGCGCTCCCACGGTCCGTCGGTCACGGAGCCGGAGACGGCCCAGCCCAGATCCTCGTTGAAGTCATCGGCGAACAGCGTCTCCAGGCCGTAGGCCGAGATCGCGGAGAACGTCTCCGCCGGCGCATCGCCGGGCCAGTATTGCATCTGGCCCTCGGTCGTTTCGGCCGTGAAGTAGAAGTCGACTTGTGCGGCGCAGTCGACGGCGGGGAAGACGGCGTCGTACACGTTCGGCTCGACCTCGGTCATCTCGAAGCTGGCCCATCCGGAGCCGTCATCGACGTGAAGCAGGCCGCTCCCGGGCTCGGGCTCGCCGGTCACGCTGTTCACGAGGACGCGCACGGTCGTCCCGCCGTCCGGGGCGATCATGTTCGGCAGGCCGTTGGGGAACTCGAAACCAAGAAAGACGAGGTCCGGCGCGTCCATGTTGTGGGCGCCGAAACCCGCCGCGATCTCTTCGTAGTGCGGCGTGCCGTTGTAGATCGTCTCGTCATCGTCATCCAGCACGAGGAAGTCGATGGTGATCTCCGGCGTGATCGAGTCACCGGAGTGCAGGAGGATCGAGTTGATCGCCAGGCCTCGGATGATCTGGTACCAGTCGTCCGGCTCGGTGATCTTCAGTTCTTCCTGGGTATCCCACACGCAGCCGGAGAGAAGCTGGCCGCAGTAGTGGATCTGCCCGTCGCAGGGGTATTGAAGCGTATTGTCCGCATCGCGGATGCCGCTGTTACAGCTCTGGAACCCGATGGCGAGCTGCGAGCGTCCGGTGATGAGGAAGCCGCAGACGTCGGACATCCCTTCGCCGTAGGCGCCCTGCCCGCTCCCGCCGCTGGCGACGAGATGGTGGCCGTACTCGTGATGGACGACGTCGCCGAAGCCGGTGTTGTTGCATCCCCCGCCGTCACGGAAGAAGTTGATCGACGAGTAGTCGTAATAGGCGTTGCAGGTGTCGGCGATGTTGACGTTGACCGGCCAGTCCTGCTGGTTGCCGATGACCGGGTACTCGGGGTTGGCGGCCAGCGCGTTGTCGCGGGCGATGTTCGCCTGGATGTACGCGTTCACCTCGGCCGTGGTGAACTCGCTGTTGCTCTCGTTGTGGAGGAAGTCGGCCGGGCCGGGCGGGATCACGTCGTACAGCGTGATCGACGCCTCCTCGCCGCCCTGGTTGTTCACCCGGAACCAGCGGCCGCGCACCGTCGACGTCACGTCGACCGGGTCGTCGCCGTCGTTGGGAATCACGAAGTCGCCGAACTCGTCGGCGTAGGCCACGGTTGCGCCGATGCTCACCCGCGCATACGGCATGGGCAGAACGAGCTCGTCGACGCAGTCATCGGCGCGATAGTCCGGCGAGGCGAGGGCGCTCACGTTGCCCTCCACGTCCGCGTTCAGAATCATGTTCTCGACGTAGAGGATCTCGCCGGTGACGGCGTCGGTGACGAACAGGTACTTCTCCGGGGCCGGATCGCCCGGGCGGTAGCCGTTGTCGCCGAGGAAGGTGTGCGCGAGGGTCGGAAGGTCCGGCAGATCGTCCACGCCGGCCCAGACCACGAGCTGCGGATCGGTGAAGTTCACGAGTTCGGGGGCGATGACCTGCGCGGAGGCGATACCCGCGCCGGCGTCCCGTCGCGTCCGGCCGGGGGCCGGCTCGAAGCCCGCGAGGTTGCGGAGATCCGACGCGGCCAGCACCAGCGGGTAGTCCGCCTCGTTGCGAACCAGCAGCGTGATGCGGGAACGGAAGACGGGGATGTCATCGACGAACTGACGATAATAGACGCCGGTGAAGCGATACCCGCCGGTGTCCGCATCGTAGAGGATGGGCTGCACGTGCCGCCCGTCGGGGAATGGCCCGACCGGTCGCAGGTCCCCGGCTTCGACGCCGAAGAGTTGGGCGTTTTTGTCCAGGAAGGCCGCCGCGCTGCGCTGCGGGCTGGCCCCGGAGGCGAAGACCGCGCCGTAGAGGCGCTTGATCCGTCCCTCCCGCTCGTAGACCATCGCCGGCGCCGAGGCTCCCGCGACCTGGACCAGCCGATGACGATCGCTCACGCGCTCGGGCCGGTCCTCGCCGGCCGCGATGGCGGCCGCGACGAACAGCAACACGGCGGTACAGAAAACCCCTCCCACAACCGGACGCGGAGATTTGCGGTGCATGTTATCCTCTTTCCTTGGAGTTCGTCGGCGCCCGCGTGCCCGGACGCCGACCTGTAGAGTAAGGCGGTCGCGATGACCGCCCGTCACCGTTATCCTGCCCCGGCCATCACCGGAGCACAAGTCAAAGCACCCATTGATTACGGATCTCAACGCAGGCGGTTGCGGAACCACGGTCGCGGACCAGCGCCTTCACGGCCCGGCGCGTGATCGGGCAGGCAGTCCAGCTCCGTGTTTGCCGCCCTCGCTCGGCGCAACTACCGTCGCACGAATCAAACCGTCCGGCGTTCCTGGACCATGTCGCGCAAGGAAAAGAAAAAGACGACCGGGAGGTCCAACGAACCGGTGATCCATAACCGGCGCGCACGGCATGATTACACCATCGAGGACACCCTCGAGTGCGGTATCAAACTCACGGGAACCGAAGTGAAATCCGTTCGCAACGGGCGGGTCAGCCTCGCCGAGGGGTTCGTCCGCGCGATCGAAGAACCCATCGCGCTGGAGCTGCACGGCGTGCACATCGCCGAATACCCCCCCGCCGGCGAACATCATCAGCACCCGCCGACACGGACGCGGGCCCTGCTCGCCCACAAGCGTGAGATCCGCAAGCTGGCGATCCGTGCCCGCGAGAGCGGCATCACGATCGTGCCATTGAAGATGTACTTCGTCCACGGCCGCGCCAAGCTGCTCATCGGCATCGCCCGCGGCAAGCGAAGAGCCGACAAGCGGCAGGAAATGTCCAAGCGCGAGGCGAAACGCGAGATCGACCGCGCCGTCTCGCGACGACTCCCGTAGGTGCGCCGCGCCTTCCGCATGTGGCACGAAGTCCCCCCGTCGTGCGGCGGTGGCGCGAAAAACGGACCAGGTCCGGTTCCGGGGTCGGGGCCGCGGCGAAAGGCAGGAAAAGCCCGGACGATGAAGCAGCTCGTACACGCCGATCAGCGTGTACCTGGCCCCGAACTCCTGCTCGAGGATCCGCTGCACATCACGGCCGCCGAACGCGCAGACGCCACCGGCCTCCGTGGGACCGGCGTTGAGCCGCGTGCGCAATCCATCCCACCGATGCCGCGGCAACGTGGGCGTCTTGCCCGGCGGCTTCTTCACGGCGATCGCCTCGATCCCGTCGTCCCGATACGCATACGCCCGGCTCTGCACGAAGCCGCGGCTGCGGACGAGCCTCTCGATGATCTCCTCGGTGCGGCGACCATCCAGGGCCGGCGCGACGGCGCGACGGCGGTCGCGCCGCCTGGCGTCGCGTTCCCGGCGGACGAGTTGCCCCGGCCGTCGACGGTCCCCGGACGATCGTTCCCGGACTTTCATCGGCGCCTCCCTGCGTTGCTGATGGCACTGTCGCACATCAGTCAACGAGGCGCAACCGAACAGGCGCCGAAGAGCGCACGGCTTCCACGTGGAATGCGTATGAAGAGCCGCCTCGCGCCGATCACTCCGGGCACGGCCCCCATGCGCCGAGGAGGATCAGGAGGTCGGAGGTGTTGACGATCCCGTCGAAGTTGATGTCGCGCGGCGTACCGGACTGGCCCCAGTCGCCCAGCAGGGCCAGCAGGTCTTCGGTGTTGACCACCCCGTCGGGCGGATCGGCGCAATCGGCCAGGCACTCGCACTCATCGGGGATGCCGTTGTCGTTGACATCCTCGCTCGTGCCGTTGTCGATGTCCTCATCGTCGAACGCGCCGTTGTGGTTGCAGTCCTGCGCGACGGCGCCCCAGGCGTCGATCACGCCGTAGCCGTAGATGTACAGCGGGTCGTAGGTGCCGTTGGCGAGGTAATAGTCGGCGGTAAAGAAAAGGAAATCGCGAAGCTGATCGACGGTCCACGTCGACTGGGCCTGGGCGATGCAGGCCACGGCGCCGGCCACGAGCGGGGTGGAGAGCGATGTGCCGCTCGCCGTGTCGTAGCCGTCATCGTCGCCCGGATTGACGGTGTGCGTCGACACGCCGCGGGCGAGGACCTCGGGCTTGACCCGGCCGTCCGCGGTGGGGCCGTCGGAGCTGAAGCCGGCGATCTCGCCCGTGCTCTCCACCGCGCCGCAGGTCAGAACCTGGAACGCGTCGGCGGGGGCGCCGAGGTGCGAGGTGTTCGGGTTGTTGTCATGGCCCTGATTGCTCGCGGCGGTGCAGCAGTACATGCCGTTCTCGGTCGCGGCGTTGACCGCGATGGTGGTCACCGCCGTCTCGCCGTCGTAATCATCCTGGGTGTACCAGTCGTGATAGCTGAGCGACGAGGTCGATACATCGCCGCCCAGCGACTCGATGAACTCGAGGCCCGCGACGTAGTTGTCCTCCTCGCCCTGGTACTCGCCCGATGTGTCTTCGGTCTTGCAGAGAATGAAGGACGCGTCGTAGGCGGCGCCGACCAGTTCGTTGGGCATGTACGCGCCGAGCGTGCCGAGGATGAGCGTGCCGTGCCAGTACTGGTAGTCCGGATCGCCCGGCTCCTCGGCGGTGTTGTCATCGTTGTCGATGAAGTCATACTCGTCGACGATCTCCAGCGGATGGTCGGGGTGATTGAACGCTTCATGTGTGCGCTCGAAGCCGGTGTCGAGGATGCCGATGATGACGCCTTCGCCCGTCGCGCCGTCGTTGTGCAGCGCGATGAGGTTGATCTGCTCGAGCTGCTCTTCGGCCGCGCCGTAGAAGCCGCGCCCGAGCGGCGCGGCGGGACCGTCGCCCTCCGGCGTCGGCGGCTCGATGCGCCGCGCCCGCCGCACCGGCTCGATCGACTTCACGAACGGCAGCGCGGCGATCGCCCGCGCCTGCTCGCCCGTCACCCACGCGCTGACGGCGTTCAGCCATCGGCTGGTGATGTGCAGCTCCGCCCCGGTCGAGGCGACGGCCTGGACATGATCGTCCGCCACGGGAATGTCGCGCCTGTCGAAGAGGCCCGGCGCGGTGCGGCGCAGACGACGGCGCTCGATCGCCCTCCGATCGTACGTTTCGTGCAGGCGCTGGATCGCCTCGGCATACTCGCGCTCGGATGCGAGTCCCTTGTCGGCGAAGAACACCCAGGCCTTGACGGGCGCGCCTTCGGCCTGAAGGCGGGCGTTCAGCGCGGGATGAATCCGGGCCTGCGAATCATCCGGCGTCCGCGGCTGCGGCGCGCGCTGGCCGACGAGCAGGGCGACGATGATCGTCACGGCGAGCGCGGCGACGACCCGGCCACGCCCCTTCAGATCGCGGGACACATCTGCGAGCATGATTTTCCTCTTTCCATAAACCTGGGGCGATATTCACCTTACAGAATAGCACCCGTTTTCGCCCGCCCGCAAAAGATTTCCCGGCACTTTCCCGCCCATCTTCTCAGGGCCCGCCGTCGGCCAGCCGCCGCCGCAGCTCACCGGCCGTCGCCACCGCGATGGGACGGCGCGTGAACAGATCGAAGTCCTTGTGCGCGATCATCTCCGGCAGGCAGCGCGTCAGCGCCACCTCGCATCCCTCTTCCGAAAAACGGACGCGGTCAAGCCGTCCGAAGCGCGTGTCCGCAGTCTCGAAGCTCGGCTCCTCGTAGCCGAAGGCGACGAGATGCTCGACGATCTCGCGGATCGGCCGACGGGTATAGACGCGCAGGTGCAGCGTCACGCCGGCGTCGATCTGTCCCTTTGCCGCCCGGCCCACGACCACCGCCGGCCCCTCCGGCTCGCCCTGCTCCAGCACCGTCAACAACTGCTCGGCAACGTTCAGAACGTGCTCGATCGACTGTCGATAGGCGCGTTCGCCCATCGCCTGCATCGCCATCCCCTGTGCGTGCTTGCGCACGCGGCCGTGGCCGGGCATCGGCGCCTGTTTGAGCCGGAGTGCGTCGGCGGCGAGGCGGATCGCCTCCCCCACCGTCCGGGCCTTGCCCGCCTCGATGAGGCGCGCCGCCTCGCGTGCAATCTGGTCGGTCCGCGCATCGGTCATCGCTGGAGATCCCCCGAATCGCACAGGGCATCGTAGGCGTCCGATGCGTCGGCCGTCACGTCGGCGCCGGGGATCCGCCAGGGCGCCACCACCGCCCGACCCTCCCGCACTCGTTGCGCCCACGCATCCATCATCGGGCCCGGCGAGAGGGTGCCGATGATCTGCATCTCCGCCTCACCCTCGTCATCGACGCACGCCGCGCCAAGGTCGGTCAGCGCGCGTCGGACGACCCAGGCGTGCTTGCCCGCATCGACGATCGTCACCCGCCGATCCCGCAGCGATGCCGCGCCCGGGAGGTCGGTCCTTACCGATGTCAGGCCGATGAACCGATCCCACAGGGCCGCGCTCATCGGTCGTCTCCGCTGCGCCGCCGCCGTCGCGTTCAGGTCATCGAGACCGCGTTCGCATCCGACGATCGCGTTTTCCCTTCGCGCGATGTCGCGATACCGCCGAATCACTCTCTCCAGGGCCGCTTCGCGCTCCGCCTCCGGTGCATAGCGCTGGATGACGTAGCCGTTGTTGCGCACGAGGCGTTGCAGGATCAGGTTCATGTCGCGCCCGTGCGGATCACGTTCATGCCGCACCGTCCAGCGCCAGTCGTGCGTGATGCGCCAGCCGGCGAGCAGCAGCCGGGCGCAGAGGTCGTATTCCTCGGCGTAGTAATGAAAGCTGCGATCGTAGCCGCCGACTTCGAGGAAGGCCTGCCGGCGCAGGGCGACGCCGCAGCCGACGAACACCTCCGGCAGCCCGCCGGCCTCGTGCCGTCCGTCGGGCAGGACGATCTCGGCCCCGATGGCGGCGACGTCCTCGTCCGCCCCGGCCAAGACCTGCACCACCGCCTCGTCGACGGGATGCGAATCATCATCGAGCATGACGATCCACGCGCCGCGCGCGAGGCGCGCCCCGGCGTTCCGGGCCGACGCCCCCTCCCATCGGTCGCGCCGGATCACCGTCACGGGCATGCCGTTCCGGAGCGCCGCCTCCGGTTTGATCGGCGTCTCCGAGGCATCGTCGACGATGATCACCTCCGCGCCGCCCATCGGCTCGTGCGCCGCTGCCGACAGGTTGCCCACCGCCCGCAGCGTCGCCGCGAGGCGTTCGGGACGGTTCCGCGTGGGCAGCAGGTAGCTCAGCATCGCCTTCCGTCACCTCCTCGAGGGGGATCGGACCGGCCGGGCGCGGCCGTGGGGCCCGCGGCGCGAAGGCGCGGCGGCCCGATCCCCGATGGTACCGGCTGCCGCCTCCCCCCCGCGCCGCCGCCGACCCCAACCTCGCCGCGTTTCTTTACCATGATGCCGGCGATGCCCACGGACTGGTCCAACGCGAACGTCCTCGTCACCGGGGCCGACGGGTTCATCGGTGCGCATCTGGTTCGCGCCCTGCTCGACCGCGGGGCGACGGTCTTCGCCTTCGTCTGCGACCACGATCCCCGCTCCCCGCTGCGGATGTCCGGCGACGCCGCCCGCGTCCACCTCATCGACGGCCGACTCGAGCAGTTCGAGCTCGTCCGCGCCGCCGTCAGCGCCCGCGAGATCGACACGATCTTCCATCTCGGGGCGCAGACCATCGTCGGCGCCGCGCGGCGCGATCCGCTGACGACGTTCCGGTCCAACATCCACGGCACGTGGAACGTGCTCGAGGCCTGCCGCCTCGCCGGTCCGCGCGTGGAGCGTCTCATCATCGCCTCCAGCGACAAGGCCTACGGAACCTGCCCCGATCTTCCATACACCGAGCACACCCCGCTCGCGGGGCGCTTCCCCTACGACGTCTCGAAAGCGTGCGCGGATCTTCTGGCGCAGTCGTACGCGGCGACGTACGCGCTGCCGATCGCCATCGCCCGCTGCGGGAACGTCTTCGGACCCGGCGATGTGAACTTCAGCCGTCTCGTTCCGTCCGTTCTCTGCGCGCTGCTGCGCGGGCGCCGTCCGGTGATTCGCAGCGACGGCTCGCCCGTCCGCGACTACATCTACATCGACGATGCCGTCGACGCCCTGCTGGCCCTGGCGCGATGGCTGGACGAGTCGCCCGCCGCCGATCCCGCCCGATGCGCGTTCAACTTCGGCGCCGACCGCCCGCTGACGGTGCTCGAGATGGTCCACCGCATTCGTATCGCGGCGGGGCGCGAGGATCTCGAGCCGATCATCGCCGACACCGCCGTGGGCGAGATCGACGCCCAGCATCTGGATTCGCGGCGGGCCCGCGATGTGCTCGGCTGGCGGCGCCGCCACGCCGTCGATGCCGCCCTTCGCGCCACCGTGCCCTGGTATCGTCGCCATCTGAATCTTCCCGACGCGGCCGCTCCGGAGCCGGCGTCCGCCCCGCCGTCGCCCCCGGCTCGCCACGGTGATTCTCCGTGACCTGCCGGCTCTGCGGCGGTCATTCGCTGGGGGAGGTGATCGACCTCGGCACCATGCCGCTGGCCAACAACCTGCTCACCCATCCCGATGAACCGGCGCCGCGCCGCCCGCTGAAGGCCGTCTTCTGCCGCGACTGCTCGCTCATGCAGCTCACCGAATCCACCCCGCCCGACCTGCTCTTCCGCGACTACCGCTACTTCTCCGGCCAGTCACAGACGATGGTCGCGCAGGCGCATCGGCTCGTGGAGCGTTTCGTCCGCCCCGGTCAACGCGTCGTCGAGATCGCCTCCAACGACGGCTCTCTTCTCAGGCACGCCATTGCGCGCGGCGCGCGTGTGCTCGGCATCGATCCCGCGGAGAACGTCGCCGCCGCCGCCCTCGCCGACGGCGTGCCCACCCGCTGCGACTATTTCAATCCCCGCACCGCCCGCGCGATCCGCCGCGCGTTCGGCGCCGCGGATGTCATCTTCGCCAACAACGTGCTCGCCCACGTCCCCGATCCCCACGAACTCGCCGAAGGCATGCGCATCCTGCTCGCCGACGACGGCGCGGCCCACGTCGAGGTTCCCTACGTCCTTCGCCTGCTCGACTCCGGCGCCTTCGACACGATCTATCACGAGCACTACAGCTACTACTCGGTGTCGGCGCTTCGTCGCCTGTTCAACGCGCACGATCTCGTCATCACGGCGCTTCATGAGATCCCGATCCATGGCGGATCGCTTCACGTTCAGATCGCCCACCGCGGGGACCAGGCGCAGGCGGACCGCACGTGCGAGGACGAGCGCCGCCTCGGTCTCTTCGACGACGCCCCGTATCACGCCTTCGGCGCACGCGTGCAGACGATCCTCGCGGACCTTCTCGCCGCCCTCGACCGCTTCGAGGCCGTCGGCGGCTTCGGGGCCGCCGCAAAGGCGGTCGTTCTTCTCAATCGACTTCAACTCGGCCCGGATCGCATTCCCTGGATCGCCGATGTGAGCCCGCACAAGCAGGGACGTTATATTCCCGGCACCGGCCAGCCCGTCGTCGCGCCGGACATGCTCATGGAGGAGTCACCCGACGCCTGTCTTCTCTTCCCCTGGAACATCGCCGATGAGATCTGCCGACGCAATGCTCCTTATCTTCAGCGCGGCGGGCGCTTCATCGTCCCCATACCCGAGCTGCGCCTGATATGAACCCGTCGACCGGCCCCTCGACAATCGACGGCGTCCGCGTCGTTCCTCTCCGCCGTATCCCCGACGAGCGCGGCACGGTGATGCACATGCTCCGGGCCGATGACCCGCACTTTATTGGCTTCGGGGAGATCTACTTCTCGACCGTCTACCGCCACGTCATCAAGGGCTGGCATCGTCACCGCGAGATGACACTCAATTACGCCTGCATCTTCGGACGCATCAAGCTGGCCCTGTACGATGAGCGCGCGAATTCGCCCACCCGCGGCGCGGTCATGGAGCTCTTTCCGGGGCCTGATGATTACGTCCTCGTCCAGATCCCTCCCGGCGTGTGGAACGGCTTCAAGGGTCTGACCGACCCCTGTGCCATCGTCGCAAACTGCTGCACGCACCCGCACGATCCGCAGGCCGATCGCACCGACCGCCTCGATCCGGTCCGCAACCACATTCCGTATGACTGGTCTCTCGCCTGCCGGTAAGACGATCATGCACAGCCGCCTCGCGACATTCCCCGACACCGCCCACGCGAGCGCTTCGTCTCCCGGGCCTGTCTGTCCTCTCTGCGGCGGGGCGGCGTTCGACCCCCACGCGCATGTCGCCGACGCCAACTTCTCCCGGCGTATTACATCGTTCGATGTGCTGCGCTGCCGTAACTGCGGGCTGGCGATCATGCAGCCCCCGCCCACGCCGCGCGATCTCGATGAACTCTACCTCGAGGACCGCGTCTTCTCGAAAACCTTTCCGAATCCCAACACGGGCAGGCTGTTCTTCCGCAACCTCGAAACGCTCTACGCCCGGCACGGCCTCTATTACGAGTTCGTCGCGCGCCGCTGCCTGCACTTCCTGTCTCCACGGCGCGCCGAGCCGGCCATCCTCGACATCGGCTGCAGCACCGGCCGGCTCCTCGGCGCCTTCCGCCGCCTGCGCCCGGCCGCCCGCCTCCGCGGCGTCGACATCGATCCCGATGCGCGCCAGGCCGCGCCCCCGGACATCGCGCCTCTTATTACGACCGGCGATGTCTTCGATGTCGATCTGTCAGAGCGCTTCGACATCATCACGATGTGCTTCATCATCGAGCACCTGCTCGACTTCCGGCCCGACCTGACCCGCGCCGTCCGCCTTCTCGCGCCCGGCGGCGTGCTCTGCCTCTCCACCCCGGATCTCGATTCGGCCAAGGCGCGCCGGCTCGGCGCGCGATGGCGCCTTCTCAGCGATCCCCGCCAGAAGCTTGGGCACCTCCGCTGGTTCAACCGCTCGTCGCTCACCCGCCTCGCCCGCCGGCAGCGCCTGGAGATTCTCGACCTGCGCAACCGCGGGGAGCTTCTCTATCACCTTCATCCTCTCCTTCAACGCATCCTTCGCACGCTCCTCGGCACGTTCCCCGCCCCGTCCGGCGCGCGCTTCATCCGCAATTATCAACTCCGCCTCCTCTGGGCTGTCTTCTTCGATGGTCTGCTCGCGCAGCGCCTCGGATACGGCGACAGCCTCTTTCTCTTCGCGCGCAAGCGAGGTGCGCGATGACCGCGACCTCCACCGTCATGATCATCGGCGGCGGACGATGGCAACTCCCCCTGATCCAGCGCGCGATCGCACTGGGGCTGCGCACCGTTGTCACCGATCGCAATCCCGACGCCCCGGGCCGCTCCTGCGCCCACGTCTTCCGCGCCGTCGACATGCATGACGCACACGCCCTTCTTTCGATCGCCCGTCGCGAAGCGGTCGATCTCGTCATCTCCGACCAGACGGATCGCGCCGTGCCCGTGGTCGCCGCTCTGAACGACGCGCTCGGCCGGCCCGGCATTCGACCCGATGTCGCCCTCCGCTTCACTGACAAGCGCATCATGCGAAGCGCGCTGCGCGATGCCGGTGTTCCCCTGCCCCGCCACCGCACGGCTCGTTCATGCTCGGAAGCGTGCGATGCCGCGCGGAGCCTCGGATATCCCGTCGTCATCAAGCCTGTCGCCTCCCAGTCTTCTGTCGGCGTCTTCTGCATTCACACTGAAGACCTGCTTCGTCGCCGCTTTGACGATTGTCTCACCCGCTCGCGCGATGTCATCCTCGTCGAGGAGTACATCGCCGGCCCCGAGCTCACGGTGGAGGGGCTCGCCCTGGGCGGCCGTCATCACGTGCTCGCCGTTTCGGAAAAGGCGCATTATGCCGATCTGCCCTGCGTCGCCCGCCGACTCGCGTATCCCACTTGCCTCAACGGCGACACGCTTCGTTCCGTTCACGACGCGGCCTGCGTCGTCGCCCGCACCCTCGGCCTCGTCGACGGGCTCACCCATGCCGAGTTCCGTCTGCGCGCCGGTGCTCCCTACCTCATCGAAGTCGCCGCGCGCGGCGGCGGGCACGGCGTCGCCTCCACCATCGTCCCGCACGTGAGCGGCGTCGATCCTTATATCCTGCTGCTGCGCCGTCTGCTGGGAGACTCCCCCGCCGATCCGTCCGTCGCCTCTCGCGCCGCCGTGCTCGAGTTCTTCCGCTTTCCGCCCGGCCGCGTCCGCGCCGTGCACGGCGCTGCCGACGCGCGTCGCCGGCGCCTCGCCCATGTCCTCGACATTCCCTACCGGCCCGGCGATACGATCACCTCGCCCACCGACGACACCGATCGCGGCGCCTACTTCATCGCCCTGGACGAGACACGCGATCGTGTCGAGGCCCGCGCCGCCCGCCTCCGACAGCTTATTCATGTTGAGTACGCATGAACGACCCTGAACTCACACTCCCCTTCTTCGACGATCATCTTCATCTTCCCTCGCCGGACCAGGATGGGCTGGACCGCCTGCGCGCACACGCCGAGGCCCATCCCGAGATGATCGGCGCGAATCTGATTCTCAATACGCGCGAGGAACTCGGCTTTGTCGATACGCATCTCGACGCGCTGCCGCCCGCGCTGCAACCCGTTCCTTTCTATCCCATTGACGATGATCTGCCCGACTGGGCGCGCCGCAGCGGTTGGTACAAGATCCACCCCGTTCTCGCACGTCTCACCGCCGACCGCATCCCGCCCCTCGGCGAACGGCTTCTCACCCATGATCCGCCGGTCGCCGGCCTCATCGTCCACTGTTACCCCTGGGGCACCAGCCTGGATTATGAAATCAGCCTGCCGCTGATCATCGCGCTCGCCCGGGCGCTGCCCGAGACACCGATCATCGCCACGCACGCCGGCGGGTACCAGTCCTGGGCGTTCCGCGCGCATACGGCATCGCTTCCCAACGTGCTCTATGACTTCGCGGTCACGATGTCTTATTATAAGGACTCCGACGCGCTCAAACCATTCACCGTCTATCTTCAGACCCGCCCCCGGCGCCTCCTCTTCGGAAGCGACTGGCCTTCGGCCGATCCGCGACCTCAGCTCGCCGAGTCGGTTCGGCTCGCCCGTGCCGTCGGTGTCGCTCCGGGCGCCCTCGCCGCCATCCTGCTCGACAACGCCGCCCGTCTCTGGCCGGGTTTCGTTCGCCCTCGCGCCGTGCCCCACATGTTCAATGCCTGATTCTCCCGATATGCTCCCCCAGCTCGAGGAAGCCGAATCCATTCGCTGCAACACGCGCGTCTATGAACTCACGCGGCGCGGCGTCGACGTGATCGTTCTCTCGCTCGGCGAGGCCCGCTTCGATCTCCCGTTTCCCGCCTTCGCGTCGGTGCCCTTCCCTCAGAGCTGTCATTACTCGGAGTCGCGTGGCCTTCCCGAGCTGCGCCGCTGTATTGCCGATTATTATGACACATACTTTGGGGTCACGATTGATCCCGACCGCGAACTTCTTGTCACCGCCGGCTCGAAGATCGCCATCCTCTTCGCGATGATGAGTCTTCTCCGCCCGGCCGATGAGGTTCTCATTCCCCAGCCCGCCTGGGTCAGCTACGCGGCGCAGGCTCGCCTCTGCCACGCCCGACCCGTGATGCCCGCTCCCGACACCCCGCTGGATCACTACGAGCGTTTCCTCGGCTCGCGCACGCCGCTCATCGTCCTCAGTCATCCGACCAACCCGACCGGGCGCATCCTCACACCCTCCGATCTTCGATGTCTCCACCGCCTCGCCGAACGCCACAACACCAGCCTCCTCATTGATGAGGCATACGCCGAGTTCGCCCCGGAGGGTCTTTTCCAGTCCGCGGCGACGCTCGATCCGTCCCTGCACCACACCATCGTCGTCGGCTCGACCTCGAAGACCTTCGGCCTCTCCGGCTGGCGCATCGGATACGTCATCGCCCGCGCCGAGCTTATCGATCGTATGTTGAAGCTCAATCAGCATTGCATCACCTGCGCCCCGACGATTCTCCAGCATTACATCGCCGCCCACTTCGAGCGTCTGCTTGCCGCGACGCGACCGCAGATCGCCTCCCTCATGGCCCTTCGCGCTCACGTCACCCGTCTCCTTGGCGCCCTCGACCTCGTGCACGCGCCCGGCGCCGGCACGTTCTACTTCTTCGTGAGCATCGTTCCCTCGGTTCTCTCCTCGAGAGATTTCTGCGATCGCCTTCTCGAAGACGAGCGTATCAGCTCCGTTCCCGGTCTCGGCTACGGGCCTGACTGCGATACCCGCATCCGCATCGCCATCGGCGCCGAGCCGCTTGAGCGCATCGAGTACGCCCTCGAGCGCATCCGACACCTGATCCACCGCACCGCCGCCCGCGCTCCGGTCGGCTCTTCCCATGCCTGATGACGGCCGCACACAACACGAGCCCAGCGCCGCCCGGCCCGCCAACGACCCGGACCCGGTTCGCAGGTTCGAGACCGAACGCGCCCGCCACGTATCGGATCTCGCGCGCGATGCCGATCTGCGCGCGCTCTCGCTCCGCTGGATGATGCACTCGTCGCAGCACAAGTATACATACAACTTCACCTGGCTCGGTCGGCCGATCATTCAGTTCCCGCAGGATCTACTCGCCGCGCAGGAGATCATCTGGCGCACGCGGCCCGATCTCGTCATCGAAACAGGAATCGCCCACGGCGGATCGCTTGTCTATTGGGCGTCCCTCCTCCAGCTTCTCGGCGGGGAGCGACGCGTGATCGGGATTGACATCGATCTTCGGCCTCACAATCGAAGCGCCATCCTCGGCCATCCGCTTGGCCCGCTCATCACGCTTCTCGACGGCTCGTCCGTCGACGAGCACCTCGCCGCGCGAGTGGCCGCATTGGCCGATCGATACGATCGCAGGATGGTCATTCTGGATTCACACCATGCACACGATCACGTTCTGCGCGAACTGCAACTCTACGGCCCGCTCGTGACACCCGGTTGTTACCTCATCGTCTTCGACACCGTCATTCAGGATCTTCCGCCGGGCTTTCTCGCGGATGCGCGCTGGGACAACGGCAACAATCCGAAGACAGCCGTTCATGAGTATCTTGCGACCACCGGACGGTTCGAGATCGATCGCGATATTCCGGCCAAGCTCATGATCACCGCCGCGCCGGACGGCTACCTCAGGTGTGTTCGGCCGTGAACGAGTCTCGCATCCCACTCGCCGGTCCTTCGATCACCGACGCGGAAGTCGCCCGTGTGGCCGCCGCGGCCCGTCATGCCTGGGGCGAGCATGCCGGCGCGTTTCGTCGTCGTTTCGAGTCCGCGTTCGCCGCGTGGGTCGGCCGCCGCTACGCGCTTGCCCTGCCCTCGTGCACTTCCGCCATTCATCTTGCGCTTGCCGCGCTCGGCGTCGGCGCGGGCGACGAGGTCATCGTCCCCGAGCTCACCTGGATCGCCTCCGCCGCTCCGATCACTTACGTCGGCGCGGCCCCGGTCTTCGTCGACATTGACCCCGCCAACTGGTGCATCTGTCCCGACTCGCTGCAGCGCGCGATCACCGCGCGCACGAAAGCGGTAATCGCCGTCGATCTGTACGGAAACATGCCCGACATGCCGCGGGTACTTAATGTCGCGGCCGAACGCGGGATTGCCGTGATCGAAGACGCCGCCGAAGCGCTCGGCGCCGACCAGGGAGGTCGTCGCGCCGGCGCCTTCGGCCGGGTGAGCGTGTTCAGCTTCCACGGCTCCAAGACGCTCACCACGGGCGAGGGCGGCATGCTGCTCACCGATGATGAAGCCCTGTATCGACGGTGCCTCACCCTCGCCGACCACGGTCGCGAACCGGGCGATCGCTGGTTCTGGAATCACGAGGTTGCCCTTCGCTATGCAATGAGCGATCTCCAGGCCGCGTTCGGCCTGGCCCAGCTCGAGCGCATCGAGCAACTTCTCAATCGCAAGCGCCGGATCTTCGACTGGTATCGCGCGGGCCTTGCCGATCGACCGGACATAACCCTCAATCCGGATCAGGCCGACACGCACAACGCGTACTGGATGTGCACTGCCGTGGTCGATCCCTCATGCGCGATCGACAAGCGGGAACTCATGTCCGGGTTCGATCGGCACGGGATTGATACGCGGCCCATGTTCCACCCGCTCAGCTCGCTGCCTGCTTACGCTCATCTCGGCGGTCCCGCGCTCGCCGCCGCGCGGAATCCGAAGGCGTATCACCTCTCGCCGCGCGGTATCAATCTACCAAGCGGCCTTCAACTCTCCGCCGACGACGTCTCGCGCGTCTGCGCCGCCTTCAAGACCATCCTGTCATGACGCGAGCCAACCCTCGCCCGGCGCCCGTATTGTACTCCTGCAGACACAGACGTCCCTCGTGCCGCCATCGCGGAGATCTCGCGCATGGTTGACCAGTCGCGTCCCCTCGCGAAGCCGCGCGTCGCCAGTGATCCTGCGACCGGCGCCGCATCGTTCATCGTCACGCAGACGTAATGCGCGGCGGGATCGAGCTCCGCGCAATCCGTTTTGGGCACGCCGAGCGCGTCGTCGAGCTGCGCGTGATCATCGCAACAGGCGATCTCCGGCCGCAAATCGCGCGACGCGCGCAGCAGCGCGCGCCCGTTCCGCCCCAGACCGTACAGGATGACGCGGCGCGAGGCGGCACGCTCGAACACGGCCTTCCAGAACGCGGACAGCCCGAGCGCTCCCGCCTGGCGCAGCCGATCGAGGTCGGCGGCAACCTCGTGGGCCCCCGCCGGTTTCGTGCCTTCAAGGTCGATGTCGTTCAGAATGAACGGCTCGGCCGCAAGCCCCGACTCCGATCCCACCGTCCCGGCGAGAAACGTCTCGGATTCGATCTCGACGTTCCCGCGCGCGAACGCCTCGATCGCCGCGCGATCGTCGGCGAGCGGACCTTCCAGCGCCGCCTCGTGCCGCGCGCGGGAATCGCCCGCATCGATTCCGGCTTCCTCGGCGCGATTCAATTCGCGCCCGCTCAGACCGTAGAGATGAATCGGATTCACCGCGCGTTCGCGCAGACAAGGCACGTCGCGCGCGCACTGCATATACGTCTGCGCAAGCCAGGCGATTCGCGGCCCGACCGCCGCCGGCACAACGAGATCGGGCTCCCGCGCGCAGAGCTGCGCCCCGTAGGCCCGCGCCGAATCGTATCCGCGCAGCGTCGATGCCCCGATCGAACGCGCGGTGGCTCCCGCGACGAGCAGCGGCGCATCGAGCAGCACGATTCGACGGGCGTTCGCGGCGAGCACGAGCATCGCGGAGTAGTCCGGCGATGACGGATGAAACAGCTCGGTTCCGTCGGCCCGGATGCGCGCGATCAGCGCGCGCGACACGACGCCGTTGAGCATCTTCGGAACAAGCTCGCTGAAGGTGACCCGCAGATCATACGCCAGATCCACGAGGCGTCCTCCGTCGATCTCCCACGCGCGAGCCGAGTACGGCGGGCCGAACCGGATCCAACCGCGGATGCGCGCGTCCGGCCAGTCCGGAAGGCCGTACGAGCATGATCGCCAGACGACGACATCGGCGCCCGTGCGCCGGATGATCGTATCCGCGCAGGCGATCGCGTCCGGGTGCAGCGCATCGTCATCGCACAGGAAACCGACATAGGCGCCTCGCGCGTGGCGCAGCGCAAAGCGCCAACTGTGATGCATCAGCAGGGCGCTCCGCGTCCGCACGTAGCGCAGACGCCGATCATCAAACCGGCCGACAACCTCGGCGGTGTTGTCGTCGCTGCGGTTATCCGAGATCACGATCTCGAGGTCGCGGCAGGTTTGACCGAGCGCGCTGCGCACGGCGCCCGGCAGCAGGTCGGCCCTGTTTCGGGTCGGGATCACGATGCTGAAGCGGGGGCAGTTCAACAGTATGCGGGCTCCTCGGTATTGCCCTCCAGGGAAGATGCGCTCACGCGTGCTCCTCGCGACCCGGCTGCAACTGATGCTTCCCTCGTCTCGACGCCGCGAAGGAACCGGCGCATGTGCTCGATGGCGTCATCCGCGCATCGTCGGCGCGAGGAGCGACGTAAGGACACGTCCGCGAAGCGCGCGGCGAGCACCGCCTTCTCCCGGAGGTGACGGGCGGGCGTACAGGCATCGAGAAGAAGTGAACGGAAGCGGGCGGCGGCACGGCGCGGCGCGGACGGTTCGCCGAGGATTGACCTCTGCGCCCGCGCCAGCGCCGCCGCGTCATCGATCGGCACACCCGGCGGGTCGCCGATCCATTCGCGCAGCCCGACGCGATCGGAAAGAACAACCGGTCGACGGGACAGCAGCGCCTCCGCGCCGACATAACTGAAGCTCTCGAACCGGCTGGGGACGACCACGACCGCGGCGGATTCGATGGCGCGCCTTGTCTCGCCGTGCGACAGCGGACCGCGCCAGTGGACGCGAGAACGTAAGGCCGGAGCGATCAGCGCGCGGACATGCGTGCTCATGCTCGTTTCGCCGGGTCCGGTCATCGTATCGGAGCCGATGAGGACGGCGGAGACGTCCGGCCGGACCCGCAGAACGCGGTTGAGGCTTCGCGCCCACACATCGACGCCCTTGCGCGGCTGAACGCTGCCGACGAAGAGGATATAAGGATGCCGCGAGCCATCGGCGCGTCCGCAGCGGGAGGGCGCCACCGGCAGACAGGGAGCGATCACCTGCGTATGCTGGCCCAGGCGCTTCGCGAGCAGGGCGCTGACGGTGATGATGCCGTCCGCGGCGCGCAGCGCTGCGCGCTCCCAACCGTGATAGATGGACCGGCCGAAGCGTCGCGCATCGCATCCGTTGATCGACTCCTCGATGAACATCGGCGTGTGCGCGTGCACGATCATCGGCACCCCCGGAAAGCGGTCGCGAACACGATGGCTGCACAGGGACGCATACCCCTCCGCCTGGCAGTCGACGAATTCGATCGCATCCGGCCTGACCTCGAATTCCCGCAGCCGCTCGGCGACGGCGAGCGACCAGAGGCCGTAGCGATAGGGGCGAATGCGCTCGATGGAGCGCAGCGCTGCAATTCGCCTGCCGAAATCGTGACGATCATCGCGGGTCCGGATGACGTGAACCTGTTCCGCCGGCGGGTAAGTCGGTCCGGGACGGGTGAGAAGATCGACGCGCCAGCCGGCCTCGCGGGCCGCAGTGCAGAAGGACCAGACATGCGCGCCGATCCCGCCGTGAGAAGGATGATGCCGCGCGCTGACGAGCACCCAGTGCATCAGGTGACGCCTCCCGTCGTCTTCGGCGCGGTGGCTGCGCCCGCACGCGCGGGACGCGACGACGGCAGGCACGTGAAATGGCGGGTGATGCGCCGGACGAGCGAATCGTAGGTATCGTGGTCCAGCACATCGCGCCGCATCATCTCGGAGAGTTCACGACGTGCGGCGTCATCATCAACATAATGATCGAGCATGTCGTGCAGGGCGCCGCGATCGGCGAAGGTGGTTCGCGTGAAGCCCGGGATGTCGCCGGCCAGGCGGTGGGGCAGGTAGCGTTGCGATCGGAGTGACTCGAGGAATGCCTCATCGGTCAGCTTGTCGCGCGGGAAGCCGCCGACGTCGTACATAAGGTCGACCTCGCGGCGGCGCAGGGGATCATCGGCCGGCGCGACGCTCGGCTGACGGAGGCGGCGCAGCGTCTCCAGGTGCGCGGCGGCCTCGGGGGCCGGACCCGCGGGATCGACAAGCTGCGAAAGACTCGTAATGTCGCGGGATTCGATGATCCGCCGCAGCTCGAGCATCGGCGGGCGGATGAAGTCATGCGGGTTGTACCGGGTGAGCACGAAGCCCCCTGAGGCGAGGCTGTCGAGCAGGCGCTGATGCAGCGACCCGTAGCCGTTGATCTGGAGGTTGATGCGCGACGCCTGGGCGGCGCAGCGAAGCCCGCGACCGTTGGCGAGCTCGCCGCACGCGAAGCGATGCAGGGTCGGATGGCGTTCCCAGCCTCGACCGAAGAGTCTGAACGATCGACCGCGGGCGGCGGCCCATTCCGCGACCCACTCCAGCGCTTCGTGGCGAAAGAGACGATCGAAGAGAGCGAGGACGACGGGGTGCATGCGGGTATTTCGTTCGGCTCGCGTGAACGAGACGTCACCGCCTTCGCGCTCGGCCTGCAGCATGATCGCGTAGGTGTCGATAAGGGAGACGAAGCCGGATTCGGCGACGCGGCGGCGCATCAGCGCCAGCACGCGCCGCAGGCAGGCGGCGGTCGCGGGCGCGTTGCGCGCGGCGATGTCGTCGATCATCCGGTCCGGCGTCGCGGAGGCGTGGCTGATGTAAGAAACATCGCACCGGAACCGCGCCGACTCATCCTCGCCGAGCGGTTCGGCGCTGTAGGTCACGGGATCGGTGAGATTGCCCGCGGGGAGAAAACGATCGGCCGGATAGTCGTGCAGCGTGGTGAGGACGCCGCGGTCGCGGCCGATGACGAGGTCCAGTTCACCGATCGATCGGCCCGCCGACCGCGTCCACAGCTCGGGCATGTGGTCCTGAATCCAGCAGACATACGGGACGTTCGGATGAATCTGGTCGGCGAGCGGGGCGCGCAGGTGATTGAGGACGACGATGAGGTCGTACGATTCGTCGGCCAGGAGCGACCAGGTGTCGATCCGACTGCTGCAATCGTGCGGTTCGGTGACGACGTCGGCGTGGCAGTTTCGGCGCCGGAACGCGGCGGCGAGGTCGCGCATGGCGTGGCGGGTGACGGTGGAGTAGCGGGTGGCGAGGGCGAGGACGCGAAGGGGCGGCCCGCCGCGAGTCGCGGCGCGGAAGCGTCGCGCCCATGACGCGGGGGAACAGGACGCCCAGCGCGCCGCCTGGCGATCGAACAGCGCCTGCTGCCGTGTCCGTACCGCGGAGCGCACGCGTTGGTCAAGCGTTCGGACATCGCCCGGCGCTGCGTCGGCGCGCCAGTCGGGCCGGTGGTTTTTCAGGGTGAGCGTCGGCTCCGGCCGCCAGAGGTGAGCGGCGCGGAACCGCTCATACTGTCCAAGCGCATCGGGGCCGACGAAGGGCGTGATGCGAACGTCATCGAACAAACGCGCCATGTCCGCCAGGTGCAGCCAGAGGGCGAAGACGCGCGGATCGGGCTCGATGATGTCGATGGGCGGGCGGAAATCCGAATCCGTGTGCAGGGCGAAGAGGCGCATGAGCAGGGGCGGCGGCGGGACACCGAGCGCGCGCACCGCCGACCCTTCGCGCACCGGCCCGGGCTCGAATCGCGCGGCCTGCCGGTGATGATCGACGAAGGGGAAGAGAAAGTGCAGCCGTCCGGCGGGGTCGTCGCGCACCGCGTGTGTGTTGCCCGCGGGCGTGATGAAGAGATGAACATCGTCAAGATCGGGCGGCGAGGCGGGGATCACGTCACGGAGATGGGGCCAGCGCGCGTGCAGGATGGAGGCGTGGGCGCGATACCGGTCGGCGAGTCCCGCCAGCGGTGTCTCGCCGGAGGGGAGCGCGGCAAGTTCGTCGGCGAGGTCGCGCAGGTCGTTCTGCATCGGCCTCGGCACACGGGTGGAATGAAGGAGGCGGAGGGCGAGGCCGGCGAGGCCGAGGCGGAGGAGGGCCTTGATCATCGCCAGCAGCAGGTGCACATCGCCGGCGGCGTGGAGGCGCTTCATGGCCTGCTCGAGCGCGTGCTCGCGTTGCGGCCCCTCGAGGGCGGCGATGAGCGGCGCGCCCGTCGGCGACGAGCCGGTCAGAAGCGGCGCGAATCCGCAGGTTGCGTGGGCATCGGGCACGACGCGGGCCCCTCCAGGGCAGGACGGCTCGATTCTGTCATCGGCGGTTCGCCCCCCGCGGCTCCCAAATGCGGCCCACGGCGGCGGGAACCCGGTAGACTTCGAGCATGATCGAGCTGACCCCGGACGAATGCCGTGTCCTCGGCGTCCTGATCGAGAAGGCCCAGACGACACCCGCCCAGTATCCGCTGACGCTCAACGCGCTGCAGGCGGGCGCGAACCAGAAGAGCAATCGCGACCCGATCCTCGCGATGAGCGAGGAGCAGGTCCTGGAGGCGCTGGACAGCCTGCGGGGCAAGGCGCTGGTTCGGGAGGTGATGCTCAGCGGCAGTCGGGTCGAGAAGTTCCGTCACACGGCCCGGGAGGGGCTGGAGGTTTCGACGGCCGAGCTGGTCATCCTCGCCGAACTGCTCTTGCGGGGTCCGCAGACGGCGGGTGAGCTGCGAAGCCGGGCCTCGCGCATGCATCCGCTGGAATCGATGGAGGTCGTCACGAACGTGCTGGAGCATCTGTCGGAGCGGCCGGAGCCGTATGTCCGGCGGTTATCGCCCGCGCCGGGGAGCCGTGCGGCGCGGTTCGCCCAGCTTCTGTGCCCGGATCTGCACGCCCTCGAGGCGTCGCCGGCGGCGTCGGGCGCGGCCCCGGCCGTCGGCGAAACGGGCGAAGCATCGCTCGCCCGCCGCGTGGAGGCGCTGGAGGCGGAGGTGAAGGAGGTCCGAAAGGCGATCGAACGGCTGGAGGCGGTCCTGGGGCGGGCGTGATCGCCGCCTCCGACCGCGTCGCGGGGGACGATAACCGCCCAGGCGGCCGGGCGGCCCTGTCGACAAATGAAGATGGCATCGCCGCAGGGGGCGGGATACTATGGCAGAAGTGATGAAGTGTGATTGCTGCGACAGGCCGGCGGTGGTGCACGAGACGCGCGTCAGGAACGGCGAGACGCACGAGATCCACCTCTGCGAGATGCACGCCAAGGAGGCGGGGCTGACCGTTCCCGGCCAGGCGCCGATCGACGAGGTGCTCACGCAGTTCGTGGTGAGCAAGGGAAGCCGCAAGCCGCGCGCGTCGCACAACACGTGCCCGACGTGCGGCATGAGCTTCGCGAAGTTCCGGCGGATCGGCGTCGTGGGTTGCCCCGACTGCTACGACGCCTTCGAGAAACACCTCGGGCCGATGATCGAGCGGGCGCAGAACGGAGGCACCAGTCATTGCGGCAAGTGTCCGCGGCGGGGCGGAGCGTCCATCGACCGCCAGCTTCGGATGCAGCGCCTGATCAAGGATCTCGAGGACGCGGTGGCGGCCGAGCAGTACGAGCGGGCGGCGGAGCTCCGCGACCGGATCCAGGCGCTGGAGGCGGAGGTCCCGGCGGTGGAACCGGACAGCGCCGCCGCACCGGAACGAGCCTGACGGATCAGCCCGGCGGGCCGATGCGCGTGGACCATCCCAGCCATGGAACTCAAGGAACACGGTCCCTGGATCAGCGCGGATGGACCGCATGCGGACGTGGTGCTCAGTTGCCGGGCCCGGCTGGCCCGCAACATCGCCGGCTTCCCCTTCGTCAACAGCGCCTCCACCACCCAGCGGCATGAGCTGCTCAACATCGCCCGGCAGGTGCTGCTCCGCTGCCGCCTCGCCGACGGCATGACCTGGGTGGATCTGGTCGAGACCACGCCGCGCGACCGCGAACTGCTCTTCGAGCGGCACCTGATCTCCAGGAACCTCGCGGAAGCCGACATCGAGCGTGCGGTGGTGATCTCCTCCGACGAGACCCTCAGCGTGATGGTCAACGAGGAGGATCATCTGCGGATGCAGGTGCTCGCCCCGGGCCTGGCGTTGACGGACGTGCACGATCGCATCCACGCGGTGGACGACGCGATCGAGGCCCACATCGATTACGCCTTCAGCAAGCGCTGGGGATATCTCACCGCCTGCCCGACGAACGTCGGCACCGGCATCCGCTTCTCGGTGATGATGCATCTGCCGGCGCTGAAGATCATCAACGAGATCGAGCGCGTGCGGCGGGCGGCCAAGGACCTGCACCTTGCCGTGCGGGGCTACTACGGCGAAGGCTCGGAATCGTCAGGCGACTTCTACCAGATCAGCAACCAGGTCACGCTGGGCAAGAGCGAGGCGGAGCTGCTCGCGGAGCTGGAAGAGAAGATCCTGCCCCGGATCATCGAGTACGAACATCACGCCCGGCGGATTCTCGCCGAACGCAACCAGACCGTGCTGGACGATCAGATCCATCGCGCGGTGGGCACGCTCCGGTCGGCGCGGCTCATGCGGGTGGAGGAGGCGATGAAGCTGCTCAGCCGCGTCCGGCTGGCCGTCTGCCTCGGCCGCTTCCCGGAAATCGATCCGAATCTGATCAATCGGCTGTTCCTCCAGGTCCAGCCGGCGCATCTCCAGTCCCACGCCGGGCGGAGTCTCTCGGCGGCCGAGGTGCAGAAGACCCGCGCGGACGTGCTGCGGGCGGCGCTGTCCTGATCGGGCGGCTCCGGCGGCGGCGAGGTCCGCCCGCGGCCGCGGCGCGGCGTCAAACCGACCCAGAGACGCGTTGCACCCGCTCAGGACGAGGCGGCCAGGCCGTCCGTGTCACCCGCGAAGGTGAAGTCCTTCTCCGTCAGCCCGCCGGCATCGTGGGTGGTCAGCGTCAGCGTCACTTTGTTGTAGCGGATCATGATGTCCGGGTGATGCTGGTGGCGTTCGGCGAGCTCGGCCACGCGATTGACGAAGGCCATGGCGCCGAGGAAATCGTCGAAGCTGAAGGTGCGCTGCAGGGCGTCCCCGTTGATGGACCAGTCGGGGAACGAACCGAGCCTCGCGTCAAGATCCTCTTGGGGCAGCTTCTCCATGGCTACACTCCGTTGGCCGTCCTGCCTGACAGTGGAAATGCCGAGCCGATGGGCGCACTATACACGCCGCCGCCGCCATGACCAACCGCGTCTCCCGCCTCGCCCCCTCCCCCACCGGCGCCCTGCACCTGGGCAATGCCCGGACGTTTGTCATCAACTGGGCCCTCGCCCGCCGCGGCGGGTGGCGGCTGCTGATGCGGGTGGACGACCTCGACGGGCCGCGGGTGAAGCCCCAGGCCACGCAGCAGGCCCTGGAGATCCTCGCCTGGCTGGGACTGGATCACGACGGCCCCATTCTCCGCCAGAGCGACGATCTGGCCCCCTACCGCCGCGCCATGCGGGTTCTAACCGATCGGGGCCGGGTCTACGCCTGCGCCCTGACGCGCAAGCAGATCGAGCAGGCCGCCTCGGCCCCGCACGCCGACGAGCACGAGCTCCGCTTTCCGCCCGAACTTCGGCCTGCGGAGGATGAGCGGCGGGGATTCGGGCAGGAGGACACCAACTACCGGTTTCTCGCTCCCGACGAGGCGATCCGGATCGACGATGACTTCGCCGGTCCGTCGATCCACCGCCCGCAGAAGGAGGTGGGCGATTTCGTGGTGTGGACCCGCCGCGGCGTGCCCGCCTACCAGCTTGCCGTGGTCGTCGACGATGCCCGCCAGGGGGTGACGGACGTCGTGCGGGGCGACGATCTGCTGCCCTCGGCGGCCCGGCAGATGATGCTCTACGAGGCCCTGGATCTCCGCCCGCCCCGCTTCTGCCATCTGCCGCTCGTCGTCGGCACGGACGGCCGGAGGCTGGCCAAACGTCACGGCGACACCCGGCTGGCGACCTATCAGCGGTCCGGCGTGCGGCCGGAGCGGATCGTCGGCCTGCTCGCCGCCTGGTCGGGCATCATCGACGAGCCGGCGGAGATGACCGCGGCGGACTTCCGCGATCGGTTTCTTCTCGATAGGCTTCCCCCCACTCCCGTCACGTTCACCGAGGAAGATCACGAATGGCTGCTTGCCGGCTGCTGATGCTCCTGCTGTCGCTGACGTGGCTGCTCGCCGCGCCCGGCTGTCAGAAGGCCCGCTCGGGCCCGCTGATGGAGACCGTCACCATCAAGGGGCACGAGTTTCACCTGGAGGTCGCCGCCGATGAAACCACGCGCACGCAGGGACTCATGCATCGCGAGAGTATTCCCGAGGACGGAGGGATGCTGTTCATCTTTCCGCGCCCGGAGTACCAGTCGTTCTGGATGGGCTACTGCCTCTTCGACATTGACATCATCTACCTCGATGCGCAGGGCCGGGTGACGGCAACGCATGAGATGAAGGCGCGGCCGCCGCGACGCGCCGACGAGACGGTGGCGGCGTACGAGCAGCGGGTCCGGGAGGACTCCTATCCCAGTTATTACCCGGCCCAGTTCGTGATCGAGCTCCGCGGCGGGTGGCTGGATCGCCTGAACCTGCGGGTGGAGGACAAAATCGAGCTGGATCTGAAGCGTCTGAAGGCGATGGCCCGGTAAGGCGGCGTCAACGCCTCGGGCACGCGGGGGCGGGCGGGCATCCGGCTCATGCTCACAATGTGTTGCCCCAGAGGGAGTTGGCCGCTCAAGGCCCCCCCCGCCCGCGACGATGACGGAGGGGGATCGCCGCCGCGCGGCCTCACCGACGGCCCATAACCTCTCTCCCCGCAGGACCGGCTCCGCGATGAGACCCTCGAACATCATCGTCGCCTTCCTCGACGACCGCGAGCCATCGGCCGAGCTCCTCCGCCGGCGACTGCTGGACGCCTGGCGCGGGGCCGGCCCGATCAACGTGACCACCGTCTGCGGCGAGGCGCTGGATGAAGCCGAACTCGGCGGCGTCGATGTGATCGCCCTCCTGCTGGGCCGGTCGGCCCAGACAACGCATGCCCTGTCCATGCTGGCGACCCTGGAGGACGCGGGCGTGGCGGTGATGGCGCTTCTGGACGAGCCGCCGGCCGCCGATAACCCCTACGGCTTCGCCGGCGCCCTCACCCTGCCCGCGGACATCGACGACGCCCGCCTCTGCGCGACGCTGGACGGGATGCTTCATCGGCAGCGAGAGGTCACGCGTCTGCGCCACGAGGTCTCCCTCGCCCAGCGCTTCCAGGGCGGCCTGAAGGGCGAGATCGCGCGGATGCACGAAGAACTCCAGCTCGCCGCGATGGTGCAGCGCGAGTTCCTCCCCCGCGAGCTGCCCAGCCTGTACGGCGTCGAGTTCGCCGCCCTCTGGCGACCGGCCCATTACGTCTCCGGCGACATCTACGACATCGCCCGGCTGGACGACGATCACGTCGGGGTCTTCCTCGCCGATGCGGTGGGGCACGGCGTGCCCGCGGCGCTGATGACCATGATCATCTGCCGCTCCCTGACCACGAAGATCATCACCGGCAACTCCTACCGGATCGTCGAGCCTTCGCAGGTGCTGGCGCAACTGAACCAGGACATGATCCGCCGGCAGGGTCGCACGACGCGCTTCGCGACCGCGGCGTACGCAGTCATCAACTGCCGGAGCCGGCTGATGCGGTTCGCCGGCGCGGGCCATCCCCCGCCGCTGCTGCTGAGGGCCGACGAGCCGCCGCGCCTCCTCGAGACGTCCGGCGGGCTGCTGGGCGTGTTCGAGGACGAGGCCTACGAGCAGATCGACGTCGAACTCTCCGTCGGCGATCGGCTCCTGCTCCATTCCGACGGCTTCGAGCAGGCGTTTCCCGCCCCCAAGGCCGACAACTACGAGCAGCGATTGCCCACCGCCCGCTACCGCGACGAGTTCGAGCGGCTCGTCGAGTGCGCCACGCCGCACGAGATGATCAACGCCATCGGACGACGGCTGGACGATCAGCGCGGCTCCCTCCACCAGGTCGACGACCTGACGCTGATCTGCATGCACGCGGGCCCGCTCGCCGCGTCCCGGCCGGCCGGGGACGCATCAGAAACGCAGACCGCGCCCGGCCCCCATCAACACCTGCGCCTCACCTGATCAACGCGGCCGCACGCCGGCGACCCGACGGGTGGCATGAAGTTCCGCGTCGTGCGATGGTGGCACGAAGCTCCGCGTCCTGCGATGGTGGCACGAAGCTCCGCGTCGTGCGACGGTGGCACGAAGTTCCGCGTCCTGCGATGGTGGCACGAAGCTCCGCGTCGTGCGACGGTGGCACGAAGGTCCGCGTCGTGCGTTCTTCTCCTCCGCCGGCAATGCCAAGGACCACCATCCCCGCGGATATGCATCCGCGGCTGTTGATTCCCGCAACTTCCGCCTCCCCACCGGCAGGATGTCTTGATTAGGGACAGTCACCTGCTTCCTAATTCGGGACAGTGCTTCCTAATTCGGGACAGTCACCTGTTTTTAAATAGGTGACTGTCCCGAATTAGGGCTTGGCCCCGGTCGCCATCTGAGCGATACGCCGCGAACGCCGCGTCGCCTATTTCGCCTTTCCGAGCGGCAGGATGTAGAGCGGCTTCTCGTTGCGCTCCATCCCGATCGCCGACTGGACGCGCTCGTTCTCGAAGGCGCCGACGGGCACGGTGGCCAGGTTCAGCGCGACGGCCTGGAGGCCGACGTTCTGCGCGGCGTGCCCGACCTCGATGTGCGCGTACCGCCGCGCGCGATCGCCGTACTTGCGTGCGGTGCGCTCGTAGACGGCGGCGAAGACGATCGAGGCGGGCCCGTCCTTCACGCAGCTCTGCCCCAGCGCGGCGTCGGCGAGCTCGCCGCGCCGGTCGCCCTCCGCGATCTGAACCAGTTCGTGCGCCTTCGGACGGTACCTGTAAACGCCGGCGTCGAGACCGTCGACGCGGCCGGCGACGAGATACAGCTCCAGCGGGTACAGCGCGCCGGCCGACGGGGCGGTGCGCAGCCCGTCGCCGCTGGTCACGCCCTGCGCCGACCACAGCAGTTGCGCGACATCGGACAGCGCGACAGGCTCATCCGCATACGAGCGCACCGAGCGCCGATTCCGCAGCGCTTCCTCGACCGACATCGTCCCCTTCTGCTTCGCGTCAGGCAGATCGATCACGGTTCGGTCCTCCTTCTGCCCGCTTGATTGTGCGACAACGAGCGTCGCCCCGACCGCGAGGGCGGCGAGGGCGATGATCCGAATCGGCGACCGGTTCTTCTTCCGCCCCATCTTCTCGCTCCGGATCCCGAGTCGGCGTTCCATCGTCGCCTCCGGCGGCACGCGCTCATCGTAGTCGGGTGCTGCGTGCCAGGACAGGCGGCGAAAAGGCAGCGGCACCGGGCCGGCCCGCGGCCGACGGTATCATCCGGCCGTGGGGAGGGCTCTTCGGCGGACCCGGGACAGGAGGCTCAACCATGAAGGTTCAGCGGCGAGACGGAATCGGCGTGTGCGGCCTTACGATGCTCACCCCCCTCGCCTGTGCGCTCCTCGCCCCCGGCAGCGCGGCGATGGCGGGTGACGATCCACTCCAGGTGGCCAAGCTGGTGGCCGACGACGGCACCCCGGCCGACCTGTTCGGCGACAGCGTCGCCCTCCGCGGTGATCTGATTCTGGTCGGCGCCTTCGGCGACGGTCCCGGCTCCGCCTACGTCTTCGCCCGGGACGGGGCGGAGTGGTCGCAACAGGCGAAGCTGGTCGCCGACGACGGCTCCGCGTTCGACTTCTTCGGCGACGCCGTGGCCGCCGACGGCGAGACGGTGGTCATCGGCGCGCCCGCTCACGACGGCGACGAGCCGCGGAACGGCGCGGCCTACGTGTTTACGTGCAACGACGGACAGTGGACGCAACAGGCCAAGCTCGTGGCCGACACTCCGAGCATGTTCGCCGAGTTCGGCGGCGCGGTCGCCCTGGAAGACGACACGATCATCGTCGGCGCCGAACACGATGAAGGGCACGGCACCGAGGCCGGTGCGGCATACGTGTTCACACGCGAAGGAACGGAGTGGACTCAGCAGACCGAACTCGTCGCGGAGGGGCAGCTTCCGCACGACCACCTCGGATGCTCCGTCGACATCTGCGCCGACACGGCGGTGATCGGGGCATACGGCGTGGGCCTCCACTCCTCCGGAGCGGCGCATGTCTTCGTTCGAGACGGAGATGACTGGACCCGGCAGGCCCAGCTCACGCCCGACGATCCGGGAGACTACGCTCGATTCGGGTGCTCGGTCGCGATCGACGGCGACACCATCGTCGCGGGCGCGTTCGGCGACGATGAGAACGGCTACCGCGCCGGCGCCGCGTACGTGTTCGTCCGCGACGGGGACGCCTGGGCGCAACAAGCGAAACTCGCCCTCGACGACGGAGAGGCGGAGGATGAGTTCGGACGCTCGGCCGACGTGAGCGGCGACATCGCGGTGATCGGATCACCTCGGCGCGCGGGAGGTCAGCCCGCGAGCGGGGCCGCGTACGTCTGGGTCAGGACCGGCGAAAGCTGGGAGCAGCGCGCTGAATTCACGTCCGACGACATCGACGATCACGACGCCTTTGCCACCTCCCTCGCGATCGAACAGCAGCACGTCGTGGTCGGCACGCCGTTCGATGATGACAACGGCTTCGACAGCGGATCGGCCTACATCTTCGACCTGGGGTCGGCATGTCCGGCCGACTTCGACGGCAATGGCGTGGTCGACACCGTAGATCTTCTCTACCTCCTCGGCGCCTGGGGGACGCCCGACGGCGATGTCGACGGTGATGGCAACACGGACACCGTCGATCTCCTGGCCCTCCTCGGCGCGTGGGGAGACTGCCCGTAAGCGTCTGACGCCGGATCGAATCCGGATCTGAAACCGCACGAGCACCGACTCCCGGAGGCGGTGCTCGTTCTCCGTCCGGCGCGCGCTTCGCGGCGCCTCGCATCCCGTTCCGAGTCACCTCGTCGCCATCGACGCCGTCTCCTGGCGCTTCAGCCAGTGCACGACGGTCTTGGCGATGTAGTCGGTCTCGATGTTGAGGCGGGTGCCGGCTTCGGCGCGCCCCAGCGTGGTGATCTGAAGCGTCGTCGGGATGAGGGCGACCTCGAAGCCGCGGTCGTCGAGGCCCGCCACGGTCATCGACACGCCGTCCAGGGCGACCGAGCCCTTGTCGATGATGTAGTCGCGCAGTTCCTCGGGCGGGTCGATGCGGATCCGCCACTCGTTCTCATCGCGCTGCACTTCCCGCACGACGCCCACGCCGTCGATATGACCCTGCACGATATGACCGCTGAGCATCTGGTCGGCGGTGACCGCGAGCTCGAGGTTGACGGACGAGCCCTCCGTCAGGTCGCCCAGGTTGGTCAGCCGCAGGGTCTGCCGGATGACGTCGAAGCGGAACATGTCCGCCGGCGTATGCGGGCCCGGGGCGGTGACGGTGAGGCAGCAGCCGTTGACGGCGATGGATTCGCCCTCCTGCGGCCGGTGGGGCCAGTCCCCGGGATCGATGGTCAGGACGGCCCCGAAGTCCACGTGCTCGATCGAGGCGACGCGGGCGAGGGCCTGGACAATACCGGTAAACATCTGCCGCGACTCCAGCCGGTGAGGGAAGAAGACACTCTAGGCTGTCTTGACGTGCGGCGACAGGGGCCGGATACTGCCGGATTCGTGCCGCACGCGGCCCCCGGACGCCCCCCACCGTCCGCCAGATGCAGGAGAGACGAATGATGCGTTGCTTGTTCCCCCGTCCGCGGCGGTTTCTCGCCGCCCCCCTCGCCCTCGCCGGGGCGATCCTGACCTGCGGCGGATGCGCCACCACGTCTCCGGAGGCCGAAGGCGAGCCGGCCGGGGCGGCGGCTCCCGCGGACGCCGATGTCGAGTCGATCGCCCGCACCATCGAGGAGCGCTACATCATCGGCCCCACCGCGGCCCGGGAGATGGGCTACCGCATCGACTGGCAGTATCCGTCGATGGGGAGGCCGATCCGCGACTTCGCCGTCCAGGCCGATTCCGTCTTCACCCTCGATTCCAACAACGTCCTCACCCGCCTGCGCCGCGAGGAGGGCGATCGCGTCTGGCGCATCCCCGTCGCCGCCAGCCGGATCGTGGAGATCCTCGGCATCACGTACATCCCCGAGGATGAGCGGATCTATCTCACCACGGGCGGGGAACTGCTCGTGCTGGACTCGGTGAACGGCTCGCCCGTGGGCAAGCAGGAGTTGGAGCGGATCGCCAACACCGCCCCGCTCGTGTTCGGCCAGTTCCTGGTCTACGGCTCCCGCAACGGCCAGATCGTCTGGCATTCCTACCGCCTGGACAGCGAGTGGCGCTCCTACCAGATCTCCAACTCCGTCCAGATCTCCCCGGTGTACGAAGAGGGCTACGTGATCGCGATCGGAAGCGACGGGCGGATCATGAACCTGCGGGCGCGTTCGGCCACCCAGGTCTGGAGCGCCAAGGCGCTGGGTCCGATCGTCGCCCCGCCGGTGGCGGGCAACGGGGCCGTCTACGTAGCCAGCCTGGATCAGCATCTGCGGGCCTACGAGCTCAGCGAGGCGCGAAGCCCGCTCTGGCAATACCTCACCGAAAGCCCGCTGGCGGAAGGGCCCGTGCTCATCCGGGACCGGGTCTACCAGCAGGTCGCCGACGAAGGCCTCGTCTGCTTCAACGCCCTGCCCCTGGATCGGCCCGGCGGTGAGGTGCTCTGGCGGGCCGGGGACGCCGCCGGCAGCGTGCTCACCCGCATGGACGACACGCTCCTCACCTGGGACGCGGCGGGCCGGCGCATCCAGCTCGTGGACGATCGTCTCGGCGCGGTCATCAGGAACCTGGACATGCCCCGGATCGACGAGATCATCGCCACCGACGTGGAGGAGGGTGATCTCTACGCCACGGGCACGGACGGCCGGATCATCCGCCTCGTCCCCCGCAACTGAGCCCACGGTTTCCCGGAATCGGGTGAGGCCCGTCTCGCCGCCCTTGACCGACCCGCAGCGCACCAACAAAGGAACTCGACGGCCCCTCGCCATGCCAGACCTCGTCACCGTACGACGCGCGCTCGTCTCCGTCAGCGACAAGACCGATCTCGCCGACTTCGCAAAAGGGCTTGCCGAGTTCGACATCGAGATCATCTCGACGGGCGGAACCGCGCGCGCCCTTGCCGAGGCGGGGATCGAGGTCATCCCCATCGAATCCGTCACCGGCTTTCCGGAGATGATGGACGGCCGGGTCAAGACGCTGCACCCGGCCATTCACGGCGCCCTCCTCGGCCGGCGCGATGTCGAAGCGCATCTCCAGGCCATGCGGGAGCACGACATCGTCCCCATCGACCTTGTCTGCGTGAACCTCTACCCGTTCGAGCAGACCATCGCCGATCCCGGCGTGACGGACGAGGAGGCGATCGAGCAGATCGACATCGGCGGGCCGTCCATGCTCCGTTCGGCCGCGAAGAACCACGCCTCCGTCGCCGTCGTCACCTCCCCCGACCAGTACGAGCAGGTGCTGGAGGAATTGCGGGCGCAGAACGGCGCGACCCGCCTCGGACTGCGCCGGCAGCTCGCGACGGACGCATTCACCCGCACCGCCGAGTACGACACGGCCATCAGCTCGTATCTCGCCTCGACGGGCGAAGAGGGCTTCCCCGACGTCCTCCGGCTCGGCTACGTGCGCCAGCGCGAGCTGCGGTACGGCGAGAACCCGCACCAGGCGGCGGTGCTCTACGCCGATCCCGCGTCCACCGAGCCGAGCGTGGTGACGGCGAGCGTCCTGCACGGCAAGCCGCTGAGCTACAACAACATCAACGACGCCGCCGGCGCGCTGGAGCTGATCCAGGATCTTCACGAGGCCTTCCCCGCCCTCGCCGCCGCGGGTGTCATCAAGCACACCAATCCCTGCGGCGCCGCCGTCGCCGACAACCTGACCGACGCGTTCGAGAGGGCCTACGCGGGCGATTCGCTCGCCGCGTACGGCGGCATCCTCGCCGTCAGCCGGCGCATGGACCCGACCACCGCGCAGCGCATCTGCGAAGGCCGGAAGTTCTTCGAGGTCATCATTGCGCCGGGCTACGACGAGGACGCGTTCACCATGCTCAGCCAGCGCTGGAAGAACGTGCGGCTCCTCTCGCTGCCCACGCTGGCGCATTCGGGGCGCCGGCAGGTCAGCTATCGATCGGTTCCCGGCGGCCTGCTGGCGCAGGATCGTGATGTGAAGGCGGCCGATCTGCTCAAGTGGCGGCACGCGGCCGGGCCGGCGCCGTCGGAGGACCTGCTCACCGACGCCGCCTTCATCTGGTCGGTCGTCAAGCACGTCACCTCCAACGCGGTCGCCATCGGTCGCGGCAGGCAACTGCTCGGGGCGGGCGCGGGCCAGATGGATCGCGTCGCCTCCTGCCGGCTCGCCATCGAGAAGGCGGGCGCGCGGATGACCGACGACGGCCCGCCGCCCGTGGCCGCCTCCGACGCCTTCTTCCCCTTCCCCGACGGGCCGCAGGTCCTCATCGACGCCGGCGTGAAATGCATCGTCCATCCCGGCGGCTCGAAGCGCGACGAGGAAACCTTCAAGGTCTGCGATCGCAACGATGTGACGGTCATGCTCACCGGCGTGCGCCACTTCCGGCACTGACATCGCCCGCGCTGGTGGCGCGACGCTCCGCGTCGTGCGAAAGCCTCGGTGGCACGACGCTCCGCGTCGTGCGACCGGCGATTCATCCGGGACCGCCGACGAATTCCGCGGGCAGAGTCCGGGGCTGACGGCTTCTCATAGCCGCGGATGCAAATCCGCGGGCGCCCCGTTCATCAGCGCGGCGCATGAGGATCGTCATCCGCACGACGCGGAGCATCGAACCACCGCCTCGCACGACGCGGAGCATCGAACCACCGCCTCGCACGACGCGGAGCATCGAACCACCGCCTCGCACGACGCGGAGCGTCGTGCCACCGCCCCCGGCCGCCTCCTGATACGATCGGCCGATGATGGAGATCGATTTCGGCCGCCACAGCGATGACTATCTCACCCACCGGCCGGGCTTTCCGGATTCGTTCTATGACCGCCTGGAGGCGATCCGGCCGCTGGCGGAGCTGGAGGCGCTGGATCTCGGGACGGGGCCGGGCACGGTCGCCCTCGAACTGGCGCGGCGCGGGGCGACGGTGCTCGGGGTCGACGTGGCGGAGAACCAGATCGCCGCCGCCCGCCGATGCGCGGCCGAGACCGGCCTCGATCGGCGCGCGACCTTCCGCGTCGGGCGCGCCGAGGAGTTCCACGCCCCGGACGAGTCGTTCGATCTCGTCATCGCCGGCCAGAGCTGGTGGTGGTTCGAGCAGCCGCGGACGATGGACAATGTGAAGCGCCTGCTCCGCCGCGGCGGGATGCTTGTCGTCGCCAGCTTCAACTACCTGCCCCGCGTCGATCCCGTGGCAAAGGCGACCGAGAAGCTGGTGCTGGACTACAACCCCGACTGGCCCCATGCCGGCGACGATGGCGTCTACGTGCGCTACCTGCATCAGCTCACCGAGGGGCGGCGCTTCCAGCTCGTCGAGCAGTTCTGCTACGACCACGACCAGCCGTTCACGCACGAATCGTGGCGCGGGCGCATCCGCACCTGCCACGCCGTCGGCTCCGGCGCACTGACGCCTGGGCAGGTGGAGGCGTTCGATCGTGATCTCGCGGCGATGCTGAAGCGCGACTTCCCCTTCGAGCCGCTGATGGTGAAGCATCGCATCCATGCCGCCGTCGTCCGCCGTCCGGAGGAGGAGCGCTCATGACCAGAGCGGAACCCGGCCTGCGCAAAGGCGCCGACGGCGTCGATCGTTGCTGGTGGTGCGGCGATGATCCGCTCTACCGAAACTACCACGACCACGAATGGGGGTTCCCCACCGCCGATGATCGGTACCTCTTCGAGAAGCTGTGCCTGGAAGGCTTCCAGGCGGGTCTGAGCTGGCTGACCGTGCTCCGCAAGCGGGAGAACTTCCGCCGTGCGTTTCGGGGGTTCGAGATCGAGACCGTCGCGCGCTTCACCAGCTGCGATGTCAATCGCCTGCTCGCCGATGCGGGGATCATCCGGAACCGGGCGAAGATCGAATCGGCGATCAACAACGCCCGGCGGACGATGGAGGTGATCGAGGAGCGCGGGGCGCTGGCGGCGCTGCTCTGGTCCTTCCCGCCGGACCCCGGAAGCCGCCCGAGGCGGCTGGATCGCCGCACGCTGGCGAGCCTCACCCGGACGCCGGAGTCGGCGGCCCTGAGCCGGACCCTGAAGGAACGGGGCTTCACCTTCGTCGGACCCACCACCCTCTACGCCTACATGCAGTCGATCGGCCTCGTCAACGACCACCTTCACGGCTGCGCTATCCGGACGCGGGTGGACGCCGCCCGGGCGGCCTTTGCTCCCCCCAACTGACCGCTGACGAAAGGCGAGCGCAAATCTTGCACCGACAGGGGAGTGTGGGCTACACTTGACCGAACTCGAGCGGGTCCGCGGAGACGGAGGCATGCCTGTCGTATCAGCCGCGCTTGACGAGAAAGTCCTGGTGCTCAACCGCCTGTACACGGCGGTGCGGGTCGTCAGCGCGCGCCGGGCGTTCATCCTGCTCTGCAAGCGGGCCGCGGAGGTCATCGCCGTCGAGAACGGCCGGTACCTCAACTACGACTTCGAGAGCTGGATCGAGGTCGCCCAGCTCCAGCGGCAGGTCGAGGCCGAATCGCACACCTGGATTCACACGCCTCGCCTCGTCATCGCCGTGCCCAAGATCATCCGCCTCTTCGGATACGACCGCCTGCCCAGGCAGGAGGTCAAGCTCAATCGCCGCAACATCTATGCCCGGGACGGCAACCGGTGCCAGTACTGCGGCCGGCACTTCGGCACCAGGGAACTGACCATCGATCACGTCGTGCCCCGCGTGCAGGGCGGCGAGCACACCTGGGACAACCTCGTCTGCGCCTGCATAAGCTGCAACACGCGCAAGGGCGGCCGTACGCCCGATGAGGCGAACGTGCGGCTCATCCGCCCGCCCCAGCGCCCCCGGCGGAATCCCGCCATCACCCTCCGCCTGGGCTCGGAGAAGTACGAATCGTGGAAGGCCTTCCTCAACGAGGCGTACTGGACGGTCGAGCTCCGCGACTGAGCGCCCCGGCGCGGCAACGTCAAGCCCGGTATGATGCGTCCCGCAGGCAGGAGTCCGTGGGCTCTGTCTGTTTGGCGCGGCCGGCATGAAGAATCAGTACTTCGGCGACATCAACGACTATCGCAAGTACGGCCTGCTCCGCGCGCTGTGCGGCGATGGATTGTCGCTCGCCGTGTGCTGGATGCTCACCGCCGATGATGGCAGCGCCGACGGGCGTCACCTCCAGTATCTCGATCGGCCCCTGCTCTACCGCCCGCTCGATCCGCCGCTGTTCGACTTCCTGGACGAGGCCGTCCGCGGCGACGGCGTGCGCGATGTGGAGCGCATCGAATCGTCCGGCCTGCTCGGCGAGGCCGTGTTTCATCGCACGCGGATCACCGATGATCTCGCGCAGCGCGCGGTGTTCTTCGCCGAAGCGCTGGATGTCGCGCGCGGCCGGGCGCTGGTCTTCTTCGATCCCGACAACGGCCTGGAGGTGAAGTCGGTTCCGCCCGGCAGGCGCGGTTCCTGCAAGTACCTCTGCCGCGCGGAGCTGGCCGCGGCGTGGGAGGCCGGCCACTCGCTCCTTGTGTACCAGCACTTTCCGCGCGTGGATCGCCGGCGCTACCTGCGAGAACTGGCGGCGGAGACGACGGCCGCCCTCGGCGCGACGCGTCTCGTCGCCGCCCGGACCTCGCATGTCGCCTTCCTCCTCTTGCCGCAACCCGCGCACGCGGAACAGCTCGATCGCGGCCTGGAGAGGCTCCGCGCGCGCTGGTCGGCCGAGTTTGCGATCGATGACTACGTCGCGCCGATGCTGACGTCCACCGGCTGCGGCGACGGGTCATGGCCGGGCGGGATCGCGATCTGCAGCGGCAGACGACGGCCGTCCCCGTCGTAGGGGATGTTGTCCGCGTCGATGATGCGCTGGATCGCCATCACGCCCTCCAGCAGCATCTCCGGCCGCGGGGGACAGCCGGGCACGTACACGTCCACCGGCATGAACTGATCGATGCCCTGCACCGTGGCGTAGGTGTCGAACACCCCGCCCGTCGAGCAGCACGCCCCCATCGAGACCACCCACTTCGGCTCGCACATCTGCATGTAGATGCGCTGCAGCACGGGCATCAT